>JADFGN010000368.1 GCA_022567695.1 Candidatus Poribacteria bacterium | reverse complement strand
CCATCGTTTGCCCTTTGTGCCAACACAATCTACCTGCTCGACGACTTCACGTTGGAAAATGGTGCCACTCGGGTTGTTCCCGGAAGCCATAAGCGCGGTTACGGTCCTTCAGCCGGTGAAACGTACGACGATGTTATTCAAGTCACCGGCAAGAAGGGCGACGTTATTATCGTCCATGGTCACATTTGGCACAGCAGTGGTGCGAATGATACCGATGGCGATCGAGTTGGCTTGCTGGGATTCTTCTGCCGTTCTTTTATGAAGCCCCAGCAAGACCATCTGAAGCTTGTCTCACAGGCGGTCATTGAACGTGCTTCGCCGACTTTAAAAAGACTGCTCGGTTTGAATTCACAGCCGAACCTGAATGATTAGCTTCAAATTCAAATCCTTCGGGTCTGATTCAAGGCAACAACCCAGAGAATCAAAGCATTCAGAACCGAATTTTTGCAAATTCGGCTACTACAATTTCTGGATAGTTCCTGGGGCTGTTTTTCGTATTCCCTTATCCTCATGGGTATTGAGAGCTGTTTCTGGCACATAGTTGCTGTAGTCCGAGATTTTGCCGTGCGTCGTTGCGTAAATGACAATATTGATCAACTGCCGTGCCGCGTGAGGCGAAAACTCATCCAGGATGTTATTCAGATCTGCATAGTGTCCGTAGAAGGGGTTCTGAACCGCCCCATCCATCACATGCATCATGGCTTCCGTATCGACGAGAACTGCGAGCCGCCCATCGACGACAATGCCCCGCAATTCACTGTACCGTCCGTGATGGAAAATAGTGCTTCCCATCTTCCGGATCGGAAAACGGAGAGGGCCGTTCAATTTATAGTAGGCATTGTAGATCTCGTGATCATTGGGGATGAAAGAGAGTTGGTGTTCGGGCAGAATCTGTCGCAACACTCGCAACGCTGGACGAAGAGCCGCTTCCGTATTCCCATGAGTGGGCATATAGATAAACCCTCCACGGTTTATGACATACTCCCTCAACCTCTGGACCTCTTGTTGCGTATAATCATGGGTACTACGTGAACCGCGAATCTGCCAGATGGGATTATTCGCACCGAGTCTGTTCTTGGCTTTTAACGCAGAACCGGGAACCGGTTCCATAAAGATGATCGGTGCTTCAAAAAACGCTGCATCGTTAATCTTGACCGCATCGACAAGTTCGGTTTGGATTTCAGTTTTTTCATTCAACGATTTAACCAAATAGGGCAGACCTGCCCCAAATCGGAGATTTCCGATTCCGCTTCCTCATATATCAGCGTTTGGATGAAGTGGATCGTCGAAGCGGACGAGGTTCAGTTGGCCAACAATCTCTCGCCCACGTCCTTGAATGATGGCACCTGGCGTACCTTCTGGAAGTTCAGGAACGCTATTGCCCAGGGCAATGTTATCAGTCACACCGGCCAGCGATTCATCAATATTTGCCGTGCCGGCTCCTTCAACGAGAGAAGTCAGCCCGACACGATTTCTGATGCGCCCTTGGCCGATATCCGCCCCTGAACCCAAGGCACTACGCCCTCTGCCGTTTCCCAAGCCGATACTGCTTTCTCCATTGATGCCATCAGCAATCGAACCGCCGCTCAAGCCTGCGACAAGAGGCTGATTTGATTCAATTGGCAGATCTGTTGCGGTCGTGAGTGGCTCCGTGAACCTTTGATGGAAAGGAGATGAAACATTAACGCTGACTTGTCTGCGTTGCAGTGAAACCATCCCCCTTGTTGCCAGTGTTGAGGCCGGTACAGATCGAACCGTTGATTTGACCTGCTGTCCCCGGACGGAACGTTGAGAGATCGACTCCGATTGCGGTGTCACCTGAAAATCCGGGACAGGCATCGGTACAATGACGAGATTTTCAATGGGTGCCCTTGGAATTACCGAGGGTCGGGCGACTCTGAGGATGCTCACGTTGATGGCATCGTTTTTGTCTGAATACTCCGGATTGATTGTCATGTAAGTGAAAATGACAGCGAGGCACACATGCACGGCTAACGAAATCATCCAAGATCGCTGCATACGATGGGATTTCATGGAAACTACCTCCATAGGTTGTTGGTGATTAGATGATAAACCAGGCTGACTTGAGTAAGCGTTCAAGGGGAAGCAAGAATGCCAAACGATGCAAAAGTAGATACAAGATGCAACCTGAATCCTGCATCTCTGTTTTCTATCACATTTTATCTACTCCGCTCCGGTCTTGCTCCGCCCATCTCGGTGTTTCATAGATGACCTGAACGGTTATCAGCTCCCTTCTCCCATTCGTCGGATAGGCTATCTCACCTGATGTCTAAAAATCCCCTAAATTTTTCATGGCCGCATATCAAGACTGAGATTCTTCGTTTCAGAATGACACCACATTGAGTGGCCTTAGAAACTAAAGAAGTTGAAAGAGGAAGGCTCTGTACAGATTTGTAGAAGCCTCGCGAAACACAATTTAACTAATTCAGAAATATAGCATATTCCCGAATTTATGTCAATCGGAAAATTGAATCAGGTTTTTCCGTTGCGGAATTCTCAGAATTTTGGTATGATTTAGAGTCGCATAAATGACAACGAAAGGAACTTATCTACGATCTCTTAGCTGACGGCAGGGGCGGACACTTTGAAGAAAAAGACTTAAAACCCCCTCTAACTCCCCCTTGTCAAAGGGGAGGACCTGCGTCGCCTGCGGATCTCCCCTCCTTACGAAGGAGGGGCTGGGGGAGGTTAACGAAACTGTCCGCCCCTGAACTTAGCTGACAGATGGTCATTAATAAATCGGACCGCAAATCAAGTCAATATGTCATGACAGCAGTGAAGGGGAAACCATGAAGATGTTACGAATTACCCTCCTCGTCCTCATTTTAGGAATCGGACAACTGGCAGAAAGTTACGCAGCCAGAATTAAGCTTCGTACAAGTGGTGCCGTCGTCGATGATAATTTGGGCCAGAGCGTTTCTATCAGCGGGAACTACGCCATCGTAGGAGTTCCTAATGATGACAGCGATATCGGAAACGAGTCGGGCTCAGCCCGGATTTTCGTACGCAGTGATGCGGAATGGGTTCAGCAACAAAAACTCATCCCCAATGATACAGGCGCTGGCGATCGATTCGGTTTGTCCGTTGCCATGAACGGAAATTACGCCATTGTTGGGGCACCGGGGAAGATTATAGAAACGACAGAAGAGAGGGATATTGGGAAAAGTGCAGGTGCCGCCTATATTTTCGTGCGTCGTTCAGCGGGGTGGACACAGCAAGCAAAACTCGTTTCCGACGATCTCGGTGTAGCAGATTTTTTTGGTATCTCCGTTTCTCTTGATGGCGATACCGCTATCGTCGGGGCGTATAAACATAATTGGCCGAGGGCGGATGGCGGTGCAGTGTATGTCTTCGTGCGTAACGGGGAGGCTTGGACTCAGCAACAAAAGCTCACCCCTGATGATACGCAGCAGTTTGACTTTTTTGGTTATGCCATTTCGATCAGCGGAAACTCCGCGATTGTCGGTTCTATTCGGAGCGATAGAGCTGGAAATGATTCTGGTGCCGCCTACATTTTCGTTCGCGACGGTACCTCTTGGACACAGCAGGCCAGGGTCGTCGGAAACAATACAGGAAGAGAGGATAGGTTCGGTTTTTCCGTGGATATTAGCGGAAACTTAGCCATTGTCGGATGCCCAAAAAATGGAAAGGGCGGAGCGGCTTATATTTTTGAGCGCGAGGGTATCAAGTGGGTACAGCGAAAGAGCCGATTCCAAAAGCGGATTATTCCCGCCGAAAAAGCGGACGGCGCTGAGTTTGGCTATTCCGTAGCTATAAATGGCGAAAGGGCTGTCATTGGCGCAAAGAGTGCCGGCGACTCTGGTGCCGTGTATATTTTCACTGCCACTGGTGGTCTCATCTGGGAGCAACAGGCCAAGCTCACTGCCAACGATAGTACCTCAAGAGACGAGTTCGGATTATCCGTCGGCATCAGTGAAAACAGGCTCATCACTGGAGCCCCTGGCCACAGTTCGGGAGGTCCCAACTCTGGAGCGGCGTATATCTTTGAACTTGAAGAAGCCGCTTGGAGGCAGCAATCTAAACTTAGCGATAGTGAAACAGCGGCGGAAGATCAGTTCGGATATGCCGTTGCCATCGGTGAGAACTTCGCTGTGGTCGGCGCACGGCAGGACGATGATGGGGGCAGCAACGCCGGCGCAGCATATATCTTCGGGCGTCGAGGAATCAATTGGACACGGCAGGCCAAACTGATTGCTAACGATGTTGCGCCGGGAGATCTGTTCGGGTATTCCGCTGCTATCAGTGGAGAAACCGCTCTTATCGGTGCTTTTGGACAAGACGTATCGGGGCCCGACTCCGGGGCAGCATATGTCTTCGTGCTTAACGGCAATTCTTGGATACAGCAAGCAAAGCTCGTCCCCAGTGACATCGAACGATTCGACCATTTTGGTGCTTCCCTTTCGATTGATGGAGACACTGCAATCATCGGTGCTTTTGGAAAAAGCAGTGCAGGTCGAGATTCGGGGGCCGCATACATTTTCGTGCGTAGTGGTGCTTCGTGGACACAGCAGGCAAAACTCCTTCCCAGTAGCCCGGTGGCCGGAGATATGTTCGGATTCTCGGTAGCCATCAATAGAAATACTGCCATCGTCGGCGCGCATAAAAGGGATAAGGCGGGCGAGGATTCAGGCGCGGTGTATATCTTCGTGCGTAATGGAATCTCTTGGACACAACAGACCGAGCTTATCCCGGACGACGTCGGAATTGGTGATGAATTCGGATTCGCCGTTTCCATCAATGATAACACCATCGTTATCGGCGCGCCAAAGGAGGACCGCAACTTGGTCGATATAGGTTCCGCCTATGTTTTCCTCCGCCGTGGGGCGAGTTGGATTCAGCAGGTAAAGCTCACCGCCAGCGATGCAGAAGCCGGCGACGAATTCGGTTCCGCTGTTGCTATCAGCGGGGACACCGCTATCGTCGGTGCCTTCAAGGATGACCATGATTCTGGTGGAGGTGATAACGGTTCGGCTTATACCTTTTTACGCAGCGATCTGTCTTGGGGCGAGAAGAAGCGAATCACCGCAGGGAGTTCTAATTTGTTTGATCTGTTCGGTCTTTCCGTTTCTATCAGCGGCCCGTTCGCCATCGTCGGTGCTCATGGAAACGATGATGCCGGCAGGGATTCCGGCTCCGCGTATATCTTTAATCCGATTGATCTCGGCTTTTTGCCGGAAGGTTTTCCCTTTTCCGTTGACCCATCTTCACGCAAAAAGACAACGCTGGGACAGATTAAACAAACGGCGTTGCTCCAAAATTACCCGAATCCATTCAATCCAGAAACATGGCTACCTTATGCGTTAGCGAAAAAAGCATCGGTTATTATTCGGATTTACGACATCAAAGGGAGGATGGTCCGTGAACTAAACCTTGGTATCCAAAAGGCAGGCGGTTATTTCAGCAAGGAAAACGCGGCATATTGGGATGGCAGGGATGAATTGGGACACACGGTTTCGAGTGGAATCTATTTCTATACACTAACAGCAGAGGACTTTCAGGCGACTCGACGAATGATCATTTTGAAATAGAACGGTGAGTCAAGTCAATATGTTATGACAACAGCGAAGGGAAAAACTATGAAGAAGTTACAAACCATCTTCCTGATACTCATTTTAGGAATTGGACATCTAGCAGGGAGTCACGCTGCTGACAGGTTGACCTCCGGTGATGCAGTGGTAAATGACAATTTGGGAGCAAGCGTTTCCATTAGCGGAGATTATGCCATCGTTGGCGTTCCTCAGGACGACGGCGAAAGCGGCACCAATTCAGGTTCGGTACATATTTTCAGGCGTGGCACAACAGCGTGGTCGCTTCAAGAAAGGCTCGTCTCCAGCGATTTAGAAGCGGGTGATGAATTCGGATCTGCCGTGGCTATTAGTGGAGATTATGCCATCGTTGGCGTTCCACGAAATGCGGATGCCGGAAAAAATACAGGTTCGGCATACATCTTCGTGCGTGACCAAACCGGCTGGACACAGCAGCAGAAACTGCTTCCCAATGATTTAGAGGCCGGGGATGCGTTTGGATTTTCTGTGGCAATTGATGGTGACACCGCCGTTGTTTCTGCTCACAGGAGTAATCTGCCTTTCTCTGATTCGGGGGCAGTATATATCTTTGTGCGTAGCGGAACTTCGTGGACACAGCAGGCGAAATTCCATGCAGATGATGCCAAGCCATTTGAATGGTTTGGGTCTGCGGTTGCCATCAGCGGAGATACGGTCATCGTTGGGGTTCTTAGGAGCAATGCCAAAGGAGAGGATTCCGGTGCGGTGTATATTTTCGTGCGTCACGAGAATAACTGGACACAACAGTCGAAACTTACTGGTAACAATACGGAGCTAAGAGATCGATTCGGGTTTTCCGTTGCCATCAGTGGAGACTTTGTTATCGTTGGTGCGCCCAACAACCGCGACAGGGGCGCCGCCTATATCTTTGAGCGTGAGGAGAACACTTGGAAACAGAAGAGGAATGCAATTCGTAAACGCATGATTGCCAGTGATGCGCAACGCGGTGACGCCTTCGGATATTCTGTCTCTATAAGCGGGGAGACCGCCATCGTTGGCGCGAGGAACGGTCAGATTGGAGACGATTCCTTTGGGAAGGCGTATATCATCCAACGTCAAAAACCTTTCTGGGTAGAGCGTGCCAAACTCATCGCGAGTGATAAAGTCAAGGGAGATCAGTTCGGAGAAGCGGTCTCTGTCAGTGGAGACGTTGCTATCATCGGCGCGCCAAGTCACACCGCAGGCGGACGTAATTCAGGAGCGGTATACATCTTTGGAGTTGATGAAAACGCTTGGACGCAGCAGACAAAACTCTTCGATACGAAAACCGCAACAGAAGATCAGTTCGGTAGCGCTGTTGCCATCAGTCGGAATACAGCCATTGTTGGGGCCCGTCAGGATGATGATGCAGGCAGGAACTCCGGTGCCGCATACATCTTCGTGCGTCTAAAGCAAGATTGGAATCAGCAGGCGAAAATCGTCCCTAGCGACGGTGAAACCGGTGATGTGTTTGGATATTCCGTTGGCATTAGCGGCGACACCAGCATTATCGGGGCTTATGGCGACGACGATGCTGCTCCCGAGGGGGGCTCGGCATATATTTTCGTCGGGAGTGGCGCCAACTGGACGCAGCAGGCAAAGCTCATCGTCAACGATACGGCGCCACTTGACCACTTCGGCGCTGCCGTCGCCATTGATGGGAACACCGCCATCGTCGGCGCGCATGGAAGAGATGATGCCGGAAGAGATTCAGGGGCGGCGTATATCTTCGTACGTAACGGCACCACGTGGACGCAGCAGGCTTTCCTCACCGCCAACGATGGTGTCGAGGAAGATATGTTCGGATTTTCAGTTTCAATCAGCGGAGAGACTGCCATCGTCGGTGCGCATAGGAATGATGCCGTCGGCATTGAATCTGGTGCGGCGTATATCTTCGTGCGTAATGGTACGACTTGGACACAACAGGCAAAACTGACGGCGGGTGATGCGGCAATCGGTGACGAGTTCGGGTATGCCGTTGACATCAACAAGGATGATGTCATCATAGGCGCCGTCAAGGACGACCATGCCGGAATTGACGCGGGTTCTGCATAT
>JADFGN010000367.1 GCA_022567695.1 Candidatus Poribacteria bacterium | reverse complement strand
GAAAGTCTGGAACTTCAACACGATGCGGTTGAAGAAGCACGGATTTACAACGCCATCGGCTGGGTTCACTCAAAAAAAGGTGAATTTGAACCGGCGACTGACATGGGACTCAAGGCGCTCAATCTGGTTAGGGACACCACCGCTTACGATGTGATTGCCGCGATTGATAAGAATCTTGGAACATACTACTACAGAAGGGGTCAGCTCGATCAAGCCAGCGAGTATTACCAAAACGGCATTAAACGAGCTAGGCGAATTGGCGATAAAATGCTCGAGTCTCAGTTATACAATAATATAGGTGCAGTTCACCAACTGGCTCAAGCAGATCTCGCCATTGAAAACTTCCAGAAGAGCATAGAAATCAAAGAACAACTCGGTGACGCAGTAGGATTGACAAAATCCTATATCAATTTGGGTTCAATGTATTCGACTATGGCAGAATATGACCGAGCACTTGAATATTATAGTCAGGCAACAACAATTGCTCAACGCACGGGAGCGCAAGAATTAGTTGCGAATCTCCAAAGCAAAATAGGGATCCTTTGTTTCTACCGGAAGGATTATGATCGAGCCAACAAGCATTATCTCGCGAGTTTAGAAATTCAGCAGAAGATTGGCGATGCAACGGGAGAGGCAGAATCGTACATATGCCTCGTTGATGTTTCTTTAGCAAAAGACGATATTGACACCGCCGAATTGTATGCAGTAACTGCGCTTGGGGAAACTTACCGAGTCGGTGTTCCACAACAAATTGCACAAGCCTACATCAATCTAGGGGAGGTTGAAAAACGGAAGGGAATCTGGGATCTGGCAAAGGGTTACTTTTATGAAGCCGCTGAGATTGCCGAAGATGCGGGTGCGAACAAGCAGTTAGCAGTCGCATATCGTAACATCGGCGAAGTTTATGTTGAAATGAAGGATTTTGAGCTGGCACGGGAATTTTGCCAAAAGGCGATTGGAGTCTTTGAACAACTCAAAAGCGGCTCGGAGGTAGCAGAAATCAAAGCAATACTACAGGCTTTGCCGAGTCTTTAATAGCTCCCGACAAATCTGGTCTTATCCCCGTTGCATACATTGCGATATTGCTTCGGCAACCCTCGACTGCTGCACATCCTCACGAAGCACCACTTCACCAATTCGGACTGGCAGAATCAAGCGCAACCTCTCGCGTTTTGTTTTCTTGTCGAGATACATCTTTTCAATCAACTTCTCAGGCGAAATCTGCGGCGGAAAGTGGACAGGAAGTTCTGCACGTTTCAGGAGTTTTCTTTGGCGCGTGCCATCCACCGAATCCATCATCCCCAAATTGATGGCAAGTTGTGCAGCACAGTTCATGCCAATTGCAACCGCTTCGCCGTGTCGATAGGTATTATAACCCGTCAATGCTTCGAGCGCGTGACCAAAGGTATGTCCATAGTTGAGGGTTTCCCTCACGCCGCTTTCTCTTTCGTCATTTGCCACAATTTTAGCTTTGTCTTCGCACGACCTCGAGATAACATCGATAAGAATAGCCCTTTCCAAATTAAGGATGGCGTCAAGATTTGCTTCGATTTGATCGAACAGCGGCGCATCCATGATCACCCCATGCTTGATCACTTCGATGAGCCCGGCTCGAATATCACGACGTGGCAGCGTTTGCAAGAGTGCTACATCGATCAGAACAAATTTCGGCTGATAAAATGCACCGATGAGATTTTTACCCTTCGCATGATTAATCGCCGTTTTGCCACCGACGCTAGCATCGACTTGTGCCAGCAATGTGGTCGGGATTTGGGCATAATCAATCCCGCGCATGTACGTCGCAGCGACAAAACCGCCGAGATCGCCGACGACTCCGCCACCAAACGTAATTAATGTAGACACGCGATCCATACGATGATCGACCAATCCATCATGCAATCGGGCAAACCACTCCATGGATTTCTGTTCATCACCAGGAGGTACGTCAACGATTCGCGAATCAAATCCCGCATCCGACAAACTGTCTGAAACTATTTCCCCATAGTGTTTGCTTACAAATGTATCCGCAATCACAATCACTTTTGATGACTTTGCTTTTGCCTTGAGCAATTCCCCAACCCGGTTAAGAATATGATAGTCAACAATGATCGGGTAGCTGTTTTCGCCAAGCTCAACGTCAATAGATGGCATGCTGAAATACCTCGATAATTTGGTCTGTTACCTCTTCGATCGACAATCCAGTCGTATGAATGATGCAATCGGCACGCGCGTAAAAGGGTGCCCGAGCGGCAAGCATTTTCCGAATTCTGTCCAATGGTTGGGGGGCCTGAAGCAACGGACGGTGGATTTCATGTCCCACCCGTTTCCAGATCTCTTCTGGCGTGGCTGCCAAAGAAAAGACCATCCCATTACGCTTGAGCATCTCCAGGTTTTCCTCCCGAATGACAACGCCGCCCCCCGTCGAAATCACATGGTTGTCTAGGCCAGAAACTTTACAGACGGCATCGCTTTCAAGACGACGGAAGTAGGGTTCGCCATGTTGACGGAATATATCCGCGATAATCATTTCGTTGTCCTGTTCAATGACATCATCCGTATCAATATATGACAGCTTTAGCTTCTCGGCAAGCCGCCGCCCCACAGACGTTTTGCCTGTTCCCATAAAACCAACCAGGACGATGTTCGACACTTTTCACCTTTCCCTTCCTTGCGTGTAACCGTTCAGGGGGATAGCACCGTAGTGACGACTTCAGTCGTTCCGGCCAGCTATGAACGACTAAAGTCGTTACTACGAGCCGAGAATGTCTATGGTGGCTGAACGGTTCCTTACGTTTAAGTATACATCTGTTGCTGGAAATTGTAAAGTGCTTTCCAAACGCCATCCGCAGGGCATCCTCCCGTGCGATTACTTTTACCAGCGATAGCGTTTAGCACTTTTCCCGGCTTCCAGTGCAAACTCCCATCGTTCACACCACGTCTTATAATCTGTTTGTAGCGCGTCTGGACGCTGCTTGCTACGCATGAGAAACGCCGGATAGAAGGGACGCCCTGTTGGCTGGTAAGCGTCATGATACCGGAGGTCAAAGCTCCAGCGTACCGTGTCCGTCTCGTTTGGTCGTGCGCTGTGGAGCGTGTAGTTGTGAAATAGGATGACTCCCCCGGCGGCGACAGGAAGCGGCTTTGGCTCGATCGCCGGACGTTCTTCCGGGGGTATACTGGCTCCAGGCGTAACATGTTTTCGAAGGCCGCTCTTATGGCTGCCAGGCATCACCTCTAAACAGCCGTTTTCTAACGTAACATCCACAATGGGTATCCAGATGGTGAGCATAAAGTAGGGATCGGCGTCGGGCCAACACACACCAGCGTCCTGATGCCAATGCGTCGGTTCTCTGCCAGTTTCGCGGGGCGGAAGCACTGCGCGAATGTGTTGGATGGGATTGCACACGATCTCTGAACCAACTAACGATTCTGCGACATCCAGAATTTTAGGATTTTTGAGGAAGTTGAAAGTTGACTTCCCACGAGCCTGCATGATGTCCAGCCCGGCAACGACTTCAGGGGCTTCTTTTGCCAGACACAGCAAGCGTCGCGTGAAAGGTTCGTTAGCACACAGTGAGCTAATTTTTCCCTCGCTGTGTAGCCGTCGCGCTCGTTCGTCAATGATGGCGGAATATTCGTCAATCACCGGGCGTAAATCGTCCTCGTCTAACACATTTTCGAGTCGCAAATAGCCGTTATCGTGGAAAAATGAGATTTGAGAATCTGTTAGCCTCATGATAATCTCCTTTCTATCTCATATCATTTCGGTAATGTTGTAGAGGCAGAAATGAATTGGATGCAAGTACCTACTTACTTGCCCCACTTATATCCACTGTTCATGCGCGACTCTACGCTTCCGAATGTGAAGTGGCACACCGTCGGCGTATATCTCCGGATCGGAATCCAATCCGGTTTCTCGGTCCAGAAACAGTGGGAAATCGTCCTTGGGGGGCTTGGTGCGAGCATAGCCGTGGGAGTAGCTTCGCATGATGATTCGCTGTTCCCGGTTTAACGTTTTCAGCCATTCCGGCTCGCACTGATGTCGGTCTGCCTCGCAAATCCATGACGGACAATAGGCAAGGAAAATGTTCTTCCGCACAACATCGCTTTCATTGGGTTCAACGCGGTGCCAAGTCCCGCAGTGCATGATTACCATTGTGCCTTTCTGGCAACACAGAATCTTCTCGCCCGGTATACTCGTATGCTTCGTGTAACCGTCAAAATATTGCCGCCGATGGCTCCCCGGCATACACACGAAGTTCCCCATCTTTGGATGCGGTAGGTCTGTAAGCCAATAACCGATCTTGATTTGCATCGGCAACCTCGGCGAAAACACACCGTAAGGCAGGGCACGCGCGCCATCGGGGTGCCATGCGTTGTGTGAACTGTCGCGTGGTCGGATAAAAACCTGAGAGAGGTGTAGCTTGAGCAATTCCCCGTAGATGTCGTAGGCATAACCGACGTGACGGGGGTGATCGATTAACTCCGTGAAGACGGGATGCTTCGTTGCGACATTGTCCGGACCGTAGAATTTATCCACTTTGTATTTCGGGTCTGCGGCGGTCAGTTGATCAATGGCGTCCAGATAGTAATCGATCTCATCTTGAGTCAAGGCATTTTCGATAACAAGGATACCTTCTCGATCGAACTGTTCCCACTGTTCTTTCGTGAAGCCTGGTGGAGCTTTGCGATAGGTTAGCGTAGACATAATAAATCCCTTTCGTGTGATTGATTGAGTCATGACTCAATTAGCAGGTGTTATTCATTTTCAGGAATCTCCAATGAAGCATGTGCCAATCACTTATATTGAACCCTATCGATTCCCTTCTGTTGCTTGACGAACCCTTGTGTTTTTCTAAAGATGTAGGACCACATACCGATCTTCCACAGTGACTCGATAGGATTCAACAGACGCATCCGCTTCTTCTATAGACGCTTCCGATTCAACTGTTACCTGGTAAGATCGAACCCGGAGGCGGTGGGGATTAAAGAACGACTTTCCAGTTGTCACGTCAAATTCCCATCCGTGCCAGGGACAACGGAGAATCTCGCCGTCACGCCCCCACCGATATTCGCCCGGACGTGACGGCAACATTGTCCCCGCCAACTGCCCGCGACAGAGCGGTCCACCTTGATGAGGGCAACTGTTTCTGAGTGCGTAGAATTCACCGTTGACGTTGAAGACGCCAATCGATCTCCCCCCAACGTCCACAATTTTCCTTTTCCCCGTCGGAATTTCGTTGACTGTTCCAATGATATGCTTTGCCATGCGGATGCCCTCCCCGTTTACAAGCCATAGAGTTCACGAGCATTCAACTCAAAAATCCGCTTGTGAAGATGCTCCGGCAGCTTTGGAAAAGCGGTCTTGGGAGAATCAAAATCCCAATGCGGATAGTCGCTGGAAAACATGAGGATATGTTCTGCATCCATAGCTTCAAAGGTTGTCAAGAGCCATTCATCTTTGTCAGGACGCTCCAACGGCTGTGAGCTCAATCGCACGTGGTCACGCAAGTATTCCGACGGGCGTTTTTTAACCCACGGGACTTCGGGACGGAGTGCACGCCATTCCGCATCAAGCCGCCACATCAGGGTAGGAAGCCACGATACGCCGCCTTCGGTCAACACCACTTTGAAATTCGGGAATCGCTCGAAGACACCTTCGGTAATCAAGCTGACAAGGTGGGCTTGGAAACTGAGCGAAAGGCAGGTATGCCACTCGATGTAGTGCGTTGGATAACCGGGAGAGGCTTGAATATTGATACCCATGCCGTCTGTGCCGGGATGGATAGCCAAGGGCAAGCCGTGTCGCTCGCAAGCCTCATAGATCGGGTAATATTGTCGCTGCCCGAATGGCGCACGCGCCCCGGAGTCGGTCATCACTTGAACGTAGTGCGGATGGTTTCCCCACTTGTCAATCTCCTCGGCGGCGGCCTGTGGGTCTTGGTGTGCAATGGTAATCGACCCTTTGAAGCAACCATCTTCGTTGTATTTAGTGAGCCACGTGTCCGCTAGCCACGCATTGTGAGCAGCGGCGATTGCGATGCCAAAATCCGGATCTGGCTGAAGGTTACAGAAGGCACGCGGTAACAGGACAGCGTGTCCGATGCCGTACTCATCAATGAGTTGTTCGCGCAGGAATTCCGGATTGCTTCCAGCCCGACTACCATCAGGAGGTCGGGCATCTATTCGTCCACCGTGGACCGGATTGCCGAAAAAACCGCGTCCACCTCCGCGATACCGGTCTCGGAATGGGGGCGTCATATATGCTCGAATCTCGTCGATGTTCTTTGGGGAGACGTGAACATCGCAATCAATGATTCCTTTTCGCCGGCTAATTGTTGTGTCTGTAGATGCTGATTTTAGCATGCTTGCCTCCTTCGCTGTTTGGGTTCTGAAGAAAGTGGTAATCTTCTTACAATGATATTACTTGAATGACTTGATTTTACCCCATTTGGTTGTGAGCTTATCCTGTGGTTCTACAGGAGCACCCAACAATTCGCTCAGTCCTTTTTGCATGACGTCTCTTACATCCGCCTCTTCCAAGGCAACATTAAAGATGGCAATCTCATCAAGCAGTCCAGTAAAACCAGAGTTGCCGCCCGCATGATGCCATGCCGCAAAGGTTACGTCGGCGTTGTTTTGGGGCACCTTAGTGGCGACGGTGTACTGTCCTTCCTTTACTCCATCCGTGAACACTCGACCGACATCTGTGTTATCGTCGAAGGTGATAGCAATGTGATGCCACTCGCCGTCATTTACCACGGTGGTTCCACTGGTATCTTGCCAATTTCCTCCAGCTTCATTACCGATCGATATACTCGCGGTATTGTTGTCTTTGTGAATATAGACGGTGTAATTTCGAGTGGGATTGTTGTGCGATTTAGAGAGTACGCCAATCCAAGCCCCACTGCTCTTCGTTGAAAACCAAATGGTGACAGTAAAGGTTTTGAGACTCAAATCATCCGCATGTAGCACTCTAGCGAAGTTTGCAGCCCCAATCTCAAGGGCATTACCGAATTTTCCTTTGACCCATTTCGCCTGCCCGGTAATTTGCCCATGGTGTTCATTGCCAGAGGAATCAGAGACAACATCACCCTTGTTCTCATCAAGGAGCCACATCCCTACAATCGTATTTGGGTCAATTTTCGCATGACTCAAGCAAGGCAGTATACCAACCATAATCGAGATAACGATGCCCATCCACACATATTTAGCACTCATTTTTCTACTCCTTATCTTGTTTGCTTAATGTCAAAGGTTAAGTTGAGTTTAACACTTTTCAACTTACTAGGGCGTGTTGACGAATTATTTGTCGATCCAGTTGAGCCCAAGATTCTATCTTGGAATCTTCTAAGAGCCAACTTAGAAAGTTGGACTACAACTGCGTTTCCCCGAATTCGTCAACAGAGCCTAACCAGTGGTGCTAGTTTGGAATCATGGATCCAGTCATAGCAGCGATCTATCTTTTCGCAAAATGAAAATGGACGTTAAGAGATCCTTGTTGTGACTACACCCTCGGCAACTAGCACCAAAGGTTAGTAGCTGAAGTCGCCAGACTTCAGACTCGAACAAGAATTTGGGCGGGATTGGCTTCCGAATTCTTGCGAATTCGGCTACAAGTTCATCATGGCTGTTTCCAT
>JADFGN010000366.1 GCA_022567695.1 Candidatus Poribacteria bacterium | reverse complement strand
TCGAGCAAATGACTGTGGACATCCCTTACCTGGAGCGCGTTCGGGAACACCTTCAGAAAGGCTGGAATTACGCCAACCGTGCGACGGACGACGAGTTTTCTGCGAACGAAGGAGAGTTCCGTCAGCAGTGGGAAAATTCGTCACCTCCCTCCGTGCAGACTTCAATTTATCGTGTCCATACCGATGAAGGGTTGATCGGTGTAGGAGAAGGAGCAGGGATTTCTGAAGACAAAATTCAAACCTATTTAGGCCGAAGTCCCTTTGAGTTCATCATGGATGACAGCACGGGTCCGCTTCAAATTGCTTTTTATGACCTGATGGCGCAAGCGGTTGGAATGCCAATGGCGCGAATGTTCGGTCCGTGTCAAGAGCGCGTACCTATCGCTTATTGGTCGCACTGTTTTCCACCGGAGATAATGCGGCAGGAGGCAAAGATCGCCATCGAAAACGGTTTTAAAGCGCATAAGTTCAAAAGACGTGCCCACACGGATGTGATTGAACAGGTACAGAGCATGGCGGAAATCATCCCTCAAGATTATGAGATTACAATTGACGCGAACTGTACCTTTGGCACAATGGAACGCGCCATTGAAATTGGACGAGGATTGAAGAAGTACCCACAGGTCAAGTGCTTGGAATCCCCAATTGATCAGGCAAACGTTGAAGGGTATCTAGCAATCAAGAAAGAACTTGGTTATCCCCTCGCCATTCATTTCGGCTCGCCGCCTCCGACCGTCTCACTTTCTTCGAGTGCCTACGATTATTACGTTCTGAGCGGTTGGGCGGCGAGCATCACTCGATGTGCCAATATCGCATCTGCCGCAAACAAACCGTTCTGGATGCAGATGGGGTTTACGGGAATTTCTGCGGCTTTCATGGTGCATTTGGCAGCAGCGATTAAAAATGCATCACTTGGGCACGTTTCGCTTTTTATGCTGTTGGAACACTCTCTTTTGGCAAAGCCGTTGGTCGTTCAAGAAGGTTACACAAAAGTGCCTGAAAAACCGGGATTGGGCATCGCACTTGACATGGACGCGGTTGATCGGTATCGCGTTGGTTAAAATCTTACAGTGTGCAACATTGACAAATTTTCTGTGATTTCTCGGTCATGTTTCCAAAATACAAACGGAGGCGAGTTATGGCACGGGAAGATACAAAAGCGGTGCGTGCGTTGATTAAAGCCCTGAATGACGAAAATCGCAGGACTCGTTCTGAGGCGACTAAAGCGTTGAGTCAGATGGGTGAACCCGCCATTTTCGCGTTGATTAAAGCCCTGAGTAGCGAAAGTCATTGGGTCCGCTCCGGTGCTGTCGGGGCGTTGGGTGAGATTGGCGAGCTTGCTGTGTCCAAATTAATTGAAGCTTTAGGCGATAAAAGTCACAACGTCCGTGCTGGTGCAGTTTGGGCGTTGAATCAGATCGCTACCCCTGAAGCACTAAAAGCCGTTGCGGCGTACCAATCGATTGAAGGTGCGGATTGAAAATGTCAAAAAGCAGATTCTTATCCTCGTTTGTTGTCTTTTTATTGCTGATTGCCGTTGTTGGATGCAATCGAGATTCAAAACCTGAATCTCGCAAAAGTGGCGATGAACCGTCCCAAGTTACGCTCGTAGCTCGCTGTAAAGCCAATCCTCCGACCGAGGAAGGACGCTGCAATAATCTGATAGCCGCTGCGGAAGCTGTTAATGCTGAATTGGCTTCCCGGGGCGATAAGCGCCACATCCACATTGAAATTATCCAAGATGACAAAAATTGGGCGAACTACAAGACCGAATTTGAGCTTGCTTCTGACGCAGGTGAAGCACCCGACATTATTGTTTCCGGGCATGAACACATTGGCGATTGGGCGCCAGCCGGGCTGATTATTCCGCTTACCGATATGCTCGGCAAATCCGTAGAATTCAACGACGTGATTGATTCATTGTGGAGGGCGACAGAGTGGAATGGAGAACGCTGGGGGGTTCCACAAGATGCTGAAGTCCGACCGTTCTACTACAGCAAGCTGCTTTTACGCAAGTTAGGGTGGACTGATGGACAGATTGAAAGTCTGCCGAATCGCATTAAAAATGGTGAGTTTACCTGGGAGGATATGCTAGATACTGCGGAACAGGCGGTCCAAGCGAGTGTTGTGAAACCGGGCAACGGTTGGTGGCATCGTCCTCGAAATGGCCCCGACTTTCTTTACTACTATTTTGCGCAAGGCGGCGAAATTGTGAACAACGGCGATGCGCTGCTTTTTGATAAGAAAGCGGTATTGAAAGTGTATCAGCTACTGTATTCGGCTTCACAGGAAAGACGTGTCCTATCTAAAAGAATTCTAGGAATGCAGCCGAATGAATGGGACACTGCCGTCAGTTCGGCAGATAAAATACTTTTCTGGTTTGCAGGTTCATGGGATTGGGGCAATTGGTCGTACAACTACCTCCGTGATCGTGGAGGAGAAAATTACCTGTTTAAGAATGTGGGCTTTGCCCTTATCCCGGCGGGGCGCACAGGAGTGCCAATTACCCTGACGCATCCGCTGGTTTACATGATTAGTTCCCGGTGTAAATATCCAGACCTCGCTTTATTGGTTATCGCCAAAGCAACTACAAAGGAACTCAATACCCCCTATGCAGTGGAGAGCGGTCATCTGGGTATTCTAAAATCTCAGGCAGAATATCCACCATACACAAGCGCCAAGTTTTTAAACAAGATGTTACCTCTGTTAGATTTCACGACCTTCCTTCCCAACAGCCCCTATTGGAGTACGTGGTCAGAGGCGTTCTTTCTCGGCATTCGGGCTGTTGAATCCGGCGACCTAAAACCCGAGGACGCATTGGAAGTCGTGGTCGATCGACTCGAAAACGAACTGGGCGAGCATGTGGTCATTCGGTGATGGCAAGTGGTTAAAATGGAAGAGGCAAGATAAATAGGGAAATTCTATGGAGGAACTTACATTGGATAGAGATTGGAATCAAGGTATAGTCAGGTATCCCGATCCGGCCGTTGAAATAATTGATCCCCGCTTCGGGAAATATAGACTTGGTAACGCAGCGGTGGAACGATTGTGGTCAGGTGCCCGGTGGATGGAGGGCCCCGTCTGGTTTGGAGACGGTCGCTATCTACTCTTTAGCGATATTCCGAACAATAGAATGATGCGCTGGAGTGAGGAGACTGGCGACGTCAGCGTTTTCCGTCAGCCATCGAACAACAGCAACGGCAATACCCGCGACAAGCAAGGCAGGCTTGTCACCTGTGAACATCGCACACGCCGCGTGACTCGCACCGAATATGATGGCAGCATCACTGTGCTAATGGACAGTTTCGAGGGGGTGCGGTTGAACGCACCCAACGATGTTGTCGTTCATCCAGATGGGCATATCTGGTTTACCGATCCTGGCTACGGTATTCTCATGAACTATGAGGGCGGAGCGGCGGAGTTTGAACTACCGACCAATGTCTATCGGCTCAACCCGGACACTGGCCAGGCGACGGTCGTGACCGATGAACTCGAAAAACCGAATGGTCTCTGCTTCTCACCCGACTACTCCAAGCTTTACCTCGTTGATACCGGCGCATCGCATAAACCAGACCATCCACGCCATATCTTGGTTTACGATGTCATAGAGAACGCGGGTGTGGCGAACGGTCGGATGTTTTGTGAGATGGCGCCCGGAACCTCCGATGGCATCCGTTGTGATACCGACGGCAACCTTTGGGCAAGTGCAGGTTGGGGCGGCGAAGGTTACGACGGTGTGCATATTTTCGCACCTGATGGAAGCCTAATCGGCAAGATTCATCTCCCGGAAGTATGCTCGAATTTGTGTTTTGGCGGCGTCAAAAGGAATCGGCTATTCATGACGGGTAGCCAGTCCATTTATGCCGTTTATGTGGAAACCCAAGGGGCACAAGTGCCGTAGACTCATTATCGCCTTCATTTCCGCCTTAGCATCAAGTAGATCTATTTTAAAGAGGCTTTAGTTGATATGCCAGCAAAATTATTAGAAGGAAAGCCGGTAGCCGACGTGGTGCTCGCCGAGGTTACTGACCGTGTCACTGACCTCAAAGCACAAGGCATCGCACCCGGTTTAGGGACGATTCTTGTCGGTGATGACAGTGCCAGCGCAGGCTATGTCCGCAATAAGCACAGAACATGCGAGCAGGTCGGCGTGGCATCCTTTCACGAACACGTGAATGCTAACGCCAGCCAAGATGAATTGTTAGCGGCTGTTGAGCGATTCAATGAGAATTCCGAAGTTGATGCGTATCTCATTCAGTACCCTGTGCCGACGGGATTTGATTTCAATGAAGCACTCCTTCGTATGGACCCGGCAAAAGACGCGGATGGACTTCATCCGGTGAATCTTGGAAAGCTGGTCCTCCAGGAGCAGGGGCCAGTGCCCTGCACGCCAGCAGGCATTCAAGCGATGTTGATTCATTACGACATACCCGTCGGGGGCCGCGAAATGGTGATCATCGGGCGAGGACCAACCCTTGGCCGCCCGCTCGCACTACTTCTCTCGCTCAAGCAACCGGGGGCAAATGCCGCCGTTACGGTTGTCCACACAGGGGTGCGGGACATCGCTCACTACACCCGTCGTGCAGACATCGTCGTTGCTGCGGTGGGTATACCGAATATTGTAACCCCCGATATGATAAAACCTGGCGCAGTTGTCATCAGTGGTGGGATTACGTGGCGAGGGCGACGCCTTCTGGCTGATGTTGATGAGTCGGTCGCCGAAGTGGCTGGCTGGGTGACTCCTCGTCTCGGCGGTGTTGGCCCCACAACTGTAGCCATGCTGATAAGAAATGCAGTTCAAGCCGCTGAGCGTCGGGCAGTTTTCCAATCGAGTGGCAAATCGGCTCAAATGGAAGCGTAAATGGTGTTATAATTAGAAATTCTCACAACGGGAACAGGTCTGTTCATCTGACAGATTTTGGAGAATCCAATGGAAGAACCTGTCGTTTCGACTTCAAGTCGCGGACGAATGCGTGCTTCATTCAGCGCATGGTGTTTTATGGGACCGGCTACGGTATTGGTGACCTTATTTTTTTTCATTCCGGTCATCATTCTGCTTTGGATCGGTCTAACCGACCTCTCTAGCAGGAACTTCGGCAATCCCAATTTCATTGGTTTGGCGAATTACATCAGATTACTCGGCGATCGGTTTTTACCCAAGATTTTGGGCAACACCTTTTTCTACGTCTTCCTCACCCTAGGCTTCTTTAATGTTGGGCTGGCGTTAATCCTGGCGTTGCTAACAACCCACATCAATCGTCGGGCAGGTTTCTTCTTCCGCGCAATTTGGATGCTACCGCGCATTACGCCATCTGTTATCTACATCATGATGTGGAGACGTCTCACCACCGATGAACCGTTCGGGATTTTCAATCAACTATTGCGCCCCTTCGGTATTGAGCCGCAAAATTGGCTCTGGGAGAATCCTTGGCTCTTCGTTATTTTGGTCAACGGTTTCGTGGGGGCGTCTTTCGGGATGATTATCTTTACTTCAGCCATTGAATCCATCCCGAAAGACCTCACCACCGCTGCTAAGGTAGATGGGGCATCGGCGTTGCAAATTATCCGTGACATTACTCTTCCACAAATCAAGTGGCCACTGCTGTTCGTGGTCACCTACCAAACGCTTTCGTTACTGACCTCCTTTGAGTACACTTTACTACTTACCGACGGGGGGCCCGGTTTGTACAAAACCGAGGTGTGGGCACTCACCGCTTATCATCGTGCCTTACAGACTTACTTTGGGAATAACCAATGGGGCTATGGTGCAGCTTGGGGGTTTATTCTGGTAATCATTGGCGTTGCGTTGTCCGTAATTTACCTGCGTGTGTTCCGATTCAATGAATTGGTGCAAGAACCCAAGATTGATACGCTGTAGAGGTCGCAGAAGCCACTTCAAAATTTAGAGAAATCAAATGAGTCTACTCCAAGAGACTGAGAAACTATTAGCGGTTATGTCCCGGGCAGAAAAAGCACAACTGTTGCAATGGGTAGTACGCGATCTTGGTGATGCTTTCCCCGGTATCGAAAGCATCACCGGCGTCTGTGGTGGAGAACCATGTATCGTCCGTACCCGAATACCAGTCTGGGTCCTTGAGCAAGCAAGGCGGTTGGGTACGAGTGAGGCGGATTTATTGCGATGTTATTCAACGTTGCGGGCGGAAGACTTGGCAAACGCGTGGGCTTATGTACGCTCCCACCGAGAAGAAATCGAGAAACAAATCCATGAAAATGAGGAAGCGTAGGGCATGGCACGACTGTATTCTAATGAGAATTTTCCGCTACCAGTTGTTGAGGAACTTCGGCGGCTGGGACACGATGTGTTGACCATTCAGGAAACAGGCAAGGCTGAACAATCTGTGCCCGATGAGAAGATACTTTCGTTCGCTTCAGCCGAAGGTAGAGCAGTATTGACTCTCAATCGCAGACACTTCATACACCTACACCGGGCACAACCGGAACACGCGGGCATTATCGTCTGTACGTTCGATCCGGACTTTGTTGCACAGGCGATACGAATTCACGGTGTTATTGTGTCTGACCAACCACTTGCCGGTCAACTTATCCGCGTTAACCGTCCGTCATTGTAAAACAAAGATGTGGGAGCATTTTAATTGCGGTATCTTAAAATTCGCCGTTTATATAGCAGCAAAGACCTCTTTGGCAATTCAACTGCCTACCTCCTGCTCATCATTAGCATCTTGCCAATTCTGCTTGGCTACGCATGGTTGACAATTGCGACCTTCTCGACTCGCACCGAAGGATTACTTCCAAAAGACGCAACAGGGAAGGTTGGGGGATGGACGTTGCAAAACTGGCGTTTTCTCAGTGACCCTCTAATCTGGCGCGTGACTCTTAACTCCTTCATCATCGCTGTGGGCATGGTCATCGGCGTCGGGGCGATCGCCTCGCTAGCAGGCTACGCGCTGTCACGAATGAATTTCGCTGGTCGAAAGGGTTTCCTGTCGATGACGCTTATCCTGCATGCCTTTCCGGGCGTCACCTTACTCATTTCTATCTTCTTTGTTTTACGGTTCATTTCTCGCATTCCGGTGCTTGGTTCGGTATTCGGTTACAATACCGCTGCTGGCGTTGCCCTTGCGATGGTCAGTTTAGAGTTGCCTCTCGGTATTTGGTTGATGAAGGGGTTTTTCGACAATATTTCTTGGGACATCGAACGGTCTGCATTGATTGATGGCGCGTCACGTTTCCGTGTCTGGTGGGAAATCATCCTGCCGCAAATTAAGCCGGGGTTAGCGGCACTCGCTGTGTTCACTTTTCTGACTGGCTGGTCTGCCTATCTTCTCCCCGCCACCTTCACCATCGGTACGAAGGTGGCCAACCTGCCTGTCTATCTGAACCAACTTCAAGGCGATACTGCCCCGACCAACTGGAATACAGTGGCTGCAGTGGGCTTATTTCAATTGATACCCGTTTTGACATTTTTCATATTCACACAGAAGTTACTGTTGAATATCTATTCTGGTGGCAGTAAAGGGGGCAACTAACCCTGCAAAGATCTAGAAGGAATGTTGAAGGTTTGAATAAGCGATGAGTTTGGAAACGCGAATTATCGCGAGAGGCTTATCCAAGTGATTAAGCAACTGCAAAGCCAGTATATTTTCGACGGTGCTCCGGCTGAAATC
>JADFGN010000365.1 GCA_022567695.1 Candidatus Poribacteria bacterium | reverse complement strand
ATCAAGAAACGCCGTTGACGCCAGAGCAAGAAGCGCGTCAGCAGCAATTGTCAGAGTTACAAGAACAGATGCAACAGCGGATGCAGGCGGCGCAGCAAGCAATGCAGGGACAGCAACCTGGTCAAGGACAGCAACCCGGCCAACAACCTGGTCAAGGGCAGCAAGGCGACGGAACCGATCAGCAAGTCCGTGTGGGCACAGATTCTGATCGGCGGATTGAGAAACTCTGGATGGGGTTACTCGACGCCGTACAGCCCAACAGCTCTAGACGTCGGAATGCACCGTTTCCAAACTACGATCTCACCTTACGTGAACTTGGCAAATTAAAGGAGGCTCTTGAAGACCGCCTGACTGAGATTCAGGAAGCGAAACGCCTGGTGCAAGTCCTCAAGGAGGACGTGCCTCCAGAATATCGGCAGTTGGTGGAACGCTATTATGAATCGTTAGCCAAATAATACGCAAGCGTGAAATGAGATCTAAGACGTCGGGAGTTTTCAAAACTTCCGATGTCTTTAGCCGCTCCCTAAAACCTAACGTGGGGATGATGGAAATGGGAAATCTTTTAGAGCGTATTTCAGTCCATCCAAATGTCTGCCATGCGCAACCTTGCATCGTGGGTACCCGCATCATGGTCTATTTAATTCTGGAGCTTCTGGAAGCTGGCGTCACACCGGATAAGGTGGCCAGGGATTACTACCCGCAGCTTACACAGCAAGACATTGAAGCTTGTTTGCACTATGCTGTTAGCCTGATTCGTGATACCGAATATGTGTCGTTCGTGGAAACAACACCATGAAGAACAATGTGGAGGTGAGCAGAATGTCTCTCTCGATTGAAACCGAACCAATCCCGCTGAAGGCGGATGCTGACGGTGTTATGCGGGTTGGTAGAACTCGCGTGACACTTGATACAATTGTGGCAGCCTTTAATGAAGGGGCAACTGCCGAGGAAATTGTGCATCAGTATCCCTCCTTGCATCTAGCTGATGTGTATGCCCTGATTGGCTATTACCTGCGACATCGTCCGGTTGTTGAAGCATATTTGCGTCAACGAAAACAGCAGGCAGGTGATGTGCGCAAGCAGAATGAGTCTCGATTTGACCCACACGGTGTACGAGACCGTCTGCTAGCTCGTCGTGCTAGACAGGAGACTATGAGTCATGCTCCGGTTCGTCGCTGACGAGAATTTCAACAATAACATTGTGCGTGGTCTGTTGCGTCGGAAGCCGGACCTCGACATTGTCCGTGTCCAAGATGTTGGTCT
This sequence comes from Candidatus Poribacteria bacterium, assembly GCA_022567695.1. GTDB lineage: Bacteria > Poribacteria > WGA-4E > WGA-4E > PCPOR2b > JADFGN01. The sequence continues at coordinate 6,394 of JADFGN010000365.1, read as the reverse complement.
CTCTGGGGCAGATGATCCCACAGTTCTTGAATGGGCAGCGCAAGAGGAACGTGTACTACTCACGCACGATGACCCGGTATGCTTACGAGCGTGTTCAGGAAGGTCGGCTGATGCCGGGAGTCTTTGAAGTCAGCCGTGCTGTTCCAATCGGCCGCGCAATTGAAGATCTCCTGTTGCTAGCAGAATGTAGTCTTGATGACGAGTGGGAAGGACAGGTTCGTTATCTACCTCTGTGAGAAATTTCCAACTGCTATTTGTGCCTTGAATCTCTATATACTTCATCCCCTCGTAAGCCAACATTTCATCTGGTTTGGGCAACGTACAGGCTATACTCAACACCGTGTTAAATTGCCTTTTTCTGCGTTGCCCTGTTGCCAAGTATAACTCCCCACACGATAGGAATCATTCTGCTGTTCCATATTGAGTATGGCTACGAAATCTGCGATTCTATAGAATTACACAACAGAGGATAAGCCCTACAACTCTGTGTTTTTCACCGAGGACTTTGCCAATGCGCCCACCAATTCGCTTCTTTGCAACAGCCGCCAAAGGTATCGAGTCCATCGTCGCCAAGGAATTAAAAGGGATCGATGCCCAGAATATTCAACCCATCAGTGGCGGCGTCCATTTTGAAGGATCAATGGAAACGCTCTATCGAGCGAATCTTTGGCTGAGAACGGCAAACCGTGTTTTAATGCCGATCGCCGAATTTTCCTGTACGACACCGCAAACACTTTACGACAACGTGCGTCAGATTCGCTGGCACGATTGGATGGGGCTTGAGCAAACGCTTGCCGTCGATTGCAACTGTCGTGATTCCCAAATTAACCACTCCCACTATGCCGCTCTGAAAATCAAAGATGCAATCGTCGATCAGTTTCGCGATCAAACCGGAAGGCGTCCAAACGTGGATGTGCGGAGTCCCGATCTGCGCGTTAACGCCTACATTGTAAAAGATCGGTGTGTCCTCAGCCTTGACACCTCCGGCGATCGCTTGCATTTACGCGGCTATCGCCGTCAAGCCGGGGAGGCACCATTGCGAGAAACCTTAGCCGCGGCCATCGTCGAATTGGTCGAGTGGGATAGCGAGGGGATGTTCATTGATCCGATGTGTGGCTCAGGAACCATCCTGATTGAAGCCGCGTTGAAGGCAATGAATTATGCGCCGGGACTTTTGCGATGTCGGCGCACAAAGGGGTTTGGATTTCAGCGTTGGCCGGGGTTTGATCGAAAATTGTGGGGGAAGTTAGTAGACGAAGCTAAAGCTCAAATTCGTGAGAAAATTCCGGGTCGGCTACTTGGACACGACCTTTCGAAGAACGCCATTCAAATTGCATCCCAAAACGCGAAGGAAGCAGGGCTGGAAAAACAGATCCGTTTCTCCAGAGGGAACGTACTGAATTTAACACCCCGCGGAAACAAAGGCGTGATTGTTTGCAACCCACCGTATGGTGAACGTTTAGGCGAATTGGATGAACTCAAGTCCCTGTATAAATCTTTCGGCGATGTGCTTAAACAGCGATGCACTGGCTACACGGCTTATCTCTTCACCGGCAATCTGAAACTAGCGAAATTTATCGGTTTGCGTACCGCTAGACGTCTTATCCTCTACAATGGTCCAATTGAGTGTCGTTTGCTGAAATACGAATTGTTTTAGGATGATTGGTGGCTGTCAAAAGAGTGACGTATGCGAACACGAGGACAAAGCGACACTGTCCTATTTATCTCTTTTTTATTCATGAAAGATAAGTAAAACCATGATTTCACATAAATCCACACTTTTCACCGAATCCGTCATCCGGGGAATGACGCGGCTTTGTAATCTTCATGATGCAGTTAATTTGTCACAAGGCACGCCCGGATTTGACCCGCCCGAAGAAGTCAAAGAAGCTGCAATCCAAGCAATCCGTGACGGATATAATCAGTACAGCATCACGTGGGGCGCACCAAATTTACGGCAGGCAATTGCCCGAAAGATGACAACGTTCAACGGGATTCCGACCGATTCAGAACTCCATGTGACTGTCACCTGCGGGGCAACGGAAGGCATGATGTCGGCAATGCTGGCGATTATCAATCCGGGCGATGAGGTAATCATCTTCGAGCCGTTTTATGAAAACTATGGCCCGGATGTTATTATTTCTGGGGCGAAGCCAGTGTACGTTCCGTTACGTGATACACCCAACGGTGAGTTCACCTACGACCCCGATGAACTCCGCAACGCCTTTAGCACCAATACGAAAGTGATTGTTTTAAATACCCCAAACAATCCACTCGGCAAAGTTTTCACCCGTGACGAACTCCAGCAGATTGCAAGGCTCTGTTGCGAATTTGATTGCCTCGCAGTGACGGACGAGATCTATGAGCACATCATCTATACCAGTCGCCCGCATATCAGCATCGGGTCGCTCCCAGAAATGCGCGATCGGACGATTACCGTGTCGGGATTGAGCAAAAGCTACTCAATGACAGGCTGGCGATTGGGATATGTCATCGCTCCTGAATACCTAACGAACGCCATTCGCAAGATGCACGACTTCCTGACAGTTGGCGCACCTCACCCACTACAAGAGGCGGGAGCTGTTGCGCTACAGTTGGGTGAGGAATACTACCGGCAACTGGTCGATCGGTATGATCAGAACCGCAAGCTGTTTTTAGATCTATTGACTGAAGCAGGATTCCGCTGCTATCCCCCAGAAGGTGCTTACTATATCATGACGGACATTAGCGGCTTCGGTTTCCCGGACGATACCGAATTTGCCCACTGGCTTGTTAGGGAGATCGGTGTCGGTGGGGTGCCGGGGTCGAGTTTCTACAGTCGCCCTGAACTTGGTAAAACGAAATTCAGGTTTATGTTCAGCAAACCCGAATCGGTTCTGCGCGAAGCGGGCGAAAGGCTGATGCAGATTCGAGACAAGATTGCTCGTCGCGGCTGAATGTCGTAGCATAAATCTCCTGACTCTTCATTTTCGAGGTGAGTTCTGTTGGCACTTTTGAAACTCTAAAAATTCTGCGAGGAATCCTGCCTGGAATCAACGGTGAAAGGCAGGAGATGAATCAAGTCTGTAAGTGGCAACTAATTTTTGAACCATACCATTACTTCGTTTGAAAAGGGGATGGACATGCCAACTATTAAAGTTCAATCAGATGGACGGGTAACTTTGCCTGCTCAAATCCGCAATCAAGCAAATATTAAAGTCGGGGATTTTCTATCAGTTAGCTATTGCGGTAAGAATGAAATTGTGCTGACTTTTGAGGCACCCCCCAAATCGATTCATACGAGCATCCCACACCTTTCAGAGAACAAAGGCTGGAAGTGGCTCAAACATTTTGATCAGGAAGAACAGAATGAATTCCTAATTGAGTTGTTCCATGCAATAAAAGAGGCAACCGAGGAAGATAATTGGGAGTGTGTTGTGCAATTGATCGAGGAATGGAAAACCACGGCAAATATCAATGCACATCCTGACCTTGTTCAATCAATTGAAACGGCCGAAGCGGAGTTTGCTCAAGGGCAAGGAATCAGTTGGGCAACATTACGGAAAGAATTGGACTTTTGAGAACAGAGGAATATACAATAACTCGAATCTCAACCTCGGCGGAAAAATTCATACGACGAAGGACTAGAAAGATGCAAGCAGCAATTGCGGGTGCATTCGATTATATTTCAAATGTATCACCTTTCAGACATCCCAATCCAAAAACGATTCAGCGATTGCATGGCAAGCGTCGAGGGCAATACCGCTATCGAATTCAAAACATTCGCATTGTGTATCGAGTCGATCGCCAGCGTCAAGAAATTGAGATATTGGAGATTGATAATCGCGGTGATATTTACTCACTAAAATGACGAGGAGAATTATGATCATTGATTCCCATACCCACGCATGGCCACGCTGGCCCTATCAACCTCCCGTCCCGGATGATGAAAGCCGTGGCAAGGTTGAACAGCTACTCCACGAAATGGAACGCAACGGGGTCGATCAAGCCGTGCTAGTTTGTGCCCGGATCGATCGCAATCCCGATAACAACGACTATATCTCTGAGTGCATCAAGCGTTACCCGAATCGTCTGATTCAATTTGCAGATGTTGATTGCTCATGGACAGCCACCTACCATACCCCCGGTGCCGCCGATCGCCTCGCCGAAGCGGCAGACAAATATCGATTGAAAGGCTACACCCACTATCTGAAAGGAAATGACGATGGAAGTTGGTTCTTTTCAGATGAGGGAAAGAGATTCTTTCAGACGACCGCAGATCGCGGATTAATTGCAAGCATTGCAATGGGGCCACACCAACAGGCACCATTGCGCAAACTTGCGGAGCAATTTCCCTCCATCCCTTTTCTTTGTCACCACATGAGCGGCGCAAAGGCCGGCGAGGAAACGCCTCATCCGAAGTTAAATGAGATTTTTGCATCAGCGAAGATACCGAATATCTATATTAAGATGTCCGGTTTCGCTTATGTCTCCCAAGTTTCGTGGGACTATCCCTTTTCCGACACAAGCTGGATTGTCCGGGCGATTTACGAACATTTCGGCCCAGATCGACTTTGCTGGGGTTCAGACTATCCCGTGGTTCGCTCCTATATGACCTACCAGCACGCGCTTGAAGCCTTCCGTACACACTGTCCCTTCATTCCAGAGGCGGACAAAGCGAAAATTCTCGGTGGCACACTCCACCGCTTACTGACGGAAGGACGTTCAACGTGAAATGTTTTGACTCAGTTTTGATTTTCGGGCGTAAATGAGGTATAATAATTTGATAGTGTTAAGGTGTTGAACGAAAAGAACTACCAACCCACTCTGAAAGTTGGGCGACGAAAGAAGCCTAAATCCTGCTAACAAAAAGGAGAAGATACACTCGTGAAAAGACTTTTAGCATTGACAGCAATCACATTACTGCTTCCGGTCGTCGGCGTTTTGGCGACGCAAGCACCCACGGTGCAGGGCGAATATTTAGAAGCCCGTTCAGTCAGTGTCTATATCGGAGCGTGCCATTACGGAGCAGAATATGTCGAGGGCGGAAAAGAAGCAACGCTCGTTTGGAACATCCACCAGGGGAATTGGAATGGCATTTCGTTGGATGGATTAACCGTCGTCGCCGTTGTGAGCGCTGAAAATAACCTCGCGGTTGATACCAAAACTCGCCGTAGTGTGCTGTACATTGATGCCGATGCGACGCCGGAACAACGTGCGGCATTATCGGATCTGATAGCCACCAAACGCAGTCAGGTTGTGGGCAAAATTGTCAGCACAGAAATTGTGCCTGTTGCTTTCACCAAGGAAAACTTGGAATATAAAGTACGTGTTGGGAAAGTGCTGACGCTATCTGTTTCACGCTATCCATGCCAAAACTGCACGCAGCCGCATCATATCTGGTATAAGCCGTTGGAAAAAATTGACAATGCCATCGTTGGCAAATCAAAAGCCTATGAGTACAAAGACTCCATCCTTCCCGTAACGTGGAGCCAAGGTGAACCGACGAACAACATTTTCGTTGGCAATTTCGTGATGTAAGCAAATCATGTTCCACCTGTTTTCCTATCATTAGAGAATAACAGGTGGAACTTCCTATTTTCAAACCTGCTGTCTAGGTGCCTTGCCCGTTTTCAAGTTTCTCAATCCGTCCGCTGCTCACTATCCATCCTGTTTTGTCATGTTGAATATTGAAGAGCTATTTAAACGAATGGTCGCTTGCAACGCATCGGACCTCATTCTCGTCGCCGACGCTTGTCCGACAGTCCGGGTTGATGGAGAACTTCGTCCGCTCTCTCAAGCACAATTAACAGCAGCGGACACACATCGCTTGATATACAGCCTTTTCAATGCCGATGAACAGGCAATCTTTGAAAAGAATTACGAACTAGATTTTTCATACGTCCTTCCCCAAATCGGTCGATTTCGTGTCAATGTGCATTATCAGAAAGAGACCGTTGCTGCTGCAATTCGATATCTTCCCACGGATATTCCCCTCTTTGAAACGCTTAATTTGCCAGATGCTGTGCGCGATTTCGCTGACAAACGCAATGGCTTAGTGCTTGTTACGGGTCCTGCAGGCAGCGGAAAATCTACCACTCTTGCCGCGTTGATTGAACTGATCAACACCAAACGCGCATGTCATATCATTACCATTGAGCATCCGATTGAGTACCTTTATACCAATCAGAGAAGCATTATCGAACAGCGCGAGGTTTATACCGATACCCACTCTTATGCCGACGCCTTGAAACATGTACTTCGGCAATCACCGGATGTGATTCTGATCGGGGAGATGCGAGATTTTGAGACGATGGTAACGGCAGTTTCCGCCGCAGAAACTGGGCATTTGGTGTTTGCCACATTGCATACAATCGACGCTTGCCAGACGGTCGATCGAATTATCGACAGCTTT
>JADFGN010000364.1 GCA_022567695.1 Candidatus Poribacteria bacterium | reverse complement strand
TTTTTTAATTCATCTATGATATTCTGCGCTGATGGCAAATTGGTTACCTCTTCAAATCATGTTGAATTCATGGATTCAAATACTCTCTTGGATGAAGGAAATCCCGCACGATTAAATCCAAGATCTCTTCTAGCATCACCGCTGGCACCCGAAAACGCGGGAGGGAAGGCAACTTCTCATTCCCTTCGTGCCAGCAACCGACATGGAGGTGATATGGCGGGTGAGTTGCCGAATTCCCAATTTCTGGGTGATGGTCGTAGCGGAAGAAGAAACCACGATGAGGAATCTGGTAATGATAGCTAAACTCTAATTGAACGATTCGAGGTTTGGTGTCTTCTTCATGCTCATAATCGTAACGAAAAATCTCTTTGACTGTGATTTTCAGTCTTTGAGCTTCCCCCAGGTGGTGGCAAGTTTCCCCGAAGGTTGAACCGCAAGCGGCTGAACACCCTTGTCCATGTCATCCTTGATTTCCTTGGGGGTTAAAGCTACGCTGTAGACAGCGACGTCGTCTATTATACCATTGAATCCTGGACCTCCGCCCTGTCCACCGACTCGTAGGGGATTGCCATTTGTACCGAAATCACCTTTCGGGATTTTGGTCGTTCCCTTCAAGTCACCGTTGATGTAGATATCCATCTGACCTTGCTTAACCGTATAGCAGGTGTGATACCATTTTTTCTCTGTGAATAAGAGACTCGAATTCACATTATACCGTGTGCCACTGACCCAAATCAGCCCACGCGGCATCAAGTTTTCATCTTCAAACCACATCAGATATCCAACCTGGTACGGATTCTTTCCAACCAACGCCGACCACGCATTGCCCGCTGGTTGTTTTTCAACGTAGATCCACGCCTCAACGGTAATTTCCTCGGTCACGTTTAGGCTGTCGTTGTTCGGTACTTCAACGTAATCTCCAACTCCTTCAAATTGAAGTGCCGTTTCAAATTGGCCGTCTACAAACTTCGCCCCTTTGTTCTCCGCCTTATTCTTATTTGGGGAAAGGTCCTTGACCTCTTTTCCATCAAATGAAAGATGCACGACCAGGGGCTTATCAACGGCTTCACAGAAAGACACCATCAGTCCAAATAGACCGATTATCAGCCAAATCAAGATTCTCATGACTTTTACCTCCTCTTTCATTCGGCAGGTTGATATGGGTGAATATATAAATGTCACTCTTATTACTAATTTTCATGAATAAACTATGACTTTCCTGACCCAGTCAGGTATAATTAGTTGAAAGATGTTGAATAGTAATAGTGTGAAAGAAAAATATCAAGTCGACATTTTAACGCCAACCGTCCAATTAGGTTAGCGTTTTGAGATTGATACTTAATGAAAATTAGTTAAATATCAGAACGGCATCCGCTATCAAATCATCCCATGGTAATCAGATTTAATAGGTGTTGAGAATGAGTCTCGAAGCACATCTCCAAAAACTTCATCGCATCACGCATCAGGTAATCGCTGACAGAATGCGAAACGAACCTCTGATTGGCGCCGCCTTAGATGGGTCTTTAGCGACCGGAAGAATATGGCAAACTTCAGACATCGATTTCTCTATTTTCTCAATAGGAGAATCTGAATACAATCAATCTGTCGAATGGCGAGTTTATCAAGGCGTCCTCGCCCATGTCCATGTCACCCACAAACGCGCAACCGACAATCTGATTGAAAATTATCCTCACAGCTTTGTCGAGTCTGCGAAGTCCGGATATTTCACCGCTGATCCCACATGGTTTCTCGATGGCCTTGCGGTCATGTCAATCGTTGACGACCCCACGGGGTATTTGGAAGAGGTCAAGCACTTCGTTTCTAAGAATCGTTTTGCTCCTGAAGTTCTCAGCGAGCGGCTCCGGTTGATGATAGAATATGTTGATGGAAAGATTGAGGAGGCGGAAAAGGCATTTACAGATGGCGATCATAATGCACTTTTGCGTCATTTGTATGACAAGACGGGTTTGGCGTGCTCGATGGCACATATATGGCTTGAAGCATCGCAGAGAATTTATAGCAGCAAAGAACAGGATTTGCAACTGGCCCTTGTCGCTCAAGAGACAAAGCTGCCACAAGTTCATGACGCATACCGAGCGATACTCGGTATCGACGTCCAGGCTGGGACGATAAAAAAGATACTTGCACCAATAGAGGAATATGGGAAAATCGTTGATGAGATACTCCAATTCTTCGAAGACAATGCCATGGACCACATCGAGTGGCATCGAGCATATCGACTGTTGGCAGACTTAAGTTTTAAATCGATTCCGATCGCTTTTCGAAAAAAATGCTACTCTCACATTGCTTTCCTTCTCAACAGGTTCGGCCCCAACTTCATTGATGGGTTAATCGACAATCACAACTCAATCGCCCCTCGACGATCTGACGTGATTCAGACCGCAGCCGAACAGGCAAAGGTGATTATGGCAGAGGTGTGGGAGTTTTTGGGACATATAAAGTTTGACCAAGTTAAGATGCGGCATCAACTCGACGAAGCTATCAGATTGGCGGAAATGACTCGGCGGTTATCTGATAAGCTATGAGACACCGCATCCGAAAAACGCCCCGAAACGACAACGGGTCGAACATCACACGGTGGTCTTGATTTACAATTTAGTGGCCGATGTGATAGGACGTTTCGATTGCGATTGCCGCAATGAAGGTGGTTCGGGTTGCCGTTCGATCGCCCGCCACGAACGACATGAAGTGCCGAACCGAGTCTTCTCATCTCTGGAACGCTGCTGTTGTTGAATCGTGTATTTAACCATGAGGAGTCTTCAATCAACGATGGACGAAATCAGAACCACTTTCGATAAGTTATCATGGAAGCAGAGGAATAAACACATCCTATCTGCGGCAAAGTCCGCGCTCACTCACTACTCGATTGGCAAGGCGGAGTTAATAGAGATCAGTCACATGGGGAATACGGTAAAGTTTTGCGTGCAACCCCGACATCAACGCGAAAAATTCATCCTCAGCATCCACTATCCAGTTTCAGACATGCCGAGCCGAAAGGAGATTGAATCGGTACTTCTGTGGCTTGAAGCCTTAACTAATTTTCATGAATAAGTTCCCGAATGAAATCAGTAGTCATCTGGGTCCCGTAGTTTAAAATATATACTTTAATAGAGAAATTTAGTTAACTAATTTTCACAAACAAACTCCATATTCTGTTTACTTTAATCCTGAAAATTAGTTATACCAATTCTCGATCAATGCGCTACTATCCTTGCGAAGGTTCAGAACCTTCGCAAGGTTACATCATCCCTTTAGTAGCCTTTCGACTTGGAAATGGTATTAGTGCTGCACCGCAGAAGTTTTTCCCTAGTTTTTTCCACCAAAATTGAATTTTAATCCAATTCCTCCACCAAGACCAATGGGAACGGCGTTACCAAAAATAATATCTGTCCGAAATTCGATTGGGATAGTCAAAACTTCTGAGATTGGTAATTCGTGACCAATAGCTAGGGGGAAACCAATAGTGACCCCAGACCCGTCAAAAAAGCGATGAAGGCTGGCCCCTGTTAAAATGTAGTATTGTGAGGCAACCCTCAGTCGTACAAGTACCCCTATGTGCCCTGTCCAAATAGTTCCCCAGTACCATCTTGGACTAAGCCCCAGTGGAATCTCTTTTTCTTCCCAAAAGTATAGTCTGTTAAACCCTATTTCCGGACCAAATGAAACACTTTCTGATTTATTAAATAGGATTTGAATTAACCCTTTATAGTTAAATTGGTTCCAATCTACTAACCCCTCCCTAGTAATATCGGAGTATTCAGGAATTTCCATAGCTTCGGAGACATTAACAATCGTGTATCCGAAATTGTTTTGAAAATTTACACTCATATCCGCCAACACTCCTCCAGAATTTGGGACTTTATCTTTTATGGTAGTCGTAGGATTAAGAGGATTGGGATAATTTTGAAAAAACATAAAGGTTTTCATAAGATTGTGTAAATGTCCTGTATCCTTCACGTCAGTAGAAACCCCACTAAATGTAATTTTTTCGACCTCCTGAATCGAAAACGAAGTCGTCCTTCTATTTTGCAAATTTACATTCAAATGATAGGACTGAGACTGAGCATTAGAGGATACAACAACAATAAAAAACAAAAGGAATATCTTTTTCATTTTGTAACTCTCCTCGCATATTAGATTTCTATGAATACTATCCGAAAACTGAGCCTAACTAATTTTCGTAAATAAACTATAGCCTTTTGGAGTCGATTCCGGTATACTATGGGAAAATCTTCTATGAGGAGCTTTGCCCATGATATTTGCCCATGCGGATGACGAATCGGAATCGACTCGAGCGGAACTGATTGATGCCATCAGATGCGCCGATAAACCCTACATCTATCGACGACTGATGGCTGTTCGACTTTCGTCTGAAGGCAGAATAGTCAGTGAACTGTCGGCTATCTTCCAATTAACCCCACAGACGATACGGAAATTCATTCATGCCTATAATCAGGGGGGGCTTGCTCAACTGATGCCCCGCAAAAAGCCGGGACGAACGGCGACACTCCAGTTCACCCAAACACAATGGGAGGAGATTATTCATCAGCCGCCGATCTCGTTCGACAAACTCAACACCAAGAGCTATAATTGGACACTTCAATTGTTGTCCGAGTACCTCAACCTCTACTACGGCGTGAAACTCAGTGTCTCGCACTTGTGGTATCTCCTCCGCCAACACAAAATCAACATGGGTCGCAGCCAACTGAAAATTACGTCCCCAGACCCAGACTATACCGTCAAACGGGATCGGGTCGACACCCTAAAAAAAAAGCCGAAACCAACCAATTGACGAGTAATGATGTCTTGGCGATTGCCCCGGGTATTATTGGACCGGCAGAAACGAAAGCGGCAGTCTTGATTTACTATGATGAGACCGAGATTCATTGGTGTCCTGACACCGGCAAGGATTATCAATTGATTCACCATCAGAATCAAATCCTCTCTCCGGGGACCGATGCGGTCGAATACCTTCTCGGAGGGATTGTGTACCCCAGCGGAGAAGGACTGTACCAGATGTTTGCGAGAAAGCGAACCATAGAGGTAGAAAGCTTTCTTATCTCGCTGTGTGAGATGTTTGGTGATCGGTTCATCTTTCTGGTTTGGGACAATGCATCGACGCACACCACACAGCTATTAGCACCCTTTTTCTCCGCGCACTGCGAAATGATTTACCCGGTGTATCTCCCCACGTATAGTCCGTGGCTGAACCTCATTGAACGGCTGTGGCGTCAAATGAGAGCGGAGATTACCAAGAACAATTTCTTTGCGACTTTGGCACAAACTTGCCAGGCGGTCGGCGATTGGCTCCAAGATCTCTCGTTTGAGAAATTTATGACCTTAATGGGACTTGATCCACTGACATTTCTCCTACATTGAAAATATATACTTTAATCTCGAAAATTAGTTAAAGAGATGTAAAGTGGTGTGGGTACATCACAGTTGACCGATTTTCAAGTGAAACGTGTATGGCGCACCTAAGAATGGGGTTTATCGGACGCGATTCCGCTTTACCTGTCCCCATGTGGTTGCAAGTTTGCCAGTCGCTTCAACAGGGAATTGATTCAGAACCCCTTCGTTCATAATCTCTTCAATCTGTTTCTGATCCAGCACACCGGCATAGATGGCGAGTTCATCGAGAAGCCCTCCGTAGGCTTCATCCATGCCTGTATGACGTGAGCCGATATAGGTAATCCCCGTAAAGACCTTCTTCCCGCCCCCTTTCAACTCCGCTTCCTGTTTACCATCAAGATAAATCAGAAACTCACTGCCATCGAAGGTCAACGCGATATGATGCCACTTGTTCTCAGTCACTTTCATCGCGCCAGTCCAGCCCGGGTTGCCGCCAAAATAGTAGGCAAAATGCCCACGTTGGAGATGACCGCTATCCATGGCGAGCTCGTGTTGATCTCCTGTTCGCGAAATAATCCGGGGGAGGGTACCGATTCCACCCGGTTCGTCTGCGTTGTTGAGCCACATAACAAATGAAACTTCCGTGTCGAACTTCAAACTATTGCTTTCTGGGATAGCAATCCGCTCTTTGGTGGTAAACTCCATGGCTTTCCCGAACCGTTTGTCCTGGCTATCAACTCGATTCGCCTTTCCGTTATCGAACTTGCCATCATTGCCCTTGCCAGATTCATCAGTGGCCGTGTCGCCGTTTCCCTCGAACGGAAAATACAGCACGAGGTCTTGGGCAACTGACGTTGTTGGGAGAGTTAGGATTGCCACAAAAAGGTATAACAAAATGAGATTTTTCATTTTCCCTGCCTCCTGATAGATTAAGATAGGCAGAAATGCATGAGTTCTGCCTATTGAATTCTCGTTTCTGTGCTATTGAGCGACACGTATTAGTCCCTTTCTTTTTGATGATTATTCTTGAGTGTTCCCCATGTGGTTGTGAGTTTGGCTTTCGGGTCAACAGCCTCAGCTTCATTCGGATTTCCGTTAAAAGAGATGTAATCAATTTCTGCCTCAATACCGCCTGCAGTACCCGGATCGATTCGGAAACCGACGACGGTTCGTTCGTTCCAACCGCCCCGTTCTAATTTCACCTCGATATCCTCGAAATCGTCCACAGCTGCCACCTCAAAGTTTTGACGCTGTAGTTCTGCCCAACCGCCGTCGGCTTCGGTGATATAGTAGATTTGCCACGTATTTGGAGCGTTGACACGAACCCCGATATAGAGGGTATCGAATTCCTCTCCGTCAAAGGGTTCATAGTTTCTCAGGTTCCAGCCGCCGCCGGGAAACATGTAAGGATCTCCACCGAGCGATTCCGTTTTCAAAACACTTCTCGTTTTACCTGAACCGTCCTTCACCTCATCGACTTCAAGTGGACTCAGTTGATTTAAGTCAACCCACTCTTTGAGTTCGTCTTTTGCTTCTTTGAGATCATCGAATGTCCATTCGGACGTTTCTGCTATCAGTAAACTTGAGCCAATAGAGGTGACAAACACCATGATGCTCAACATAAGTACGTAACGCATTTGCGCTTCTCCTTTCTCAACCAGTGTCCATGTGACACTATTCAGACTTCAGCTTTGCCCACGTTGTCGTTAAGCGATGGTTGGGCTGAACGGCGAGTTTGGCAAGCTTCGCATCTTCAAAATCTTCATCTGTGGGTTGATATTCGATATCATCTGCCCACATAAATACATCGTATTGGTCTGTCAGGTTGCTACCACGAGTCCAGATCATCATCACGTTTTCGCCATCTTGCAGTTCATTGATAGTTCCCCCATCTAGACCAAAATCTCCATCTCGGACCCACGCCCAGTCTGGCGTGTTGTTTTCAAAGATGATATCGTCAGGTCGAACGAAAGCGGGAGCGACCTCTGGTATTTTATCTCCATCAGCGCCAAGCACCCAGAGCCAATCTGAGGCGTTGGACGGGTTGATGATTCTGCCAATAAAGCGCCAATCACCTCCCTTTCCGCCGGCGAAGCTGATGTCGAAGCGATAGAGCAACCAACCGTTTCCACCGGTATTGGTGACGATGTCACCGAACGCACCTTTAATCGGCTTTAAAGCGCCTTCGGCGTCGCCAAGTTTGTAGTTTTCGTTAGGGCTTCGTTCATCAAAATCCTCCAGCGCCAAGCTAGGCAGTAGCAACATCGGAACATGTTGAAAATAGGCAGATGA
>JADFGN010000018.1 GCA_022567695.1 Candidatus Poribacteria bacterium | reverse complement strand
CGCTTTTCGAATAAGTTCGTAACCTAGCATGAGGTAGAATTTGGCTGTTTCCCGAAACGGCATGTATTGCCGTGTGAAAGCAAGTTCCGCCTGAATCTGTGTTCTCAATCCCGCCTTCTTTGCGCCCGCAAGTGCTTCCGCTAGTTTTCCCTCTGCTTCCTTGCGCTTTGCCCTTTGGGCTTCAAGATGCTTTTCAGGATTAGCCGCTGAATCGGCGCGAAACGATTCAATTATTCTTTCGACGTAAGACGAATCTTCACGCCAACGCGGTTGTGCAAGTTCAAATTCACCAACGGCACGGTGGCCATATCGATCTAGAAAATCCATCAAGGCGAGTTCTCCCTGTGCCACTTCCCACATCTTCAAGTTGGTTTCGATGGTGAGATCGCCTTCCGCTCCCGTAACCAGTGTTCTGGCTAAGTCTTTTGCTTCGGCTTCATCAAAGCATCTCTTGAGGTTAGCTTCCAATTGCTCATAGGAAGACTGCGCAAACACGGTTGCCTTGAGTGCTTCCTTGGCGAATTCATTAAGCGTTTTTTCTTGCCACTCGTCGAATTTGGCTATCACCTCGTTGTCTGACATATCCTCAAGTGAGATGTCACTTTGGATCTGAACATATCGTTCGAATTCCGGGAAAATGGTTTCATTAAGAATCGTACTAAAAGATTTGCGAGTATGCTTCGATCTAACTTCAGCAAAAATTAATTTCACGAAATAGTAGGGGAGTTTGAACCAGAATGAGGCGGTACTTCGCTTAATGTTCACTGTCGGTTGCGGATAGATTGCTTTTTGCGGATGGCGTTTAAGCAGTTCAAAATCGTATTCATACAGGGAGCCATGGAAATACTTCTCGACTTCTCGACTGAGATTAAAGTAAATTCGTCCACAAATCAGATCCAGCACGCCTTCTTCGTCAAATCTTTGGCTAGGGAGGCACCCCAATTCTCGACAGGTCAATCCGAATCCGCCTCGACCTGACATGAACTTTCTAATAATCTGCCATGTCATTGGCAGTGGTGCAGGAAGGACTTCTGATAGATTGAAGCGGCTCCATACCGTCCCGCCCTCGTCGGCTTTTTTCGTCAGTGATTCGATTTCTTCTTGGCGCAACTGTGCGACCTGTGCGAAATCCGTGAGTGTTGTGATTGGGCGCGCTTGGAGAAGATAGAAATTCTCGCCAGCGAGTGCCCATTCGATATCTTGCGGCGTGCCATAGACTTCCTCAATCTGCCTGCCAATTTTGCCAAGTTCGATAATTTTGCCACGTTGCATACTCGGTATATATTGCTGACCAATTGGCACGCTCTGAAGTCCTTCACGGGTAATCATCACCTGTTTTGTTGCGACGGTTTCCCGAATAACTTCGCCGGTCTCGCGTGAGATAATGAAGAGGTCTGGTGTGACTTCGCCCGACACAACAGATTCTCCTAGCCCCCAGTTTGATTCAATGACGAGTTCATCACCGCCGCTCGGATTCAAGGTAAACATAACGCCGGAAACCTCTGGATCGACCATCACCTGAACGACAACCGCCATTGCCAGCATGGTGTCCTCGATGCCGTTATCTCGACGGTATGCAACAGCACGGTCAGACCATAACGACGCCCAGCAGGCTTTGATTTTGTCCAACAATTCCGAAGAATCGGACACGTTTAAGAATGTATCCTGCTGTCCCGCGAAACTCGCTTCAGGCAAATCTTCGGCGGTCGCTGAGGAACGAACCGCAACGTAATTTGCGTCGAGTTGGTAATAGGCATCCAAGATTTTGGATTCAAGCCACTCCGGTAATGTCATCGCATTAACGGTTTCCTGACCGGGGCGCTCGGCTACGTTGATGGCAGCGTGATAGGCAGCAGTTGTTACGCAGAAGCCAGACGGAACACGAAACCCCGCCTTCGTCAATTTTCCGAGGTTTAATCCTTTCCCGCCAACAAGTGGGAGATTGTTTTCCTCAATTTCATTAAAGTGTGTAATCCATTCCATAGGCGTAAACGTGAAACGATTAGAAGAAGGGATGGTTCATTTCACGGTTGAGTAGGGGCGAGGTATGCCTCGCCCACACTTTCCAACTTGATAACTCACAAGATGCAATCGATACAAGATGCCGGTGACCTGATGCATCCTGTATCTTGAATCCTGCAGCCCTTTGGAATATCAGATCATCGGCATTTTCAGCCCAAAGTGTCAACCCGTTTTTGAACCATGCCATTCCCCAATTTTCTAATTTCCCATTCTTCCCAGTTGTATTAACAGATCTGGACGATTAGAGCCGACCGCATCGACCCCTAGATCTATTACGCGCTGCATCTCTTCAACGGTATCCGGATTCCATGCCCGAATCTTTAGCCCGTGTTCATGCGCTTTCCGAACTAAATCTGCATCGATGTTTTGATGCTGGATGTGTATCGCCTCTGCTCCGAGCTCGATGGCTTGTTCGCAGACGTCTTCGGGTGGGCTTGGCCATAACGCGCCCAAGGCGAGATTGGGATTTAACTGACGCGCTTTCCGCAAACGGTCATGGACAAACGATGTCAAAACCACTTCGCGTTCCATCCCGTGCTGTTCGACAGCACGGACGACCGGTTCAGCAGTATTAGGTCCTTTGAGTTCAATCTGGAGGATGACCTTTCCACGCACCAATTCTATGACTTCACCGAGGATTGGAATGCGCTCCCCTTTTCCAGCATCGAGTTGTCGAATCTCCTGTAAGGTCAGGTCTGCAATCGCACCGTGACCATTCGTTGTTCGATCAACCGTTGCGTCATGGATAATGACGAGGTGGTTATCCTTTGTCAAATGTACATCAGTCTCAATCTGATCGACGCCAAGTTCAATCGCCTTTTGAAACGACAGACGTGTGTTTTCAGGCTCTAGCTTGGCTGCACCTCGATGTCCAGTGATAATCATGTAGTCTCCCACCGTTAAGTGTACCGTATTTTATCTTGCATCCTGCATCTTGAATCCTGAATCTTGCATCTTGTATTCTGTATCCCGTATCCTGAATCTTTCGTATCACTTCTCCACTTTTCAACAATCAGAAAACTCAGATTTAAAACGCACCATTCTTAATCACTTCCAATCCCAAATGCCTGCGCCGGATTGGTCACTGTCAATTTATGGATAGTCTCCTCAGCAATGCCCGCCTCTCGCATACGGGGAACAAATTCTTTGATCAGATAAGTGTAAGGCATCACTTCACCGCCCCGCTCTTCGCCGACGGAATACCACCCCGCGTCCATTGATAAGAGCAGTTGATTTTCATAGCCTGCGTCAAGAAGTGAAGCAATCCATTCGAGATGTTGTTCCGGCGGCTTTCTACCGATTGCATCGTATTCCACCCACGCACCGCGTTCCGCAATTTGAAGATGGTAATCGTGCTCAGATTCAGAATCGGTGTGGACGACAATGAAATTTGCTGGCGAAACTTTTTCCGTCTCAAGGAGGTCAATTGTCTCAAGCGCAGCGACGCCATGTGCGGTGTGTGAAGCAATTGTCAGCCCTGTTGCGTGATGCGTTCGTGCTGCGGCACGCACGATTTTTTGCTGAACCGGAATCAGCGATCCGGGATTCACGGCAATTTTGATAAAGCCGGGCTTAATTTCCGTTCCCTCGATGCCCTCCTCAAATTCTTTAATCCACATCTCAGCGAGTTTATCGGCGGAAGTTTCAAAGGCGTACTGAGGAAGGAATGGTTCTTTGTACATCCCTGTGTTTGTCACGATGTTTAGCCCGGTTGCTTTAGATAATCGCGCTAACACTTCTGCGTCACGGGCAATAAACATCGGACTGCAATCGAAAAAGCTTTGGACACCTAAATCACGAATCTCTTGCAGGTAAGGCTGTATCACTTCGACCACTTCATCCGAATCGTAGCGATGCTTTCCGGTTTCTGCCGCGCCGATAAAGTCGCACATGATATGTTCGTGGGGAAGCGTCAACCCAAGCTTGTCGGCAGGGATTGCGCCACGCACCGTCTGAATATATTTGGATGGTGTTTCTGCTTTCGATGCGATTGAGTTTGGAATCCCTGTAAAGGAGGCGGCGACTAGCCCCGCTGCACTGCTGCCTAGAAACGAACGTCTTGTCATTTTCAATCTGATCCTCCTACCCCTGAAGTGTTCGTTGGTTGTCCGGTTCTTTACTCGCAAGAGTTAGTATCAGTAGTTGGGAAAACTCTCATTTTGCCCCGAATTGGGTGATTTTTGTTGCCATCTGTGCAACAGGAAATGATGCGCACGACCGTCTCTGAGTCAACGGCGGGTTCTCACTTTTGCCCGTCTGACACTCGTCTTTTCCTAGACGAGGCTCAATGCCAATCCAGCATTGAGTTCGCAGAATTCCCAACTACTGAGTATAGCAAAATGGGCTTATCTTGTCAATCAACTTCCAACTGAATGTCCAGTCTCTCTGCTATTGCTAGGATCTGTCTCCATGTTTCATCTTCTATAAAAATTCCATCTTCACGACGCCTTGCCTCGACTCGTGCTTCAGGTTCACCCGGAACAATGATTTCTTCAAAACCCGGTGCCAATGCCGATGACTTTACATATTCCACGAAATCGTTGACCTGCTGATAAAATTCCTCGATCGGAACAAAACTGCTGATGTTGTATACCGTAATCAGAATTGCATTTCCAACCCGTGTTTCATCTGCCCGACTGCACCCCGCACCACTCAGCCCACCTGAAAGCATGTCGATAATCATGCTCAGTGCAAAACCTTTGTGCCCAACCATGCCACCGAATGGTAAGATTGCACCTTGCGGTGGTCCGTAGAGATCGTTTGGATCGGTACTTGGATTCCCTTCCGCATCCATAATCCATCCCTCTGGAATTTGCGCTCCGCGATTTCGCATGACGCGAACCTTTCCCTCTGCAACGACGCTCGAAGTAATATCCATTAAAATCGGTGTCGGCTGATCTGTTGGTATCGCAATGCAGAGTGGGTTGGTTGATAGTCGTCGCTCACGTCCTCCCCACGGAGCGACATTACGCCCGGCACCGTGGTTGTTCACCATGACCATCGCAATCATCTCGTGTTGAGTCGCCATCAGCGCGTAATCTCCTAGGCGCCCAATGTGATTGCAGCATTGGACGGTGACAGAACTGACGGATGTTTTTCTTGCTTTTTCGATGGCAATTTCCATCGCGTTGGTAGCGATGACCTGTCCGAACCCCCAATTGCCGTTGATGACAGCAGTTGCCGGAGTCTCACGGATAATCTCAATTGGTGCGCCGGGCGTCAAATTTCCGCTTTCGATAAATTGCAGATACTGTGGTATCCGGATAACACCATGCGAGTCATGACCGACGAGGTTGGCATTTGCTAACAGACGTCCGACGGTCTCTGCCTCAGCTATCGGTGCGCCAGCCGAAGCAAAAATTTTCGCACCAATTGATGCGAGTTGATTAACTGTAAACCTTGGCATTCAGATTCTCCAGTAACGTGAAGTGTAAAAACTTCTCCGTATCATTTCTCCAACCATGCAAGATGTGTCATCTTGAGCCCTTCACGAAGCCTGCCCTCGAGCGTAGCGAAGGGTTCGAGGGTAAACTTCGCGAAAGATCTGGTTTTGGCCGTACGGGAAAGATTCTTCACGAAGCCTGCCCTCGAGCGCAGCGAAGGGTTCAGAATGACATTTTTCATATTTGCGTATTAAAGCTCGCCTGTGGAGGAGTGGTCTATGACGTTTATCGACCATTCTTCATGACAATAACCGGGTCCACTGGGCGCACAGATAAATTTCACCTGAATTTCTTCGCCTTGCTCCACAGTTATGGTGCGTTCCAATGGAAAGCTTGTTCTTCCCCAGTGCGTCGGGGGCGCATCAGGTGCGTTGGTCAGGACCAGTCCATTGCCAAACGTGGCCGAAAACCAGGTGGCCAGTGCGGAAAATTTTCCCGCCTTTGATACCGAAAAAGATAACGACGCTCGAAACGGTAGAAAGGATTCTTCAACCGAGCAAGTATAAGTATCGTGAGTCCACAACTGTTGAGGTTCCGCGCGAAGGTCTTCTTTAGAGATGTGATACCGTTCACACAGCAGTTCGTCAGCCGTTTCCTCCGCTATTGGACTCAAATCTACGCCATGAGGATGGCTACGCCAGAAGTTCATATCCTCATCAAGTTTGCTATCCCATGCGGGTGCCATCCAAGCGGTCACCTGTTCAGGCAAAATCTTTCCGCCAGGTTTAAGCCAAAGGTCGCGAGCTTCTAACACCAGAGACAACATATTTTCGTCGACGCCATATCCTCCCATCCATTCGGAGACGATAACATCAACCTGTTCAGGAGCCATGAAGTTTTCTATGTCGCACTGAAAGATTTCTACAATGTCCTGGACACCATTCCTCTCTGCGATTTTCCCAATCATTTTCGCCATGCTTGTGCGTTCTACAGCGTAGACCTTTTTCGCACCCGCTTGAGCTGCAAAGAGGCTAAGGATACCGGTGCCTGCGCCTATATCTAGGACAACATCACCTGCCTTCACCGTTTTAGAAATCGCTTGGCGATATGCCTCATTTCGCACACTATCCCGCAACATAAAGCGATGAAGCCACAACTCACCATAGGAACCATCTCCTGTCATATCCTCTCCTGTTATCTCCTCTTCTGTCATATCCTCTCCTTTAAATTTCATAATTCTTCTGTGGTTGTGTTATTTTCATGATCGACTTTTTGTAAGGAAAACTGCTTCATCACTCTTATTCCTCACCTTTCCTTCCATTCACCAACACTCGAATCGAATACCCAAACGCATGAGTGAACAACTGCCCTTTTTCTTCAAGATGCCACTGCTCTAAAAGACAAGCATCAAGCGATCGCAGATCAATCTCAATAACCCCATCAAGGATTTTTACTTTAAGCGTTTCGACCACCGATTTGTGCTGTCGATCGAGCGCATCGGCGACGCGCAAAATGGCAGCGAGCTTCGTCACCTGTTGCTTTTCCGCGTACGAAAGTTCCCGAAAGTGATCGTGCCTCCGTCCATTGGGAAACCCCTTTCGGTGGTAACGGGCAATATTGGCAATGAGTTCAATTTGCTTGGACTTAAGTCCAACAATCTCAGAGTTTTTAATTAAGTAGTATGAATGTTTGTGATGGCCAGAAGGATTGACAAATCCGCCAATCTCGTGGAGTGTCGCTGCAACGCGGAGCAAGAACCGCGACTCTGCGGATAATTGATGTATGGGCTCTAATTGATCAAACAGCAACTCTGCCAAATAACGGACCTGTTCAGCGTGCTTCGCATGAAAATTATACCTATGGCCGAGCGCAGTTGCTGCTTTGATTATCTCCGCTTTCTCCGAAGTCTCATCCCATGAGTTTCGGAAGCGATCGACCATCTCAACAAGGACACCATCTTTGAGTCCCACATTCGCCGCATACAGACCTCTGGCACCGATCACGTTACTCACGACTTCAACGAGCACGAGACTTGCGGGGAGAATAACATCAGCCCGATCGGCACGCATATCGTAACGTTTCATGCGCTCTTGGACGCTGAGTCTGGAAATCTCTCTGACGAAACGTTGCAACTCACGCAGGGGAATCAAAGGAACATCTGGCGGAAGATTTTCTTCAACTTTGGGTGAAACACCGATCTGTCTCCCAAGTTCTTCGACATTTCCGCCTGTGCCGAGTATAATGTCGATTTCATTTTCATTGATGGCATCCAATGTGCTTTCGAGGAGTTGGCTCATGTAAGTCTTGAGTAGCAGCACCTGTAAATCTGAAACGATGTCAGTTTTGAGGAAGGTTTCGTGGAGCCGTACTGTGCCTAATCGTAGACTATTGGAGTAGACAATAGAACCATGTTCCACTACATCAAACTCCACACTCCCCCCTCCGATATCGATGATGAGCGCAATTTTATCACGGAGATCGATTTTGCGAGTGACCGCGAGTTGGACTAGACGTGCCTCTTCACCACCGGAGATGCGTTCCAACCGAATGCCGGAACTACTTTGAATGCGTTTTACCAGATCGTCGCCGTTAGTCGCTTCGCGGGTTGCGCTTGTCGCGATGGCGCGGGTCATATGAACTTTCGATTTCTCGATCTCTTCACGAAATCCGTCAAATGCTGCAATCGTTTTCTCAATTGCTTCTTCGGCCAGAAATCCTGTCAGGAACACCTCATGCCCGAGCCGAACCGGAGCACGGTATTGATAGACAGGTTCAACTGTACCGTCTGCCTTCATTTCAAGGATCTTGATCCGTATAGCGTTAGACCCTACATCAATTGATGTAAAAGTTGCGTTGTCCATGTTTTGGTCCATTTTTGTAGAATTAAAGTTTTGGTTTTAAAGTCACAGAGATTCAAGGATCAGCGGATTCAAGATACAGGATTCACTGATTCAAATCTAGCGTTGCATCTTGTATCCTTTGCATTTCGTATCTTTTGGTGACGTAACCTTGAGAAGGTTTGAAACCTTCTCAAGGTTGGAATGCCCGCCCAAATCTAGCGTTGCATCTTGCATCTTTGGCGTTCTACATTCTTAAAATAGCGTCATCTGCGATGGTTTACTAGCATGCCCACCTTCGATTGTCTTTTCCGCAATCCAATTTAGGGAGGATTCTGTTACCTCCGCAATCGATGTTATGCCCTGTGCAATTAATTGCTGATTGCCAGTGGATGGGTTATCAACAGCGAAAAGTTTCCTGCCCTGTTTTTGCGCTTGCTTGGCGGTATCCATGCTTCCACTTCGTTCATTCGCTTCGACGACGATCACCGCCAGTGACAATCCACTCACAATCCGATCGCGGCTCATTAACGTACCGCTCGCAGGAGGTGCATTTGGCTTTAACTCGGAGAAGACTGCGCCTGAATGACGAATCTGTTCGGCAAGCCCTTGATTTTGGCGAGGGTAGATGACCTGAATTCCTGAACCAAGTACAGCGAGAGTTCGGCCGCCAGCCTCAAGTGCTCCTCGGTGTGCTGCGGTATCAATTCCTAAAGCCATCCCACTGACGATCGTGAACCCACGTTTGGCAAGCCCGAGGGCAAGTTCTCGCGCCAGCTTCACTCCCGTTGCGCTCGGTTTCCGAGTACCAACAATCGCGATGGATATGGTATCATCGGTGAGAAATTTGCCGGATTGAAATAGGATTGATGGTGGATTCGGAATCGATTTGAGATTTGGGGGATAAGTTTGTTCATCGACTGTGTGAACTGTGATGCCGACCTCTTCTAGGGCCGCCAGTTCTGCTGCGACTGCATCGATATTTATCGCATGGATTGCCTCGGCGATTTTTTGAGTCAATCGTGGAATTGTGCAAAGTTCCTCGATCGATTCCGCAATCACAGCCTCCGGATGGGAAAATCGGTTCAAGAGGTTTTCAAACATTTTGGGACCGATTCCTTGCACGAAATTAAGGGCGACACAGGCAGCTTTTCTATCGTTTATCATGAGAGTCAAAGATGTCAGGTGATTAGAAAATGAGAGATTACGAATGAATTTTTACGTATCGCGATTGACCCATCGTCTTTGTTAGAGTTAATACGTACACCGATGAAACCCCCGTCCGTTTCAAAACTCGCGTTGCCTCCTTGAGAGTTTCGCCGGTATCGAACAGATCATCTAGCAACAAAACTCGTCGGTTCCGCACAGATTCAGGGTGTTTAATACCGAACGCACCTGCGATATTATGCCGTTTCTGCTCAATATTGTTCATTGACTTTTGGTATTCGGTTTGACGGATGCGAATCAAGAGATGAGGGATGTATTTTAATCCAACCGCCTCAGAGAGTCCTTGGGCAAGCAAGTCCACCGGTTGGTAGGTTCGATCCTTCTTGGTCGACGGGATTGCAAGCAGGACATCCGCCTTTTGGTAGGTCGAATGTTTGCGAACAAAATCGGCGAGTTTGTCGATGAGTGGCTGTGCAAACTCCTTCTGATTGTGGTATTTGAATCCATGTAGTTGTTGGCCCAACTCCGTCTCGACTTTTACGCCACCTTGGAAACGCCCATAAAAATCCAATGCGAATCCCTCATCCCAATTGCCTTTCAACGGTTTGGGACGCGCTGTATGCAGAAAGTCTTCAATCGACATTCGACTATCAATGTTGTTACTTTCTGACTTTTTCACTGGAGCCGTGTCAGTTTTCGATGAAGAACTATCATCAATCGAGGATTCATCAGGAAGGGCATTTCGTGAGTTACTATCAAGCTTGTTCAACGCAGAGGCAGCGATGAAACGGAGGTCAGGCTCGTTGCTCTGCAATGCTTGAGTCAGTATCTTTCGTGCGGCTTCTGCCCGCATCTCTCCCATCAGTTGAACGAACATCGCTTTCGTCTCGCCGGCAAGTCGTGGATATAACTTCTCAATCAGGGTTGCGACTTTGTCATTCTGTTCGCTTTCTTCAGCAGACTTCTTCTTACCACCACGGGCAGCAATAATACAACGAATTTGACCATAGTCAATTTTTTCTGGAAGCTGTGCCTTAACCGCCGTAACTGATTGTGTCCCAACTCTGGCCATGACGGCTTTAATCTGCTTTTGAATGTCCTGCGGAATAACGTTATCGATAGAAGCCCGTCCGTCTCCGATGAGCTTCGCTAGATGTTCATAAATCGTGTTGACTTTTAGGGAACGGGCACTCGCAATATGTTCTGGAGATAATCCCTGCTGAAAGAGCGTGTAAGTCTTCTCGACGGTATCGATTTTAGGGGTTGGCACGTCAATCGCTATCGGAATGCCCTCTTGTAATGCATGGTGCCCTTGAGGCGTCAATTGGAGAACAGGGCGATCGCTGCCGACCGGTTTCAGCCACCCCACTTCGACGAGTTCATCGATCAGACGGAGGGTTTCTTTTTGCGTGAAGTCGCGCAATTCACCATAGCTTGGATGCAGGTTAAGACGGAGCTGAGTCATTTCCTTTGCGTTCGATCCGTGCAGCATCTGTGACAGCCTTATGCGCCCGATCGGAAACTTAAGTTCAGTGATACTTTTAAGAATTTGATGGGCAACTCCGTAGACAGGAACTGGGGGCGTGTTTTGTTTTGCGTTTTGCGGTTGTGTTCCGGAAGATGTATTATCCACCGATATCACACAGTTATCGCAGCAGTAAACATACTCTCTTTCGATCTTGACATCACCAAAATGCGCGAGCAATGCTTCACGTCGACAGGCATTTCCTTCGGCGTACCGAATCATTTGCGCCAATTCCTGCCGTTTTCCCTTACGCCTCTGTTCATTCCATCGCAAGATCTCTTTTAACCGCAACTTTTCGTTCGTGGTTGCAAGGGGTTGCAGATTCAATGTACTCCCGCTGTCTGGGAAACGAATCAAGCCACTCGCTTGCTCCAACTGCTCAACGCCAACTTTGAGCTTAGCGGGATGAATGCCGGTATCTCTGGCTAATGTATCGTAACGGATTTCCGCCCAATCATCGCTGGTGTGAGCAACAATTGCATCAAACAGAAGCCGTAATTCCGCTTCCGAAGGAGAGTCGTTTTCGATGAACCATTCTTGAAGTGCTCGATCTTTCGGGCAATAGATTAACGATGCTTGTGCCGGATTACCATCACGCCCTGCGCGGCCTGCCTCTTGATAATAGCGCTCAATAGAATTGGGGAGATCGAAATGGACAACAAAACGGACATTGTGTTTGTCAATGCCCATACCGAAGGCATTCGTCGCAACGATGAGCTCTATTTCCCCCGACAGAAACTGGTCTTGCGCCGTTTCTCGATCTGCATCGTCAAGGCCTGCATGGTAAAAGCAACAAGATTTCTGCATGAATTTACAGGCAAATTCATGGACATCTTCTGTGTGTTGCCGCGTTCCAACGTAGATAATCCCACTCCCCGATTGACTCTCTAAGAACTTTCGCAACCGCGCAAATTTCTGCTCTTCGTTGCGTGCATATTGCACCTCGAAACCAAGATTTACCCGATCAAACCCTGTGATAATGCGTTGGGCTCTGGGAATACCCAAACTCTGCAAAATATCGTTTTGCACATCGGGCGTTGCCGTTGCCGTCAATGCCATGATACGGAGTCGATCTCCACCGTGGGACCGGCCAGTAATATAATCCAACAGATCGCGAATGTGCAGGTAATCTGGACGGAAATCGTGTCCCCATTGAGAGATACAGTGGGCTTCGTCTACCGCGAGCATCCCGATACGCACATTTTCCAGCACTCGCAAAAATGCATTGTTCTTGAGGCGTTCAGGAGCGACATAAACCAGCTTATATCGTCCCGCTTTGAGATCATTCTGACGCGCTTCCAACTCGGATGGTGTGAGCGAGCTGTTGATAAATGTCGCGGCAATACCCTGTGAATCCAGCGTATCCACCTGATCTTTCATCAATGCAATTAACGGGGAAATGATTAACGTTATTCCTTCTAATAGCAGTGCTGGCAGTTGGTAGCAGAGCGACTTTCCCGCGCCTGTCGGCATAACAACAAGTGTATCATGCCCTTCGAGAACATGCCGGATGGCGTTGGCTTGTCCCATGCGGAAGTTTTGGAGTCCGAAATATTTTTGTAATGCTGATTCGAGTGCTTGATTTGTGGTTTGCATGGCGAAGTTATTCTTGAATATACTCAATCGATTTCATACGCTCTTACGAGAGAATCAGGTGCATGCCGAGGAATTAATCCTTTCTAAGTATCCCCCAACTGCATAGACCGTGTCGCTCTATTGACAGGAATGCACAATGGAAAAAGAGAAATAGTATAATACTTTGACTCATTTCAAGCCTCCAAGTGATTGTTGCTCTTGACGTTATTGGTTCATCTACTTCGCGACCATCCCACCGTCCACGACCATCGCGTGGCCTGTGACAAACGATGCGGCATCAGAACAGAGCCACACCACACATCCAGCGACATCTTCCGGCTTCCCTGCTCGGTTAATCGGCGTTTGGGCAGCCATCTGATCTTCTGAGATGTTTTCGGTCATTCCTGTCTTAATCCATCCCGGACAGACCGCATTGATTCGTATGCCTTCCTCTGCATATTCCAGTGCCGCAGTTTTCGTCAAACCAACGACGCCATGCTTACTGGCAACATAAGCAGTCAAACCGGACGCACCTTTCAACCCAAGAATCGATGCGGTATTGACGATACAACCGCCTTCCCCTTTGAGCATCTGTAGAATCTCGTATTTCATGCATAACCATACGCCTTTGAGGTTAACGCTAATGACACTGTTCCAATCTGTTTCGGTCAAATCGGCAGCCGTTCCTCCGATTGCAATTCCAGCATTGTTGAATGCGAAATCCAACCGATTATAGGCTTCAACCGTTCTCTTGATAAGTTCTTCGACTTCATTCGCTTGAGAGACGTTCGTTTTGATGAAGACCCCTTCTCCGCCAATTTCTTTAATCATGCACACTGTTTCCGCGCCGCCCTTGTCGTTCACATCCGCAACGACAACCCTTGCGCCTTCTCTGGCGAATGCGAGTGCTGTTCCTCTGCCAATTCCCGAACTTCCACCCGTTACTAAAGCAACTCTACCTTCAAATTTATGTGTCATTTTGAAGCCTCGGTATTATCTTGGCATTAAAACAGCCAATCCCGACGAGATTCCTATCCTTGTGGGAGCGAGGACTGTCTCGCGATGAAAGGAATCAATTCTTGCACATTAGTCTAGGAAGACTCTCCCACAACCTGCTCCTTCCCACCTCATCTTCCGTCAAAGTTTTTCTGCAACGATGACTGTTTTGGCAACCCGCGTGGCGGATTTCTTCGGATTCCCGGACACAATGAGTTGACAGATATAGACTCCAACAGGAACGCGCCTTCCGTCTTCATCTCGCCCATTCCAACTAATTGATTGCCTACCACCCACTTCACGTTGCTCTAAAAGGACGCGCACGAGTCTCCCCGCTGAATCGAAAATCTGTACGGTTATCAAGGCATCCGTTGGGGCTTCGTAACGAATAGTAGTCGGCGACACCTGCGGGTTAAAAGGGTTCGGAGCAATTATAAGTTTCGACGTTCCTGTGACTTTCTGACTTCGACTGTTAATTTTTCCCGGCGTTGCCCCCGCGAGGTCGATTGACAGCCCCCAGTTTCCCTCCTGATTGGATGGTCGAGAAACCTGAACTCGTTCAAGAGATTTGCCACGAATCGAACCGGAGCCGCTGTAGCTCACGAGTTCGACTTGTCGGTCAAAATTGTCGTACAAAATAATTGTATCACCCGAATTATTCAGTGCAGGGAGTTTGATTTCGACAACCTCGATTGGGTTACGATATTGGGCTTGAAAGTCTGATTTGGTTTTGGCGAGAATTAGGAAACCGCCTCCGGCAATTTGGGTTCCCTCTGGAATTTCACCCGACTTCCCCGAAGCATCTTCAACCCGCCATCCGCTGAGATCGATATGTTGTAGATTCGGATTGAACAGTTCGATCCATTCAGTCTGTTCGGCTTTTGTGTCAGGGCTATGCATAATCTCATTGATGAGTATTTGCTGAATTGGCGGTTGCGGCTTTGTTTCTTCAGGGTCCGGTTCATCAACCGGAGGCAGATCGACTTCGAGTTCCGAAACGCTATTCTCTTGTCCCGGTGTAGAGCCGGACGGATGGATACTCGCTTTCCAGTTCTCTGGAACATCGCCAGCATCTACATCGACACGTTCTGCCGAAATACCATTTTTAGGGTTGAAGGGGTGAGAATAGGTATCGATGATCTTTGTTCCACTCTCATCAAAAAGCGTAATCGGGTCGTTAATCTGCAAACCATTGCCCAGTGTTGTATTTTTCGTTGTCAGCAAAATGACCTTTGGTGGCAGTTCATACTCATCGGCGTACTCCGAGTCCAGGATAAGTGCGTAACCATTGGCAGGAATAGTCGTCCCGCTCCCTCGAAACGGCTGAATGATGTCCGTTGCATCGCCATCAGTGAATTGCCAATTCAGCACATCAATGGGGTCGTCTCCTGCGTTGAAGAGTTCAATGAATTCGCCTGTGTCTTCATCAAGTGGATTTGCCATCACTTCGTTGATGATAATCGATCCCAAAGCAGGAGAAGCGGGGGAATACAGAAAAATAAGGGCAATTAATACCGCAATCTGGCGCAACTGAAAGTGCATAATATTTAGATGGAAACCGAAGATTGGAAGGGAAAGATTGACAGGTACTGGATATAAATTTTCGTGTTCGTAGACCTGACAGGTTTGGCAAACCTGTCAGGTCTAAACCTAATTCTCGCGAAACAATCGTCAATTGTCAATCTTCAATTCACGAGCGTGGACGACGAATAGATTTGGGGCGTCCGAGAATTTCGGACAAAATAATACCTTGGCGAAATGTCTGCGGTGACAGAGGTATTCCAGCAATTGTACGGACTTCTGATCGGGCGGGTTGCGATTCTCGTTCTGTTGTTGGCTGGGAAGCTGTTTCCCTGCCGACGCGCCTTTCACGCTTTGGTGGCACGTCTGAGGCAGTGGTGGGGGGCGATGCTTGTGGTTGCGGGATTTTTTCCACAATAGGAGGTGTATCAGGTTCAACCGAAGGTTGCGGCGACCTTTCTCCCATAGGAAAGTTACCCCAAGGCGGCAAAACTACTTCCTGTTCATCCTGTAAAACTACCTCTGGTTCTGCTTGCTTCTTCTTTCGCCTTAGCAAGTTGCCTACCACTGCAAAGAGTATAAATAAAATAGGGATCAGTTTAAGGATATCATCCATGCTCATTTCCTTTCTGCGATATAGCACTACAATGTCATCCGAGGGTGAAGCAAAGGATCTCAAATGCTCAGATTCTTCGCTCCCCTCAGAATGGCAAACTAAAAGTGTAATCTATGGAGATGGCTTATTTCATGGCTGAGTTGACTTTCCAACTTAATTAACGATCTTCCGAATCTTCGCTTTGCGAGCACGCTCTGTATCTTGAATCTTGATCCTTTAGCCCCTTAAAATAGGACATTATTGGCATGTAACCGTTCAGGGGGATAGCGCTGTAGTGACGACTTCAGTCGTTCCGGCCAGCTATGAACGACTAAAGTCGTTACTACGAGCCAAGAATATCTATGGTGGCTGAACGGTTACATTGGCATTTTCAAACCAAAGTGTCAACCGGTTTTTGAATCATTCCCATATTCATCCCAAATTACGAAAGGCCCACGGAATGGGATGAACGGGTGGTGTCTGGATCACCGCCGGGGGAGGCGATGGATTGGCGCATTTCAGTATCTGCGACGATATTTCGGAAGTTATAGTACTCCATGACGCTCATCCGGCCTGATCCAAGTGAGTCTGCAACAGCAAGCGGTACTTCTGCATCAGCTTCAACGAGCTTGACGGTCATCTCTTCGACGAGTACTTTGTTTTCCTCCTCCTCCGCTTCCGCTCTTGCGCGCCTTTCCTCCGCTTTCGCTCGGGCGATTTTTAATTCCGCCTGCGCTTGATCTGTTTGTAGCTTAGCTCCTATGTTTTCGCCAATGCTAATGTCCGCAATGTCGATGGACAGAATCTCAAAGGCGGTGCCGGATGCCAAACCTTTTTGAAGTACCGTCTCTGTAATCTGCACCGGACTTTCTAAAACCTGTTTATGGCTCGCCGCGGATCCAATTGTTGTAATGATACCTTCGCCGACCCTAGCTCTAATCGTCTCCTCTGTTGCACCACCGACAAGCCGATCGATATCCGCCCTCACCGTAACTCTTACCTTCACAATAAGTTGGATACCATCGCGTGCGACAGCGGTAATACCCTTACTATTTTCGCCTTTGGCGGGAATGTCGATAATTTCCGGGGTAACACTCACCTGCACAGCATTTAACACATCTCGCCCCGCAAGGTCAATCGCAGCGGCTTGAGAAAACTCGAGGTTAATATTTGCTTTATCTGCCGCAATGAGAGCCATAACGACACTTCCAACGTTCCCACCAGCAAGATAATGCGCTTCAAGATTATCAAGTGAGAGGTTAAGCCCAGCTTTCGTCGCGTTAATCTGGGGTTCTATAATGCCTTTGGGAGGCACACGACGCAAACGCATCGCAACCAGATCGCCAAAGATTCGGACCTTAACACCTGCGGCTATGGCAGCAATCCATAGGCCAACGGGAATGAACGATGTCAGAAAAATGAAAACGACAAAAACAACGATGGCGATGATGATGACTGATACTGACATTTGAAATCTCCTTATGGAGTGCAAAAGCTCTGCTTTTGCCGTTACTATGTTTGAATCGTAAAATTACCTTCTCGGAATGCACCGGCAACAGCACGAGGCACAGATGCTTCAGCTTCCACAACTTTCGCTCGCATCTCCTGAACCTTCGCAGTCATCTCTTGCTGGGCAGCAACTGCCATTGCACGTCTTTCCTCTGCCTTTGCTTGAGCAACGATAAGATCGGCTTCAGCCTGCTCTGCTTGAAGTTCTGCACCGATGTTTCTACCAACGTTGATATCCGCAATATCGATCGAGAGAATCTCAAAAGCGGTGCCCGCGTCCAGCCCGCGATCTAATACCGTTTTAGAGATAATGTCGGGGTTTTCGAGGACATCCTCATAAGTTTCCGAAGCACCAATTGCGCTGATGATGCCTTCACCAACTCGTGCAAGGATTGTTTCTTCGCCCGCACCACCAACCAGTCGGTTGATGTTTGTCCGGACGGTGATGCGCACTAAAGCTATCAATTCAACTCCATCAAGCGCAACAGCACTGATCTGAGGCGTTGTGATAACTCGCGGATTAACACTAATTTGCACGGCTTCAAACACATCACGGCCTGCTAAATCGATTGCCGCAGCGCGTTGGAAATTGAGTTCAATCTTCGCTTTGTCTGCCGCAATTAGGGCGTTGACAACCTTTACCACGTTTCCACTAGCGAGGTAATGCGCTTCTAAATCATCCGTTTTCGTCTTCAGTCCGGCTTTATGTGCGCTAATCATCGCATTGACAATGATATTTGGACTTACACGACGCAAACGCATTCCAATCAGATTCATGATGCTAATAGGCACACCTGCTGCCCAAGCAGCAATCCAAAGCCCAACTGGCACGACATAAAAGAAAACGAACAAAACAACCACGACCACTATTGCAATAATCGCTATAGGAATCTGTCCTGCTTCAGGCATGTTGAATCTCCTTAATATTGAGTCATGAGCTGGCTCAAAAATGGGGTTGATTAAAGCATAAGAAAACCAAATGTTTTCCACGAAACGTCGTGAAATGCAAGGTTCAGGAATTTTAGTTTTGCGCCTTGCCTTTTTTATTGAACACGACTTTGGTGTCAACTTAAAAACTAGCCCGTTTATTCAGAGGTTACGGACGACAACACGAGTACCTTCGACGAAAACCACTTCAACTTCTGTTTCAGGTTCTATGAATTCTCCGCGAGAGACAACGTCCACTCGCCGACCATCAATTAACGCAATTCCGGCGGGTCGCAAAGGACTAATGGATTGGCCAGATTTCCCAACCAGATTTGCGAGTTCCTGCGGAGGTGCTTGGAATCCGTCAGCACTTCTCTGGGTGGTATCAAGGATGACGGCCTTACCTAACTTTGTCCGAGGGGCAAGCCATAGCCCAAAAGCGGCAAGCGGGATGATGACAATTAGAGTCGCACCCGCATAGATTGAGGCGACTTCCCAACCCGATTTTGACCATACAACCCCGATTCCACTGCCGATGAGCACAATCCCAGGAATACCTGCCGCCCCAAATCCAGGGAGCAGGACAATTTCAATGAATAGTAATAAAATTCCCAGACCGATGAGGAAAATGGGAAACCATGACATAATTGCTCGATGCTTATGATGTTTCGTTGAATCGCTGCTTTTTAGGTTTACATTGCATCAACAGCTTCAACGAGAATTTTGGTTCCTTCGACGTCAACGACCTTGATAGGTGTTTCCCGCGCAATAAAATCGCCGACGGTGAGAACGTCGAGACGTTTATTTCCGATGCGAGCTGTGCCAGCGGGACGTAGAGGAGTGAGGGCTGTGCCGGTCTGTCCAAGATAGCTCTCAGATTCTGCTGTTGTAGACTGATAAGCGGAATCTAGTTCTGTTGCCAAAACAAAGTTCTGCCACGTGCGAGTTTTCGGCAACAGGTAAGCAGCCAAGATTGCAAGCGCAAACGTCAGGAGAACTGAACTGGAAAGCCAGAAAATTGCCGTTTCAAGCTCATAAGCAGTTCCGAAAACATAAAAGACGCTACCTATCATAAGCGTAATACCAGCGATTCCCGCAATGCCAAAGCCTGGTATCACGAAAATCTCTAACAGCATGAAAGCCACGCCGAGAACGAAAAACAGTGCCGCATATTCTGCTTCGATCTGATTCAGGGTGTGCCCGCCAAAAAATAGCCCAATGCAGAGTAATCCAAGAATTCCAGGTACACCAAAACCGGGCGTCCGAATTTCGATAAATATTCCAAGTACCCCCAGCGAAAGGAGCAGTGAGCTAATCATCGGACTTGTGATGAAAAACACAATCCTATCTGCCAGCGTGACTGTGACCTCTTCAATGGTTGCATTTTCGAGAGATGTGATGATTTTTACTCGAGTCGTACCAAGCTCAGTTTGCTTCTGCATCACGGCTTCTTTGGTCAGAGCCTTTAGCGTTTCATCAATCCTGACAATTTGATACATCCCCAACAGATCTTCGAGGATTTCCGCTTGCGCATCTACAAAGCCATATTGCAGTGCTTCATCCGTCGTCAAAGTCAGCAACTCCCCTTCGGCAACAATAACGTCCATTTCCTCTCCCGCATCTTTTCTCTCTGTGTATTCATCAGGTCTGAACGCAACAATCTCGTCATTTTCCAACTTGACGAGTACGAGTTTCTTATCCACCATTACAACGGCAATGTCAGGATTTCTTCCTTGGCGTTCTGCTGTTGATCGGATTGTCCCTCGAATGTAGGTCAGGACCTTCTCTGATTCAATTTCTTTTACCCCGTCTCCCCCCATCGAAACGGGAGCAGAATCACCAATCGTTCCACCAGATACCATCACAATTTGGTCGCAAGAAAGGGAAATCATTGCACCGGCAGAAATTGCTTGCCGATTTACATAGGCGATCGTCGGGATTTTCACGCGCTGGATGGCATCGATAATCTTGACGGCAGCGTCAACGCGGCCCCCTGGGGTATCAACATCAAAAATAATTGCATCTGCGTTGGCTTCTTCAGCCTCATTAATACCTCTTTCTATGTATACACGCAACCCGTTGCCGATCTCATTGCGAATATCGATCACGTACACAAGCGCGTCCTTTTCTAGGGCGACTGACCCCGAAATTGATAATAGAACACCAACTAGAATTAAGGCACAGTTGACGACATGCTTTTTGTTTTTCATGATGATCACTCCAATATCTCGACAATTGTAGAGATAATCAAAATTTCTTCTTGCTGAAATGTTGTCTTGCAATTTTCTCGAAATTCACGGAAAAACAGATCAGCTCGGTTGATGTCTGTTGCGTAGACCACGGCAGTGATGATTTTATCCTCAAAGACTTGTCCTGTCTCATTCCGCCAGAACCCACTGAGCGCATGATTTTCTGAAGGTGGCATGACTGTCACACCATCAAACTCATGCAAGAGTTCCTCATAAGTTTGCTCAAACTTTACTCCCTCAATCTCCTGGCGATCATCTGTTGCTTCAGGATTATACTCAAGCGGGAAATAAACTTCGTACCGTTTACCGAGAGGCATTTCGCCTTTGCTCTCTTTCTCGCCGGTGTTTATCGACGATTGCCTGGACGTAATCCCGTTCTAGAACTTCGATTGGCAATTTTTGTTCAAGCAGTGATTCAAGTTGCTTTTCATTTACTACATAAATTCTCTCTGGCAGAACGCCAATCTGTCCACTGTAGCTAATTGCCCAGAAGGTTTCGTCCCTCAATGCCTCGTCGTCCGTTTTAATTCTAATGGCTGGCACGTAAACATCTCCTTTCAAACTCCATTTCCCTGCACTATTATATCTTTGTTGCAGAACCGTGTCAAGCGTTTTGAGACGCAAACTCCTCACGAATCCACGCATGAAGCACATGGTTGAGGACAAGATGTACATCTTCAACGGGACCATATTCATCGCTATCCACAACAACACTTATATCCGTCATCTGAGCCAGTTTGCCACCGCCAAATCCCGTCCAGCTAATGGTTTTGCACCCGAGTTCATTGGCATGGCGAATTGCCCGGATGACATTTTCTGAATTGCCGCTTGCACTGATGCCGATAACGAGATCTCCGCAGTTGACCAGATTTTTGAGCTGCTCAACGAAGACATCTTCGTAACACGCATCGTTCGACCACGCAGTCATAGTGGCAACATTATCGGTTAAGCTAATGACTCTGAAGCGTTGCTTTCCAGCAAGGCTCGTACCCTTGCCTAGATCGCAGGCGATGTGCGATGCGGTGGATGCACTACCACCATTGCCGATTACGAAAATCTGCTTGTCCGCATGATACGCTTCCATGATAAAATCTATTGATTTGCGAACGTCAGCTAAAGCCAGGCGTTCTAAGACACCTTGCAGATGTGAAATGTACTTCTGAATGCGTTCCATGAATTTCCTCCTTGTAATCATAATCTGAGTTGCGGATGGTTCATTTCACGGCAGAG
This sequence comes from Candidatus Poribacteria bacterium, assembly GCA_022567695.1. Lineage (GTDB taxonomy): Bacteria > Poribacteria > WGA-4E > WGA-4E > PCPOR2b > JADFGN01. The sequence goes on along the minus strand of JADFGN010000018.1, from coordinate 10,221 downwards.
TAGGGTTTAGCATGCTAAGCCCCTACTTTCCAACTTCTTAAACTCTGAAGATGCAATCGATGCAGAGCCCCGCAATGCGGGATTAAGAAAGTCCGCTACGCGAGACCAGACTCTGCCCCGATCTATCGGAGATACAAGAGGTAAGATGCAAGTGATTCATGAATCTTGTATCTTGAATTACTTTGCTTCATGCCAAGATTTCCTCATTTTGATCGTCAAGCCGATATTTCAGATCTGACAGTTCAAGTTCATCGAGTGTTTCATTGAGCCACCGGATGGTCTGAAGTGCCTTATTTTGATCGTCAAGTGTGTATGCTTGCTGAAGCAGCGTTTGGCACATATAAACGATGTCCTCCGCCGTAATCTGCTCATGATTGTACTCAATAAGTCCTACAACATCTGTCTGATCTTGCATTCGCTTTCTCATCTCAGGACGATTCGGGGCAGCGATGAGTTTGAGCAGAATCAAATCTTGCACACGAGCAACTTTTACAGGCAATTCGTCGATCTGGCTATTCATTGCGCGACTCACGATAGAACGTTGCAAACGTCGTGATGCAGGCAGGACATCAAACCGTGTCCCATGGTAATCGTACACACCAACGATTCTTGTTCCACGCAGGTAGTAAGAATTAAACAGTTGGCGAACCTTTCTGGCATCTTCGGCCAACACCATGAGGTCTAAATCCTGCGTGGTTCGAGGTGGGCAATAATGTGCATACGCCATCCCACCAATAATCGCATACGGAATGCTTGCCTCATCCAATTGTCGAAGGATCTCTTTGATCTTGTCATGTTCCATAAGTTTCCCCCTTGGAAACATGCTGGCATAATCTTCAGAAAGTATGATACATGTTTCCAGACCGTTTTTCCCTCGAAACAGGTACGCTTCGCGTGGTTCGGTAATAACTGGCATGATTGCTTCTCTCCTAGTCATCAATAACCAACGCAATTGCGGCGAGATCCCCCACGGCCTCTCCCAACTGCGCTGGCATGATTTTGACGACCTCGGCTGGGCGTTGCATTGCCATATCTGCGACGATTTGTCGGATTGGATCGAGAAGGAGATCACCCGCCGCTATTGCGATGGTCCCAATGAGGACGATTTCTGGGTTCAAGATATTGACAAGGTTTGCAATTCCCCACCCCATGTAGTAAGCGGTTTCTTGCATTATGGATATTGCAAGCGAATCACCGTTCCGTACGGCTTCAAGTACATGTTCCGATTTGACGCAATCAATGTTTCCATTCGTAAGCTCCAAGAGCGCGGTATTCGGCTTCGGCTGTTTCCGAATTGCCTCTTGTGCGCGACGGGCAATCGCTGGACCTGAACACAACGCCTCTAAACATCCGTGCTTGCCGCAGCGGCAAAGGGGACCGTTGGGCAGAAGAATCTGATGTCCAACTTCGCCTGCACTATCATTAGCGCCGTGATAAATCTGTCCATTAGCGATGATTCCTCCACCGATGCCTGTGCTCATCGTCATGTAAAGTACGTAATTGTGGCCACGCCCGCCCCCGAATCTCCACTCCGCAAGAGCTTCTGCATTTGCATCGTTTTCGATGGTCGTGGGGATATGAAATTCTGCTTCCATAAGTGCTTTCAAAGGCAGGGAGTCCCAGCCCGGCAAGTTCGGTGGGGAGTAGATAACGCCCGTTTTTGTGTCCAGCGGGCCTCCACAACTTACACCAATCGCCGAAATATCCTCGCGTTTTAAGCCTGCCAAACGGATGGTTTCATCAACCATCTCTAACAGACGCTGAACAGCATGTTGAGGTCCCTTCTCGGTCTCCGTTGGCTTGCGAACCTTTTGCAGAATCTTGCCGCTCGCATCTGCAACAACAGTTGCGAGTTTCGTTCCTCCGATGTCCATACCGACGACGTATGAATTCATGGTTCTCCACTCCAATATCGGCCAAGTTAATCACTGTCAGATAAAATCAGAACTGAGAGTTAATCTCCCGAATCGCAGGATAAATCTGCGCATACAACCTCAGTTTCTCATCGTACAATCGCCTGGCCTCTTCACGCGGATAGTAGGTCTTACGGGACTTGACAAGCTCCTCAACGGCCGACGCAACGGATGGGTATTTCCCGATTGCTGTTCCAGCCAAGATTGCTGCCCCTAAGCACACGCCTTCGGAGACGTCGAGTGCCACAACTTTTTTGCCAAACATATCCGCTTTGAGCTGGAGCCATTTCTCGGACTTAGCCCCACCACCAATCGCACGGATTTCGTTAATCGCAACTCCAGCATCTTGTAACAGCGAAAGGTTGTGTTTGATCTCGTAGCTGATTCCTTCAAGAATGGCTTTGACCAGATCGCCTTGGGTCGTTGAAAGCGTCAGACCCACAATCGCGCCTTTCGACTCCAGGTCTAGATGGGGCGTCCCAGATCCGGTGAAGTGTGGCAACAGCATCACAGGTGAAGGCGTATCCGGCATCTGCTCCATTAGCAGGTCATAAACATCCTGCCCGGATTTCTCTGCTTGGGCAACCTCCGCTTGCGCAAGTGTGTCACGGAACCATCGCAGCACAACACCACCACTTGATACGAATCCGAGTGTTACGTACATCCCATCGACAACGTGCGGATAACAGGCGAAATTGCCGTCGATCATGCCTTCGTTGATTACAGGCTCATCAAACGCAGGGGCAATACACTCAACTGTCCCGGTGGCATCCATGACGTCGCCTTCGTGGATGATACCCGCACCTAACGCACCGCACGGCTGATCATGTCCGCCTGTAACGCCGACCACACCGTTGGGCAGACCGAGTGCTTGGGCAACTTTAGGTGAAACTTCACCAATTGCAGTTCCCGACGGTGCGACATCTGGGAACAGATCTCCATCCACATTGGCGAGGTCAAGCATTTTCGACGACCAACGCTTCTGAACAATATCGAACGCCATCGTCCGTGCTGCAAGCGAGTAATCCACAACGGGCGTAATTCCGAGCTTATGATACACGAAATCCTCGAAACCGAGAAACTTCCACGTCCCTCGATAAATCTCCGGTTGATTCCGTTGCATCCAGATGAGCTTTGGAAGCGTGTGAATTCCACTGAGAGGCATCCCCGTAATCTGCATGATTTCCAGTTTGCTGAGACGCTGATTGATTTCATCAGAAATCCCGGCTGCGCGAAAGTCGAAGGTGGTGATTGCGTTTGCGAGAATCTCGCCCGATTTGGATATTGGCGTTACTGCTTCCCCTTGGCACGCCACGCTGACCGCTTCGATTGGATCCATTTTTGTCTGTGCCGCGACCTGTCGAATACCATCAGACACCTTTTCCCAAACGACATTTGAGTCCAATTCTGACCAACCGGGCTGTGGATGAATCAACGGGTATTCATCGTAAGCCTGGGCGAGGATTTCCCCTGCTGTGTTAAACGCGATAACTTTGCAGCCTGTTGTGCCGACATCAATTGCCAAAAGACTCACGTACTTCCTCCTTGTTACGCCTTCAAGTGTTGGACTTCCCTTTCAAGCTTATCCTTGTCGGTGATAACATTTTGCCGTATTTCCACAATGGCACACTTCAATCTGGATTTCTAGGGATCTGGTACATGGAACGCTATAACCTTTTTCCGAATTCGTATGGCTCTCGGACGGCCGGGACGATAAATGACTTCAGCGGGTACGATCCGTTCCCTTTGTCCAGGCGGCGTATAAAACCACTGAAGCGCAATGTGGTATCGTGGTCCTTGAAAATACCGAATTTCAACGGTGTGGAGCCCCATCGAAAGCGCAATCGTCCCGCGTCGGTATTTTGTCTGATGAATTCCATCGTTGTCCACGACAAGAAGCCCATCGATATATAATTGAACGCCGTCATCGGCGTTGAGAGCGAAGCTGTAACGCCCCGTGTTGTTGACAAAAATCTGTCCTCGAAGACGGATGGCGAAATTTTCCACAACATAAAAATCTGTTGGCGTTGGAAAACCTGCGGTATATGCCCTTTCAGCAATGTCAAGTTTCGCCGCAAGAAACGTGTAAATCGGAACGAATTTATTGAAGTCAGGCATGACAAAGATGGGACCGCCGGGAAGGTACACTTCGCTGAGCAAACCGTGGCCGGGCATTACTTGTGTGTCAAAGATTCCGAGACCTTCTGGCACTTCAATTGATTCTGTCAGTGGACTTTTGTCAATTGCCGAAGACTCGCTCAACAGATCGGCGAACCGCTTGCTCAAATCGTCTCCTCGATGTCGAAGCTTGGCAATCCCTTTCCCTGCCGCTCCTTTCCCACGATTAACCCCATGTTGCGATGGACTCGTGGCATGAACTTCTTCTCCAAGGCTCGTGTCTGGTACGGCGAGTTCGGGTATCAGCGGAATGTTTGCATGCGTAACAAAGTCTGGAACAGCCTCTGATTCGATGGGTGCCTTCGGAGAAACCACACGATCTTTGTGAATCAACGCAGCAGGTGTAAGCTCTGAAAACTCTACCGCATTTTTAGGAGTTTGCCCAGAACGCGATACGGTTTTCCTCGCTCGTGGTGTTGGCGGATCGATTTTAGCCAACAAGTAGGGCTTGCGGATCTTCGGTTCAGGAAGACGATCTGTACTCAACAGGAGAACTGGCACAAAGTCCTTAAACCGTTGGGGATTTTCCGCCACATAAAACGAAAACCAGATCATCAACACCAAATGAGCTGCCAAGGAGGTCATCAAAGCGTTATAGGTCTTTGTGCGCCTTTGCATCAGATACCGCCCTTCTATTGCCTAAAAACGAGAGCGTTAGTGGAAGATAACATGAACGAAGTGCTTCTGCTCAGAGTAAAAGATAATAACACACCCTCCCTGATTTTACCAGCGTTTTGTTAAAATCGAGGGCGGATTCATCTGCCTTCTATATGCTCGAAACGTGAACCGGTATTATTTTTCAACCCCTTGGCATAGATTGTTCAAACGCCCGTGTCATTCCGGTTGCATGGCATTTTTGTTGTCCCTGATGATGATAAATGCTAAAATAAGCATGGTTTGATTTTCAAGGCATAAACTATCAGGAGGAAAATAGCCATGGCAAAGTTTGGTGTTAATTTACTATTATGGGCAGACAAGTTTGACCGCGAGACCGTCGATCTGATTCCGAAGGTCGCCGATATGGGATTCGATGGCGTCGAGATTCCGATCTTCGATCCTTCAACCGTTGATATACCACATACCAAAGCTGCGCTGAAAGACACAGGTTTGCATCCGATTGCTTGCGCCATCATGGGCCCTGACCGCGATCCGATCAATGAGGACGCAGCGATTCGCGAAAATGGTAAAAACTACCTCAAGGCGTGTATCGAGATTATTGCAGAATTGGGCGGAGATACTTACATCGGTCCAATGTACAGCGCGGTCGGCAAACTGGTTGGACGAGGAAGAAATCAGCAGGAGTGGGATTGGGGTGTTGAAGTGCTTGGAGAGGTTGCAGAATTTGCAGAACAACGCGGTGTCACACTTGCCATTGAACCGCTGAACCGCTTTGAAACTTATTTCATTAACATTGCCGAAGACGCTGTGAAGCTTGCCAAGGAAATCAACAACTCTCATTTCAAAGTACATCTTGATACCTTCCACATGAACATAGAAGAAAAGAGTTTCTCGCAAGCCCTCCTAAATACAGGGGAGTTCCTACATCACGTTCATTGCTGCGAAAACGATCGCGGGACTCCGGGCACTGGACTGGTCAACTGGACAGAGACCTTTGAATCTCTTGGCAAGCTGAATTATGATCGGTGGTTAGTGATTGAATCTTTCACGCCAGCCGTGAAGGAGATCGCAGCGGCAACGGCGATTTGGCGCGATATTGCTCCGAGTGCGGAAGTTCTGGCGACGGAAGGACTGGCGTTCCTCAAGAAGATGGCCGGAAAGTATCTGTAACTTGAAATGGCAGCAGGTATTTATACCCAGAGTGAGGTCAAATTCCCTGCTGCCATTATCAGATTTACACCCTCGATCTCCAGACTGGCGATAGCCACCGGATTTCTCCCGGAATTGGTAAGACAACATGCGCCTTTTTTCGACCGGGTACAGATGAGGTTCTGTTTGCCTCAACCCACCTGGATGCGGAAGCGAAGACCAAGGAGGAGGCGGAACTTGAATTTCGAGCCTCCGGCAAGGAGCGTCGCTACAGTTGGGATTACGATGAAAATATGGACATCTTCTCAGCCTGACCATTACCCCTGAAGCGCGGAATTAACCATTCGTGTTACCTTCAGGCAAAACCTGCCTTAGGACGCTAAGTAACCTCGTGGTATTCGTACCTAATTCCTTGGCAATTTGTGCATGCTTCCAGGCGAGCTTGTACTTCTTCATGTAATAGTAAGTTACGGCAAGGTTATTATGAACTTGCTTATTGTCTGGATTAATCCGTAGAACTGCGAGATATGAATCTGCCGCCGCCGCATTATTCCCCTTCCGGCGATAAGTCAAACCAAGGTGCAAATATGCCATTTCGTCGTTTGGATTGATGTTAAGCACTCTTCGGTATGATTGAATGGCTAAATCGGTTGCGTTTGTGTAGTTGTACACTTCACCGAGATCGGCATGTATTGTTGCGTCTTTGGAATTTAGACGAATCGCTTCTTTTAGGTGCGTCACTGCTAACGAGTATTGGCCAGTGTTCTTGTATATTTTCCCGATATGTTTATGCACTGTCCAATCACTCGAATCGATACGAATCGCTTCCTGACAGGCTTGAATCGCAGAATTAGATGTAGCCTTGGCCTCATAAGCTATCGCGAGATTCTTGTATGCTTCAGCATACTCGGGACGAAATTGTATCGCCGTTTGAAAGGACGCAATTGCCAAGTTATACTCTTTCCTTGTATTGTAAATCATTGCAAGATGGTAATGTGCTTCGCTATGATGTGGGCGGATGCGCACAGCTTCCTTCAATGATTTAATGGCGAGATCATATTCCTCCCTTTCCTTATAAATACGCCCAACCATATAATGTGCATCTGCGAGCCGAGGATTTATTCGAACCGTCTCTTCGAGAAAAGTAAACGCTGTATCCATCTCTCCTTTGTCGAAGTAGGAAACACCCACTCGGTATGCAGCCTGATCGTTAGTCGGGTCTAATTGTACAGCGTTTTTATAGTGCTCTCTTGCCCGATCGTTCTCGCCTTTGGCATCGTATGCAAGCGCAAGATGATAATGGGCTTTGGAGTTACGCGGCTGTAAACGAATGACTTCCTCGTACTGCCGCATTGCCAGTTCATCTTTCCCCTGTTTTTCATAGACAATAGCAAGATTGTAGTGTGCTTTGACATTGGTGGGGGAAAGTTCGATTCCCTTTTCGTATGCCTCGACGGCAGAATCGTATTTCCGTTCCTTCATATATGTTATTCCCGAGTTGACGTGAGCCTCCACAAAATCCGGATTGAGTTGAAGTGCTTGTTCGTAAGCGGAAGAAGCCAAATCCGATTTTGCGAGAGCGTCACAAGCAACACCGAGATTGTTGTAAATAATTGCATTTGCATTTTTCTCTAAAGATACATTATAGGTTTTAATTGCCTCATCGTAGGACTGCATTGCAGAGAAAGTGGCTGCGATATTATTATAATAAATATTGGCATTGTTTGGATCGCGCCGCAAAGCATCTTCAAAAGTTTCGATTGCAAGTTGATGTTGTTTATCGTAATAGTATGATAGACCCAGCTGCAGGCGAGCTTGAGCATCATTCGGTTCAAGATTCAATACGTCCTGAAAAGATTCAATCGCCAGATTGTATTTTTTCGCCCCGATATAGGCAAGCCCAAGATTGTGATGTGCACGAGCCCAATCCGGTTGCCGCAAACTCACTTCCTTAAAAGCATGAATTGACTCGTCATATCTCTTTACCTTTTTATATGCCAGACCGAGGTTGTAATACGCCACAATGAAATTAGGCCGGACACGAGTCGCTGTGTCATACGATTTGATAGCTAAGTCATCTTGCGCCGTTGCGGTGTAGATTATACCGAGATTATTGTGTGCCACTGCGAAGTCTGGCTTGAATAGGGTGGCTTCCTTATACTCATTTATTGCGAGTTCAAATTGGCTTCTTTGCTTATATAAGAAGCCAAGGTAGTAGCGAGCCATTGCATGGCCGGGTTTGAGGCGAACAACTTCCTGATAAGCACGGATGGCCATTTTTAAATGCTTCCGTTTTGTGTGTAGAGATCCGAGATTGCAGTAGACATCAGCCAGGTTCGGCTGGAGTTTAATGGCTTTCTGGTAGGCTTTATACGCACGGTCGTATTTTCCGACGGCACTGTAAGCTGCACCCAGGTTGTTATACGCTTCGGCAAAATCACGTCTGAATTTAATTGCCTTTTTAAGATATCGGATGGCTAAATCGTGTCTTTTTTTATGGTAATAAGCTGTACCGATGTTATAGTATGCGATTGGGTCTTTGCCATCCAAAAGTAACGTCTTCTTATTATCAACGATCGTTTGCGCCAATTCCGCTCTGCGTTTTACGGGATAAGCTCCCGAATCGTAGCGGACTAATGCATTATCAGGAGAAACGAGTATAAGTGCTTCATCGCTAGATTTTATATCTGCGATGTATTCACTATCAATTTGAGGATTGAACGGAAGTGATAAATCAAACGGAATCATCACAACATTCTTACTATCACTTGGCAGATTGAATTGAAACGCTAGGTATTGGGCGGAGGACATCTGGTCATGATTCGGTTCAATCGAGGGGAGCCGACGAATATCGCCAAAGAACCGTCCGTCAAACATGAAATAATCATTTTTTGTCGGATCGTTCTGGTCGATCCCCGTGAGTTCGCGCATTGCCTCGTTATCGTTGCGAGTCCAAGCTTCGCGCACTTTTCGGTTTCGTCGTCTAAATTGCCACCACCACCAAGGACGTAAAAGTTCATCTTGCAGATCAGGCGGCTCATAGGCACTTGCATCGCGCCAATTCGGCACCCCCCACTTTGTCACGTGATTACCCATGCAACGCCGTGACGGTGGCTTTCTTGTCGGCCTTGAGACCGTCGCAATAATCACTCCATGCCTGCATCATTTCCTTGCGCTGTGGCAACAGGTGGCTTCTGTTGTAGATTCCGGCAACGCCGGGACGATGATGCGCCAGTTGCGTTTCTATGAGTTCGGGGGAGTAATTCTGCTCATGCAGTAGCGAACTTGCAGAACTTCTGAAACCGTGAATTGTCGCTTCATTTTTCGAGTAGCCGAGGCGGCGTAGGCAGGCGTTCAGCGTGTTTTCACTCATGTAGCGCTCTCGGGTGCGCAAGGACGGAAACAGGTACTTGCCGTCGCCTGTATGCGCCTGTAACTCTGTGAGAATGCCCACCGCTTGCGTTGACAAGGGAACGATATGCTCGCTGCCCATTTTCATGCGCTCGGCTGGTATCAGCCATCTAGCAGCATCAAGATCAAACTCTCGCCATTCCGCCATGCGTAATTCGCCGGGCCGGACAAACAGCAACGGGGCCAGTTTGAGCGCAGCCATAACTGCCGGTTGCCCTTGGTAATCGCCAATCGCTCGCAATAATTCGCCAAACGACTTTGCCTCAGTGATGGCGGGAAAGTGTCGGGTTTCTCCAGCTTCGAGAGTCCCTGCAAGATCAGCCGCGATATTGCGCTCTGCCCGATCAGTGGCGATCGCATAGCGAAAAATTCGCTCGCAAAGGGAGCGCACCCTGTGGGCGGTTTCATGCCTGCCGCGCTCGGAAATCCTCTCTAACAGTCTGCGCAAGTCTGCCACCGCGATCGACGCAATTGGACGCCGCCCAACCTTCGGATAGACGTACTTTTCGAGCCGCTGACGTAACTGCGTGATGGTTTCCTTTTTTAGCGGCTTATCTAGTGTCTTGCGGCCACCGGGACAGCCTTTATTTAGCCATTCTTCGGCAATCGTCTTGAACGTGTTAGCTCGGGCAAATTTCTCGGCCTTCCGAACGTCGCTTGGATCAATGTTGTCGGCAACCAATTTTCTATAATCGTCACGATTGTCTCTAGCGAGTTTCAGACTGACATCAGGGTAGATGCCCAGTGAAAGAAGTTTCTCGCGCGCGGCAAAGATGTACTTGAAGCGCCACGCTTTGGTTCCGTTCGGACTGACGAGCAAAAACAGGCCACGCCCGTCGAACAACTTGTATGGCTTTTGTCTTGGCTTGGCGATCTTAATCGCTGAGTCGGTAAGCATGGTGGGGTAACTAAGCTCTAATAAAACGCGTATTCCGATTTTTGCCTGCGGTTC
>JADFGN010000363.1:6503-7682 GCA_022567695.1 Candidatus Poribacteria bacterium | reverse complement strand
GGGCATACTGCATGTACGGGTTCTCCCAGACGATCTGAGGGTCTGTGTCGATCCAAGCACGAACGAGAATCCGGTGTCCATCTATCTCCGTGTACTCCTCCTGGATTGGATAGTGGGTGAGGCCTCCAACCCGCCTATGGACGCCCCCATCCAGGGTTTTTGCCGAATCCTGGTGAATGTAAATCTCATCATGCACGATGTGCCCATCCGTGCAATCCACCGCGCAGTTTGTGAAATCGTGCCCGGTCAGGTAGGGCTGCCGAATTTTCGCCTCGAAGATTCCAGATACCCCGTTCTCAAACTCCAGCAACCCTACACACCAGTTCCGGGTCATCCGATCTCCCTCCCTCGGTTTCGGACAGGTCTCTTGGCGACACCGTAAAGACAACCAGATCCGGCTTTGCCTTATCCAACATCTCCTCCGCGTCCCCATATCCCGGCACGCCGAACTTCTCCGCATTTGCCTCTAATTTCTCTGGTGCCATATCGCATACCCCGACCAGCCGGTAAAGGTCCTTCAGCCCCGCGATTGTACACAGGTGTTGGGGACCCCGGTTTCCGAGCCCCACCACGGCAATCTTCAATATGTCTCCTCGCATCATGTCCTCCTCAAGATAAAAGATAAGGTTTAATTTTCGTAGGAGCATCGCCCGCCTGAAGTTGACACAGTTCGGTCACCCGCAATGGCATAGAGATGCCACATACCAGCATCGTTCGGTCAGGCTGTGCATATCGCCCCGAAACACATCCAAACCGTCGGTGGATTTCATCTCGCTCTAAGGCTCTGGTTTTGTTCATGGGTTACCGTCCCTTGTTCAATTGTTCAGGCAGCATTATATTAAAAGGTTTGCACATTATCAAGCACAAAACAACACGCTGAAATACTTTTTCGTTGACTTAACATTAGGGATGCGTATAATGGTTTCGTCGGTGGATGGCATGATACCGTGTCTAGTTCTATATGAGACGATTTCAACCCAGCATCCATTCCCCCCGCTTTGCGGGATTAGGAAACATGACTGGCGTGTTTGAACCGGGTTTGCTACCGATTGAATAGTCTCATTTGAAACTGTAAGTGGTATAAGATAATGCGTGTTGCGTAAAATGTAACGACTCAACAAGGCGCATAAATCACGCTTTTGTATCCTACCTACGCTTCTGGTTTTGATTTCCGAAATC
>JADFGN010000363.1:0-6493 GCA_022567695.1 Candidatus Poribacteria bacterium | reverse complement strand
GCGTAAAATGTAACGACTCAACAAGGTGCATAAATCACGCTTTTGTTACGAGTTTTTCAGTTATCACCTGATTGCGCGATGAGACCTAACCCCCAACCCCCTTCCCTACGAGGGAAGGGGGAGTCTTCTCCCCTCTCCTCGTAGGAGAGGGGCCGGGGGAGAGGTTTTGTATACCCTCTAAGTGAAAAAGTCGTATTTTGTATCCTACCTACGCTTCTGGTTTTGATTTCCGAAATCCTCGGAGTATCAATGTTGCAATGCATGTGTGAGTCGCAACTTCGATATCTCTAGCGACATCCTGCCCGGTTGTCAGATAAGAAATCGGCTTTTTAGAACGAATGCTGCTGTTGAGAATTGGGCCGAAACACGTTGATTCATCTAGCTTTGTGAAAATCAACCGATCGATGCCGAGCGTGCCAAATCGATCCAGCACGCTGTTAATATCCACATTCCGGGTGGTCATATTGAGAAGAAGATGGGTTTCAGTCGGACGTGCAGCATTGAGGAATGACTCAATGGATCGGATGCGCGGCACATCAAGTTGACTGCGCCCTGGCGTATCAATTAAAATCAGATCCGCCGAGGAATGATCGGCGATTTTCTTTTCTAACTCTTCAGGCTCATGCGCAATTTCCATCGGAACAGATAAAATATCGGCGTATGTTTCCAATTGTTCAGCGGCTCCAATTCGGTAATCGTCGGTAGTAATGAGAACAACCTGCTTCTTTTGAATCCGATATTGCGCGGCAAGTTTTGCCAGCGTGGTGGTTTTGCCAATTCCCGTTGGCCCCACTAGAGCCACTATCGTTGGGGATTCGGTCAACTGAATTCCGGCCGAAGTTTTGATAATCTTTTTAAGCAACAGGCCAAAATGTTCATGAATCGATCGCCCTTTTTCATCGGTAAAGCATGCCTGCATTGCCTGCGCTAAATCGTAAGCCAGACTTGGATCAATATCATGTTTCAGAAACTTACGATGAAGCCCCACAACTTCGTCGGGGAGGTCTGCGGCTTCTGCCATCTTCGCATCGCTCAAGAGAATGTGTAGCACATCACGAATTTCTGACAACTCAGACCCAATGTAACTCAAAACATGACTGTTATCTGCTGTCGGAGACGGGGAATGTGTTGAAACATTAGGTTGTTGAGTATGCATCACAGCACTCTCTTCAGCCGTAGATATGTCGTCTCTATGGGATGGATACGGAACATCGGACTTTGCCGAAGGCACCTCCACTTGAGCTTGAGAAAGTTGAGCCGATTGCTCCTTTGCTGGGAATTCCACCCCGCTCGACCTACTGTAAGTACCTGCTGTCAATACGGTGTTTACCCGTTCAATCGCTTGTTTGAAAACATCAGCGTTGCCCTCTCGGGGATTTGGCGGTATCAGAGGCTGTGTCGTAGGAGCTTCGTTGTCGATTGCAATAGTCAGTTCATAAGTCGTTCCTTTGTCCGGTTGAAGCTTGTTTGCAGGAATAGAACGCATTTTTATGATACTGATATTATCGCCAAACTCTTTTTTGGCCTTCTGACGCACTTCTCTTGAAGTTCTGCCGTAGACTTTTCGGATATGCATAGCACGGTGTAGTGAAAGTTAAAATGTAGAACGTACATGAACTCACGAACCTATGAACCAAGTAAGCATAAATCATGTGCATGATTCTGGGCGACTGCCAATCAAACAGTATTCAGGACGCAGGATTCATTCGCATTATCGCGACAATGTTAAATTAGAAACACGATCCAATTGTAGTCCCCTGTGAAATTAAAGCAAGTTTTGATACCTTGTAGTGACGACTTTAGTCGTTGATGATGCCGCAAAAGCGACTGAAGTCGCCACTACGAATCTATGAGGCGTTACCACGCGGAGCATGGTAACGAGTTATGAAACAGGATTCATTTGCATCCTACATCTTGCCTCCTGCATCTTGCATCTTGTATCTTCACTTATCAACTTCAAGCCTCCAACTCAATTTTCCCGACTTCACTGAGCTGAATCGTCGGAGGAATCTCCTCAAGTGAAAGCACTGGAAGCGGTGTGGGAAATTGAATTTCGATAAACTGCCTCAGATATGCACGAGTTATCGAACGTGAACAGAGAATCAGCGGCTGTGTCTGTACTCCAGCAATTTGAGTCACAGCATTAGCAATTGCATTTACAAGTTTATATCCTATCTCCGGTTCAATTGCTAGAAACTGATAGCCTCCTTCGGGATTTTCTTGAATTGTGCTGGATATGGTTTGTTCAGCACTTTCACCGAGAGCAATATATTCTAGAACGCCTTCTTGATTGAGGTAACTTCGGCAGATGGTATGTCCGATTCTTTGACGTACGCCCTCTGTCAAGAGTACAATGTCCTTCGTGGTCGTTGCATGGTCTGCCAGTGCTTCGAGGATAATAATAAGGTCACGAATGGAAACCCCTTCCTTGAGGAGATTTTGAAGCACTTTTTGGACGACCCCAATCGTAATAATGTTAGGAATCAACTCTTCAATCAATGAGGGATGATCTTTCTTGATTCGATCCACTAGCTGCTGTACATCTTGGCGGGTGAGCAGTCGGTCAGCATATTTCTTAATCGTTTCAATCAAATGTGTTGCTAGCACGCTTGTGGGATCAATAACGAGATACCCCGCTAACTGTGCACGCTCGCGTTGGTCGGCAGTAATCCACATCGCCGGCTGATTATTCGTCGGTTCGCGGGTCGGAGTGCCTTCGATCTCCTCGGTGACCGAACCCACCTGCATCGCCAGATAGTCGTTCACTCTCAATTCGCCTTCGGCAACCGGATCTTCACGGATGAAAATTTTATAACCACCTGACGGCAGATCCATCTGATCCAGGATGCGAATAGGAGGCAGAACAAAACCGAATTCGAGAGCAAGTGTTTGTCTAATCTGTTCAATCCGGGACAAGAGTTCTCCCCCTTCCTCTACGTTGACAAGTGTAATAAGGCTATATCCCACGCGCAATTGAACGGCGTCAACTTCGAGATTTTCTTCCACTTTCTCGATTGGACTAAGTTCCTTGACCTCCTCTTCTTCCGAGGGAGGCGGAGGCAATTCAGGTAGTTCCGCTGGATAGCGCTTTGACACAAAAGCCGCAGCCCCCATGGCTCCAGACAACAAAAAAAACGGAATCGGCGGTAAGCCAGAAACAAACCCGGTAATCGCCAAAAATGCCAATACGCCTGAAGAGATTACAAGTGCGCGGGGATAAGCTAGAAATTGGCTCACCAATGTACGCCCCAGATTGCCCCTTTCAGAACTGCGGCTGATCAGAATTCCTGTTGCCATTGAAATCAGTAAAGCGGGAAGTTGACTGACCAAGCCATCACCAATGGTAAGGAGAGTATATCGCTGGAGTGCAATTGTTATTGGCATCCCTCGCTGTGCTACCCCGATAATAAGCCCTCCAAGAATATTGATTCCGGTAATGATTAAACCCGCAATAGCGTCTCCGCGGACGAATTTACTTGCCCCATCCATTGCGCCGTAGAAGTTGGCTTCATGTGTGATATGCGAACGCTTTTGACGCGCCTCATCTTCCGTAATCAGTCCCGCGTTGAGATCGGTGTCGATGCTCATCTGTTTCATCGGCATTGCATCGAGGGTAAAACGCGCTGCGACTTCAGCAATACGCCCAGCCCCCTTGGTAATTACGACAAACTGAATAATCATCAGAATCCCAAAGATGACAAAACCAACAACGTAATCTCCACCAATAACAAATTGACCGAAAGATTTAATGACATTCCCAGCCGCTTCGGGCCCTTCGTGTCCTTTGAGCAAGATACTTCGTGTTGAAGCGACATTCAACGAAAGTCGATACATTGTTAAAACGAGCAAGAGCGTTGGGAATGCGGAAAAATCAACTGGCTGAGTTGTATATAGAACAACCAGCATGGTGACCAGAGCGAACGTAATGTTGGTTGCAAGTAGCAGGTCTAATACCATTGGAGGCAATGGTACGAGCATTATCAACAGGATACCGATTACGCCCATGGCGATTCCGATATCGCCATGACGGGCAATGGGAGAATTGTAAGCTGTGCTTTCGTTCATCTATGACTCTCAAACGCGACTGAAGTGCACGAAGTGCGCCCTCTCACCCGAAGGGTCACCACTGTGAATCACTCATATCCATGAGTTACGCGCTTTATATCGTAAAGTGTTTTACTAAATGCAAGATTAGTGAACCCTGAATGTAACCGTTCAGGAGGCGGAGTGCTGTAGTGATGACTTTAGTCGTTTCGGCCAGCTATCAAATGTTACTACGAGCCAAGAATGTCTATGGTAGCTGAACGGTTACCCCTGAGTCTTGAATCGTTTTCGTCTTCCGAAAACCTGTCAGGTCTAAGTTACCCCTTGAGTTTTCCGGTCATCTGGTACACGCGGGCAAGGACTTGGGCAACGGTCTGATAGAGTTCTCCAGGAATTGTTTCGTCAAGTTCGACATTATCGTAAAGTGCCCACGCCAACGGTTTATCCTCAATAATTGGAACATCATGTTCTCGCGCAATTTCTTTAATTTTTTCTGCAATAAAATCCGCGCCTTTTGCCACAACCACTGGACTTTCCGACAGCGCACGATCGTAAACCAAAGCCACAGCGATGTGCTTTGGATTGGTGATGACCACATCCGCTTCGGGCACATTAGCCATCATCCGTTTCTGTGCCGCGGATAGTTGGCGTTCCTGAAGCACCCGTTTCACTTCTGGAGCAAGTTCAGACTCTTTTTTCTCTTCTTTCGCTTCATGCTTGGTCATCCGCAGTTTTTGTGCATAGTTCCACCGTTGGTAAAAAAGATCCAAGATGCCGAGGAGCAGCAACGCAAACGCAATCCGAATCCCAATCTTAAAAGACATACTTGCGGCGTAGTTCAACATATGCACTATGCCCTTAGAACCAAGCGATTGAAAATAGACAGAATCGCTCCAGACTGTTGAAATACCGATGCTCCCAATGATAATTAGCTTTAAAAGGGCTTTAACGGTTTCAATAACGCCCTGTCTTGAGAACAGCTGCTTGAATCCTTTAATCGGGTCCAGCTTGGTAAAATTAATGCTCAAGGCTTGAGTCGAGAGCAGAGGTCCCACTTGCAGATAATTTATCAAAACTCCGGTCAGCAGCATAGCGGCAAAGATTGGTGATACCAGAAGTCCAATCTGACGCATCAGCTTGATGAAATAAGTTTGTACCGTGAGAGGGTCGATGGAGATATCGTTCAATTGAGTCAACGTGGAACGAGCGATATCCTGCATTCCGTTCACGATAAAAGATCCAAAAAACTTGAGCGTCAGCAATCCTAAGAGCAACCCAATCGCTGAAGGCAACTCCCGGCTTTTTGCAACGTCGCCCTTCTCTCGTGATTTCTCAATTCGCCGTTGACTCGCCTCTTCGGTTTTTTCCTCGTCGGGCATGTTGGGCGACCTTTGGCAAAGACATTGAATCGCGCTTTAAATCGTTTCCATAAGCGACTTCGACGGATACGATATGAATTCCCGGCTGATATATGGCTTGACTTTGATAAGTCAAAATATAATGATTGTGCAACGTTTGAAAAACCTTTTGATAGACTTCGTTCAATACCTCGGGAGTGGGTGCAATGTAAAAATGCCCTCCTGTCGATCCGGCAATCTGTTCAAGACCTTCTCGATCCAGTTCATCTCCTAAACCAATGGTGTAAATAACATGATTGTGCATTGATGCAGATCCAATAACCTGACGTATTGAAATGTCACTATCACTATCCTCACCGTCTGTCAGGACAATAATCGACTTCAAGCCATCCTCGCCTTGAGCCTGTAGGACCTGAATCGCGTCGTAAATTGCATCATAAAGCTTTGTACCACCTTCTCTATCGGTATGATCTGAATGCACGGCGGCATGAAGTACCTCCGGATCGCTTGTCAGATTTTGGACAATATCTACGCTCATGGAAAACTTAATGATTGCGACTTGAGTGCAATCGCTAAGCCCGCGAATAAATTGGTCTGCCGCAGACTCCATTGCCTGGATATCGGCTTCACTCATGCTTAAACTATAGTCCATGATAATGGCCATGGACAGATTTCCGGATGTCGCTTGCATGTCCTCACACCAATCTTTTTCAGGAGATAACTGAAAAACTCGGCGCAGGATGTCATTTTCCTTTATGAGAAAATTCTCGGCAGTCAAGTCAACAATAGGATGTCCATCCTCGGAAATCACAGAAACATAACAGTCTACATTTGGCGCGCGATGGACATTGACATGGTGAATCTTGGCAGAGGTAATACCTGATACGCCTTGGTTACTGGCTTTGATTTTTTCCAATGCAATCTGAACATTTTGTCTGACGTTTTCATTGACATCCTGCTTCAAAAGCTCCAACTGCCCTTCGATATTGGTGTTTCCAACCTCGCCTAACGCCCAAACACAACTCGCACGAAAGGCAGGGTCAGGATGACGAAGATTGATCAACAGCGTTCGTAGCCCACTTGGATCTCCC
>JADFGN010000017.1 GCA_022567695.1 Candidatus Poribacteria bacterium | reverse complement strand
GTCCGTTCAACAGCAGAGCAACAACGGTTAGCACGATCAGGATTAAAGAAAATCTGGTTCCCAGATGGTTTTGGGAGATGGTCTGGTTTGCCAAAACCGTTTTTTTTGTAAAACTCATGGTTTTCTCCTTTTTTAGGTTGTTCGTTGTGTTGAACTTCTGAAAGGTTTACAATCCGTCAAAGATTAACCAATTTAACAATCAGAATCAGTAAATCTGTCCCCGAGCTATCGCGGTTCATAACAAAAGGGAACCATAGGCTGGGCACCCCGCCATTTTCATCAAGCTAATTTTTACCATACTTTCAGCCTCGTCGCAACATGTTTCTCGCCAAAACCGAGAAACCGTTGGTTACAACAGTTGCTGAACATATCGCCCCGATGGGGTTTTTGCGGAGGTGATCGACCGCTTTCTATAAACATCATGCTCCTACGGAGCAGTTCCAACTTTCCTCAGTTAGCTTGATTCGTATGGCACATTGCCCGTCCTACAAACCTACTCCGCCGCAATTCGCTCGATGATTTGGCCAGTGTTTTTGTCCTTGAGAATCAGCTTGACTCTGCCGTCCGGCAGTCGCTCTCGCTTAATCAGCAAATGCCCATCGATCTCCGTTGCGGTTGTGCCAACCGCTTCAGATTCATCGCTGCCACGCCACTCAAGCTCAATAGGCTCCCACTGTTTCGTCTTCGCCGATTTGTAACAAGCGTCAAGAACCTCATTGACGACGTACCCATCATAGAAGGTTTCCATCGGCTCTCTTTCCTCGTCTAAGGCGTTGAACATATCGACGAACATCTGCGTATAACCGAGTTCACCTTCTTCATCGCCGACGGGGAAAAGCCAGCCGGTTTCTGCCTCCGCTTTTTCGGCGACGTATCCACCTTGACCGACCGCCGTGAACATTTCAAAACCGGTTCGCAGCCAGTGATTGAGCCAGATTGTGCCTTCGCTACCGGAGACTTCATCGCGCAGATCCATCCCGCCGCGAAACGCCCAACTGACTTCAAATTGCCCCATCGCGCCGCTTTCAAACCGAATCAGTGCAATGCCGTGGTCTTCCGCGTCAATTGGATGAACGAGGGTATCTGCCCAGCACATGACCTCAAGCGGCCTGTTTCCTTTGCCGACGAAGTTCCGGATGATTTCGATACAGTGACAGCCCATGTCAATGATGGCCCCACCTCCTGCTTGTTCAAGGTCCCAAAACCAGTCGCTGTGAGGACCAGGATGGGTCTCACGAGAACGAACCCAAAGGATTTTTCCCAACGCACCATTTTTGACAGATTCAAGGGCTTTGAGTGTTTTCGGCGGATAAACCAGGTCTTCAAGGTAGCCGTGAAAGACGCCCGCTTTTTCAACCGCATCGAGCATGGCTTTGGCTTCAGCGGCAGTTCGCCCCAACGGTTTTGTAGACATAATTGCTTTGCCAGCTTCAACAGCCATTTCAACTGCTTGTTGGTGCAAGTTATTCGGCAGACCGATGATCACTACATCGGTTTCCGGATCGTTAACCGCTTCCGCCATATCCGTCGTCCACTTGGGGATGTTCCAATCTGTGGCGAGATTTTTTGCAGTTTCTTCCCGGCGCGAATAGACATGGTGAACCCGATCCGGTCCACGTTGATTGTGAAGGGTTGCCGTGTAAAACCTGCCGATGAATCCGCCACCTAACATTGTAATTTTATGCGCCTTTACCATTGTCATACCTCCTTTATCGCAACGTTAAATGAATTATTACCTTGTTTTCCTTATCTGTTTTTTCGACTGACTCCACGACGAGTTTCTCGATCTATTCCAACAGATCGATGACATGCGTTCGATCATTCCAATATCGAATAAATCTGTAACCGTTTTCGTCAACTTCAAGAAGTGAAATTCCGGTATTATCCGTGGTTGCATGAGCGAGTTTATTGGTCGTGTTGATGCCAGTGAATGCCCAAAAGATGTGGTTGAAAACTCCCCAATGTCCAAACAGAAGGATGTTCTTTTCCGACCTATCGATCAAATCCTCGACAAGAGCCGTAGCACGTTCATCGACACTTTTTAACCACGCATCGTGGCGATCGGGTTCGGCGAATTCCGGGGTTACCACAGGTAGGATGGATGCGTACCAACCTTGACGCCCCCAATCCGATTCGATGACTCGGCTGTCAAATTCGACTCGGCTGGCTTTTGCTTCCGAGAGTTGGTATGTTTTCCACGCACGTCGCAAGGTGCTGAGCAGGATGAGGTCTAAATTCAGATCTTTCAGTGGTTCGATAAGCCGTTTCGCCTGACGACCGCCCAGATCGCTCAAGTCGGGATTAAGCTGGTCGGCTGATTCTCCACTTTGTGATTGACTCTGTCCATGACGCACAAGCCAAATTCTTTTCATTTGCGGATAATTTCCCTATTTTATACGATCTTTTGTAGCTCATCACAAGCCGTATGGAGTGATGGTGGTGCATCGTTCGGTAGTCCAGAAGGGCAAATTTGGTTTACCAACTTTTCGACATCGGGTTTGCAATCGCTTTCACGGGCAAGTTTCGGATAGGCAGTTTCCTCATCAACAGCTTGTTCCCTTAAATAGTGTATCCACGTTTCGATGTTTCGCCTTGGCACAAAGACCGCGATCTTTTCGCCAGCTTGACGTTTTCGTTGGCCATCATCTTCAAGCTCTGAATCGAACTGGGTTAATCGTTGCGCCACGGTGTAGGCATCTGCGTCAATTACGACTGCCAAACAGATCGAAAGGTGGGCAGATTTACTGCGATGTCTTCTTACTTCTTGCGGGTAACGGTTGCGGACATATCGTTCCGCCGCACCTTCTCCCGGTGGACTTCTATTCACTCGAATTTTTCGACGATCGAATCCACGATGTATGAAAAACTGCCTAGCGAAGACTTCCTGCTGCTTGTCTTCGCACAGGAGGACAAGCTGTACGTCGTCCTTAGCCATGCAGCCACCCTCTCGCAACCAACTCTGAAATCAGCCCGCCATCCGTATCATCTTCCGTGATTTGTTTCACACGAACTGGTGCATTACTTTCACGGTCAAACCAATATCCCGCAGATACAGCCAAATAGTCAATCAATTCGGGATGGTGAGAGATGAGCAACGCCTGAAGTTCACCGTCACTACAAAGGTCATAAAGTAAGATGAGCCAGGGTTGAATCTCCCGTAAGGCGATAAAATTCTCCGGCTCGTCAATACAGAGCGTGTAGCCTCCAGATCGAGCGTGATAGACCAATGCGTACAAAGCGACCAACACACGCTGACCATCAGACAACTCACCGAAGCTGTAATCAATCGGCTTGCCTTTTTCTCCCGAAAAGTTCAATTTGAGTAAATATGTCTGCCCACCTGCCTGATCGAATTTGAAAAATTTAAACCCATCAAGTACCTTCGTTAATTCTGTTATGATTTCCATTGCTATGCCTTGGTCTTGGGAAATATGGCGATACCAGGAAACGAAGTTCGCCGCATTTTCATTCAAATAATCTTCCGGCCGATTCGTATGTTCAAGCATCATCATTGGGTTTATCTGCACGATGATAAAACGCTCCAGCCACTGCCGAAACCTGATAATAGGGGAATGTGGCTCTGGCGGGAGCGTTGCCAGTGCTGATTGATTCCAGTACAAAGCATAAGAAGGAGCGGGTTCATCACCAGGATACAGGTGAACTTTACCGGATTCAAATTTTAATAGCAGTTTTTTATTGAACCACAATTTCTCACGAGCAACACCGACTTCTTCGTACAGTCCTCCCGTAATATGCTCGATAACCAGTTCATATTTGTACGAGTTGCCGTCAACTTCAATTTCCAACTCAAAATGCTGCACGGGCGATGTCTGCCAACGTGTCAAATCATCAGGATGGAAAAGGTTCGTTGCTTTCTCACCACTTACGAACGCCTGAATCTTCCGCAGGACGTCGAAAACGGCTGACTTCCCAGCACCATTCGGTCCAAGAAACAGGTTGATTGAATCGAAGGCGAGTTCAAAATTCACCAAACACTTGAAATTGTCGATATAGATTCTTTTAAGCATATCGCGCTCCTAAAAGTCATTAAACACCTTCACAGGCTGCCCCGTCCGAATCGACTCCCAGGCGGCGACCCCGACGGCGACTGATTTTGCGCCATCAACCACATTCGGTGAAGGCTCAAGATCTTCTTCAAGGCATTGTTGGAAATGCCTCATGTAGCGAATTACGGTTTGACCATGTCCGTAAACGCTTGTATCGATTTCGGGTGGGCATGTCATTTCCAAAGGCTCTTTTGTAGCCATTTTATCCAAAATCACCTTGACTTTTCCACCCTTATTGTCGGTGAAATCCCCGATCATCGTACCTTTGGTGCCATAGAGTGAAACCTGCATCATCGGCATCGGGGGATGCACAATATCGTAGAGTCCCATCGCTCGACCGATCTGCCCATCCTTGAACTTCAGATTGAGGAAGAAGTTGTTCATCTTGGGGTATTCGGGGGTAAGTTTTCCTTTCGCTCCGTAAGCATGTACCTCTTCAACATCGCCCAGGAAACAACGCAAAATGTCAACCGGATGGACAACGCCCCCGAACATGAGGTCTTGTGGGACGTGCAATCGCCAAGGGGTGAATTCGTAGATGTCGCGCAGATCGTGGACGTAATATGCCTCCGCTGCCATAATCCCCCCGACATCCCCATCATCGAAGAATCTTTTCATTGTCAGAAATTGCAGGTCAAATCGCATCGTCTGACCGACCAGAAATTTGATTCCTTTTTCACGGACTAACTCAACGAGTTTCTTGGCGTCATCGAGATTCGTTACCATGGGCTTCGTGCAAACGACGTGTTTTCCAGCTTCGATTGCGGCACTGCAGTGTTCGGCATGCAAGTGGTCTGGTGAGTAGACCGCAACCACATCGATGTCATCACGGCACACTAACTCTCGATAGTCTGTCGTCCAAAAATCCACGCCGATCTGCTTTGCGTAACTTTCCAAGACCTCCGCTCGCTTCGCACAGATTCCCCGAAGCTCATACTTCAGATCTGGTACATCCTTCAACAAAGTTGTCGTTGACCCCATATTGGTGGGGTTCATTCCGATCACTCCCAATCCGATTGCCATCTTGTGTCTCCTCACTGCTTTGCAAGGTTTTGAATCCTGTATTTTGTTTCCTTTCGCTTTGGGCATTTAATCCCGACAACGACGCATCTTCGAGCCGCGTTTTGAACCTCCCCTAATATCAATGTCTTTCGTCGCTGAGTACACTTGCCTATTTTAGACGATGTGCAGTCTTGGGTCAAGCATGAAATTAAGGTTAATGCCACACGCCATACGTCGGTATTTCAAACGCGATGCCGATCAAACTCCATACACAACCAAGCGTGTAATCTCCCAATATCAACCCCAGAAAAAAGGGAACAGCTTTGCGATACAATCGGACGCCACCGATTTTCAGGATGATTGCTTTGGCCGTCCAACTCACGAAAACCGCAAACCATGAACGCCCAAGCCCGCCGCCCGTTGTCAGCACGTATCCGCCCGGATGAAAGGGCCACCACAGGAAACTGGTTTTCATAACCGCCAGAAATATTGTGAACCCAAACCCGAAACCAATCCCGCCTGTCTCCGCCCAGTTTGTATCGCGTGGGTGGACGAGCCAGTTTTGAAGCCGATTGAAAAATTCCCAACCCATTGTGCCAATCCAACCGCGTGCTTTGTTCGTCGCGCCCAGTTCATACATGACATGCAGATAAAGCCAAAAGGTGACGAATATGCCAAACACAATCGCCAAAATCATCCCAACCAGCATTTGACGGTAGCCGATCTGCGTTCGTTCAGCGATGCGTAACGCCTCCAATTCACTCGGCATGGGGTTCGCACGGAAGCAGCGGTTGAGCGGGTACAGATAAGTCAAAATTGTGAGGTTTGGTGTGCCGAGGCGATATGTGCCCATTGTCGTAACCATCGTCCGCCCCGGATCGACATAAATCAGCGTATGAACGGGCGGACCGATTTCCGCCCGCGAGCGCGTGATGCCGAGCACCATCGGGAAATAGATGACGAAAAATAAGCCAATCGCCCACAATGACATCCCCGCTTGATGCAGAAAAAGAACGAGGAACGTCAATCCGACTGTGATGACTGTAGCCGCTGTTCGATAGCGCATTGGTTCGCGCGAATCATCGATAGATGCCGCACCTTCCCCTCGTGGGTACACAATCTTCCGCACCATCCGAATATAAAATCGTCGTCCCATCCAGATGGGTATTAGCCCAAAGGCAATCCACGCACCAATAGATTGCTCGTAGTGATAAATGCCTTGCATGCCAATCGCGCTTCCCGCGATGCGTTGCATTCGCCCGAAGATGTAGAAGAACCAGCACGAAAAGGAGAGATCGAGCGGGGTGAAAAACATCAAGCCAACGATGAACGGATAAAAAGAAACACGAATCGGTCCCATCGCGTTCCACGGCTTTGTGGTGAACCGACCAATCGTTTGATTCTTGACATTGAGATACGGTAGCGACGGAATGATGTAACTGAGGCCGTTTAGGATGCAGATGCTGGCAGCAATCGAAAATCCAAGCCACATCCAGCGGTTCGTGAAGAACGCTTGCGGGTCGCTCGTCATGGCAATCGGGAGTTGGACAATCGGGTAACTGAGACGCTCATTCTCCGTCCACTGTCTGCGAATCAGCACGGCACACGCGAGCAACACCAGCCACAGCGCCACGACGACGAATGACCATGCGAGAACAGGTGGCATCCACACACGGAGGTTTTCGGCGGTGTAGAGCGAGGATTCGCCCTCGAAGAAGCCCTGTAAAACGGCCCGATCTTTGACAGCAATCCAATTCGGGACGTGGTTCCCGAAAAGCTGTAACCACTCGTTCTCCGGCGTTGCAAACCAAAAGGCGTGTTCGATTACCGGAAGAAGGTAGCCCATCATCGTGTGTCCGCTGATGGTCGTCAGCATAACGACCATTGTGTAGATCGTCAGCAGATCTGCCTGCGACATTGCCAGACGTGGTGCAAACTTTTGTACGGCGAGGTTGATCAACGTCATAATCAGCAACGTAAACACGGCGTTGAAGAACAGTGATGCAATCGTCAACTGTGTCGAATGCCAGACTTCGCTGCCCATCAGCACCCAGTAACTGTTGAGGACAACGAGTACCAGTCCGATCAACAGGATGTGGAATTTTACACGGGATTGATCGGTCGAAAGCGATTTCAGTGTTTTTGGATTCATCGAATACCTAACACCAGTTTCGGTCTTATGAGTTTACAGCGGACTCTTCGGCTTCACCTTAAAACCTTCCTCAAGCCCTTCACGACTTGCAGACAACTGATTATACCATTTCGATTTTCAAACTTCCTATATTTCTCATTAACTTGACTTTATGACCCACTTATGCCAAAATATTTTATGATGGTAAAAGCAACATGACTTTGTTGACAGGTAAACACAGATTTTCGCACTTTGAATAAATTTGGAGGATGAGCATATTATGAGCAATATCAACCAAGAACATCCCGAACCGAAAACGCTTAAACCACAGGACATCATTTCGATGAAAGGGCTTGGTCAGGCAACTATATCGCCGGACGGAAAATGGGCGGCGTTTGTCCGATCTGTTCCTGTTCTCGAAGCAGAAAAGAGCGAACACCGTAGCCATATCTGGCTCGTTTCAACCGATGGCGATGAACCGTTTCAGTTGACAAACGGTCCCAGCGGGGATGGCAGTCTGCAATGGTCACCGGATGGCGAAAGCATTGCCTTCACCTCAAAACGGAGTGGAGACAAAAGTCAAATCTGGATCATCTCGATTAGAGGCGGCGAGGCGAAGCAACTGACCCAAACGAAAAATGGGGCGTCAACCCCACGTTGGTCGCCCGACGGAAAACGGATTGCGTTTCTTATGCAGGAGAAAGATAGTGAGGCAACGGAAAAACGGGAAAAAGCCAAGGATGACCCGGTGACTATAGATCAAGATGATTTCAAGCAGACGCATCTGTGGGTCATCGACGTCGAAACAATGGACGACGAACCTGAACTCCTTTTTACTTTGGACGAAGAATCAGACAAAGAAGGCAAAAGGGATGGGAATGAAAAGGACAAATCCCGACGATTGACGGAAGGGAATTTCCACGTCAGCGACCCGCGTTGGTCGCCCGACGGAAAACAGATTGCGTTCGTTTCTGCGCCTTCCCCCAAAGCAAATGACGAGATGTTTAACTCAACCATTCAGATCCTTGACGTTCCCACGCAGGATTCGGGAATGGGAAAAATCCGAAAATTGACAGGTTTCAATGGCGGCGAGAATTCAGCGCGTTGGTCGCCGGATGGAAAACAGATCGCATTTCTGCATAGTCCAGAAGGTTATGGCCAAAAAGACCTTTACACTATATCGGCAGAAGGCGGCACGCCAACGAACCTCGTAGCGGATTTCGATCGCAACACAGATACGCCAATCTGGTCTCCTGATGGAACAACTGTCTACTTCACGGCAATGGACGCGGTTCGATGGCATCTTTATTCCGTACCCAAAGACGGCGGCGACATCCATCAAATCACTGAAGGCGATTATGTGGTCGGCGGGATTTCCATCGCTGATGATGGCGACACATTCCTGTGCAATCGCAACGGGCCAAATACACCGAGCGACCTCTGGGTCGGTTCGATTCGCACCGATGAACTGAGCCAGATTACGACGCTGAATCCGCAGATTGTGGACTTTGCGCTCGGTGAAGTGCAAGTCGTTCAATGGCAGAGCAGCGACGGGCTGGAGATCGAAGGCACCCTATGTTTGCCCGTTGGTTATGAGGAGGGTAAGCGCTACCCACTCATTGTCGAACCACACGGCGGTCCCCGTAGCACACGGGATTTAGGATTTAAGCCGGAGTGGCACTATTTCAGCGGCGAAGGCTTCGCCATCTTTGCGCCGAACTTTCGTGGCGGCGATGGATATGGACGCCGTTTTGCCACAGCGAATTTCCGCGAGTGGGGGGTTGGCGATTATCAGGACATCATGACAGGTATCGATTCGCTCATCGAAAAGGGGGTTGCCGATCCGGAGGGCTTGGTCGTCGGTGGCTGGAGTTACGGCGGTTATATGACGTCTTGGATGGTCACTCAAACGGACAGATTCAAGGCCGCTTTTAATGGTTGCGGCATCACCAATTTAGTCAGCATGTATGGCCAAACTGATATTCCGAGCTTTATGCGGCTTTACTTTGCAGGGCCGCCGTCTCAGCAACTAGAATTGTATCATAAGCTTTCGCCGATAAGCCATATTCATCATGTCAAAACCCCGACGCTCATCCTGCATGGCGAAGAAGATCGGCGTGTGCCGCTGCCGCAATCGGAGGAGTTTTACGCGGGGCTCAAGGCCCTCGGCGTCGATGTCGAGTTTGTGAAATACCCTCGTGCCGGTCACGGCATCGGAGAACCTCGCCATCGATTGGATGTTCTTAAACGGCTACTGGCGTGGTACAAGAAATATGTCAAATAGTCCTGCGACTCAAGCCACTTTCAATCGTCGGGGATAGGGCTGTTTAATTCCCCAACTTCCGAGAACTAAATGACCCTGATCATAGAAGTGAATCGCTTGACTTTCACATGAGCGTGCAGTAAAATTATCGTGTGAGATTGAAGCACGTTCGCATAAATTGAGATTGTGACCTTCTGAAAATCGGTAATCAATTATGGAAACTCCAGAGCAATCCATCTACATGGACTACCACGCAACCACTCCGATAGACCCACAAGTCTTGGACGCGATGACTCCTTATTTGACCTCTCACTTCGGCAATGCCTCCAGCACCATGCACCCCTTCGGCTGGCAAGCAAAAGAAGCAGTAGAAAAAGCGCGTCTGCAAGTTGCAGAGCTTATCAACTGTTCGCCGGAAGAAGTGGTGTTTACCAGCGGCGCCACAGAGTCGGATAATCTCGCCATCAAAGGAATCGCCTATCAATACAAGGACAAGGGAAATCACATCATCACCAGCACGGTCGAACACCACGCGGTTTTAGATTCATGCAAGGTATTGGAAAACGAAGGTTTTGAAGTTACCTACCTTCCCGTTGATGGGTATGGAATGGTGGACCCACACGCTGTCGAGGCCGCAATCACAGATCGAACCATCCTGATTAGCTTAATTTATGCAAACAACGAAGTCGGGACGATTAACCCCATCTCGGAGATCGGGGAAATTGCAGAGCAACATGGCGTCATTTTCCACTCCGACGCGGTGCAAGGCATCGGCAAAATCGAGTCCGATGTGGATGGGTTGAAAGTCGATCTCATGTCGCTGACTGCTCACAAAATGTACGGTCCCAAGGGGATTGGCGCCCTCTATATTCGGGAAAAGCAACCGCCCATTCGATTACATCCAATGATTCACGGTGGCGGGCAAGAAAGGAACATCAGGCCTGGCACCCTCAACGTTCCCGGTATCGTTGGATTTGGGATGGCGTGCGAGCTTTCAAAGGCTGTGATGCACGAGGAAGACCAACGCATTGCCTCCCTGCGGAAGCGTCTTTATCGCGGTCTATCTAAGCAACTCGGTTTTATTTACCTCAACGGCCACCCTCAAAAACGGTTACCCGGCAACCTCAACATCAGCTTTGAGTTTGTCGAAAGCGAGTCCCTATTGATGGGGCTTAAAGGCATTGCGCTGTCGGCCGGCGCGGCGTGTACCTCCACATCCGTTGAAGCCTCCTATGTCCTTAGAGCCATGGGCATCGAAGAAGAACTCGCTCTCACAGCCATCCGCTTCGGCTTGGGAAGGTACAACACGGAAGCAGAGGTTGATACGGTTATCGATGCCGTTGTGAAACAGGTGGCGCGCTTGCGTGAATTGTCCCCGCTTTATGAAATGGCGTTGCGAGACAGGAATCAAATGTGAAAGTGAAGAATACGTTCTGTCAAAGGATAGACATACTTCAAACATGAAACTTCAGCAAGGTAGATATAGCAAAATCCAAATCGAAGCCAAATATCCATTCGAGGAATAAAGATGAAACTTTTTAGGAAAGACAAGAAGAATTCCATACCCAAAAATCAAGGAGCAGCACAACCCACGATGAAGAAACATCCAGATCTCCAGGTAATTAGTGGTTCTCAAATTTCTCGTCCTGCTACTAAACCACAAACCGGAGCAACACAACCATCGCCACAAAACATAACTCTTCCAGGGGTTGAATACAAGATTGCTGTGGCAAGTGGAAAAGGGGGCGTTGGCAAATCGACCGTTGCGACCAATATGGCAATCGCTTTATCACAGGAAGGTGCAAAGGTTGGACTGATGGATGCAGATGCCTACGGTCCAAGCATCCCTACCATGATGGGTATAAATGAGCAGCCACAGGTGGGGCAAGACAAAAAAATCATTCCGCTCGTCAGTCACGGGATTAAGTTGATGTCGATCGGCTTTATGGTGTCTGATGGACAAGCGATGATCTGGCGTGGACCTATGTTACATAAGGCAATTCGTGACTTTTTGACTGAGGTAAATTGGGGTGAGCTGGATTACCTTATCATCGATTTACCTCCCGGCACAGGAGATGTCGCACTTTCTTTAACGCAAGCCATACCCTTGACGGGGGCGGTGATAGTAACGACACCGCAGGATGTCGCGCTTGCCGATGTTCGTCGTGGTGCGGCTATGTTCGAAAGACTTGAGGTACCGATTCTGGGCGTCATTGAAAATATGAGTTATTTCTTATGCCCCCACTGCGGGGAAAGGACAGACATCTTCCGGTCAGATGGCGGTAAAAACACCAGTGAAAAACTCGGTGTTTCATTCTTGGGGCAGATTCCCATTGACGCTGAGATCTGTACCGCTGGTGACCTCGGCGTGCCAATTGTTGCATCAAACTCAGATTCGCCGCAATCCGCCGCATTCCGCGATGTGGCAAATCAACTCGTGGAAGAACTGCGTAACCGAGGGCCAGAGGATGAGTTGAAGATTATCAGCTAATCGCCCGATTCCATATTCCACACAACTTGACTCAAGCCGAGGTATCTGATGCTATCTGTTGAGGAGATCTCGGCTTGTGTTTTTTATTCCAGACGTTGCGTCGATGAACTGTAAGCGACTAACATATATGACACATCTTCGGAGGTGCTTGCAATGACTGAAAAGGAACATCTGATTATTGACCTTTCTAATTTAGTTGGCGTCGAGAACGTAATTACCGATTCGACCGCGCTTTCGGTTTACGAATGCGATGGTACCACGCTTTTCAAAGCATTGCCCGACGCTGTTGTTTTTCCATCGACAACTCAACAGATTTCAGAAATTGTCAAACTGGCAAACAAGCACAATGTGCCTTTCATCGCACGAGGCGGCGGTACCGGCTTGAGTGGGGGAATGCTCGCCGTTGAAGGTGGCCTCATGATCGCCCTAAATCGAATGGATCGCATTCTCGAAATCGATCTGAAAAATCAACGTGCTGTGGTTGAACCAGGCGTCGTAAACCTCTTGCTGACACAAGCCGTTGAAAGTGATGGGTATTATTACGCTCCCGATCCGTCGAGCCAGAAAGCTTGTACCATCGGTGGAAACATCGCCGAAAACTCAGGCGGGCCCCATACCCTCAAATATGGTGTCACCACCGACCACGTTCTGGGATTAGAAGTCGTCTTGCCCGACGGGGAAATTGTCGAACTCGGCAGTGCCGTTGAAGAAACTCCCGGCTACGATCTTCGTGGAATCATGATCGGTTCTGAAGGTACGTTTGGCATCGTGACGAAAGCGATTGTGCGCCTTCTTCGCACGCCGTCAGCTTATCAAACCATCCTCGGTGTGTTTGAAACCATTGATGATGCCTCAAACGCGGTTTCCCGCATCATTAGTGCAGGAATCACTCCCAGCGCATTGGAGATGATGGACAATTTGGTCATTAGAGCGCTTGAGGCGGGATTTCACTGGGGATTCCCGCTTGATGCCGGCGCCGTCTTAATCGCCGAACTCGATGGTATCGAGGCTGGCATGCAGAGCCAAAGCGAACAAATTATCGAAATCTTCAAAAATCACAACTGCCGTGAAGTCCGATATGCCAAAGATGAGGCAGATCGACAGGAGCTATGGAAGGCACGTAAAAGTGCTTTTGGTGCGTTTGGGCGACTTGCCCCAAGCTATATTACCCAAGATGGTGTCGTCCCCCTGTCGCAACTTCCCAAAGTGCTCAAAAGGGTTGGGGAAATCTCTGAGAAATATAACATTCCCATCGCCAACGTATTCCACGCAGGCGATGGAAATATCCACCCAATCGTGTTGTTCGATGAACGCGATCCGGACCAGTGCGAGCGTGTTGACGCCGTCAACACGGAGATCCTCATTGCCTGTGCCGAAGCTGGCGGAACAATCACTGGTGAACACGGCATTGGCGTCGAAAAGATGGATTACATGCCGCTAATTTTCAGCCCTGAAGATCTTGCGGTAATGGAAACCCTCAAAGGAATCTTTGATCCATCCGGGTTATGCAATCCCGGCAAAATTTTCCCGAACGCTCAATCGTATGTGAAACTCGGGTTGGAAAGTGCTGTTGCACGGTAATGTAGTTCTCTCGATTGAATAGTGGAGTCATCAATGTCTATTTCAAACCCATTGCGTGATAATCTCAAACAGATCGTCGATGTAGAAAGCATTATTACCGATAACCGACGAGAACACTATCAGATTGATGGCGTCAGTCCCCAAGCCATTATTTCGCCATCGTTCGTTCAAGAGATTCAGGATGTGCTCGCTTTTGCCGCAGATCGCAAACTGTCAGTGATTCCCGCTGGCAGTGGCACCAAGCTGGGAATCGGTAACCTGCCTGAAAAAGTCGATTTGGTTTTGGCAATGGCAAGGTTCAATGAAGTGTTGGAATATGAACCTGCCGATTTAACCGTCACAGTACAAGCCGGGATTCGGCTCGCAGACCTTCAGATGAAGTTGGCTGAAAATGGGCAATTTTTGCCCTTCGATCCACCCTATGCAGAGCGGACAACGGTCGGTGGCATCGTTGCCGCAAACGCCAGCGGTCCCTCACGATTGCGTTATGGAACTGCCCGAAATCGGGTACTTGGCATGCGCATTGTTCAATCAAACGGTGTCATTGTGAAAAGCGGTGGAAAGGTCGTCAAGAATGTCGCCGGCTACGATTTCAAAAAACTATACATCGGATCGTTGGGTACACTCGGAATCATTACAGAATTGACCTTCAGCTTGCAACCTCTACCGGAGACCGAGCGTACGTTAATCTTGACATTTAAGGAAATCGGGCCCGCGGCAAAAGCGGCATCAGAGATTGCAAACTCTCAACTCTTACCAATCTTTCTTAATCTATTCAGCAACGGCGTGCCATCCACAACGTTTTCTGGAACGATTCTTGCGATAGGGGTCGATGGATACCCCGAAACAGTCGCATGGCAGATTGATCAGGTCAAGTCGCTTGCGAAACAAAATGGCGTCATCAGTGTGAAAGTCATCGAGGATGCCGATCAACACGATTTTCGTACAGCAGTGCGTGCCTTTCCTGAAGGACGCTGGTCTTCTCAGGCTATCATCTGCAAAGCGAATTTGCGGATGACAGATGTGGTAAATTTTTCCAACACCGCTATAGAAATCATACGCGGCTTGCATTACTCAGTCCACATGATGGGATTAATGGGGAATGGTGTGGTTTATATTACCATCTCAGAATTTCCCAACGACGCGGATAAACTTCAGTCCATTGCTGAGACAATCACCAAATTACGCAAGCACGCAATCAGTATGGGGGGCAATCTCATTATTGAATCTGCACCGATTGAGATTAAACGCCAGATCGACGTTTGGGGCACCGCCGGAAACAGCATCGGATTGATGAAACAAATCAAGGCAAAACTTGATCCAATCGGTATGCTGAATCCAGGGCGGTTTGTCGAAGGTATTTAGAAACGATGTACATCACCGAAGATGTATTAAATCAACTTGAACAGAAGTATGGAGTTCCCGCTATTCTTTGTACTGCATACACAATGAGTCAGAAGGAATTTGACTTATTAAAGTGGAGCATGCGGAATGGGCGAGAACATGATGTTACGCTCTTCATCTCAAACGAAGAAGGAGATAAAATCGCTGTTATTCAGAAACCAAGTTATCCCCCTGGAGTATTTCGTCCGCCCAGTGGTGGCATTGAGCCGGGGGAAGACTTTGAAGCTGGAGCGCAACGTGAAGCTTACGAGGAGACGGGCTTAGAGATTCAACTTCAGAAATACTTTCTCAAAGTATATGTAAATTTTTCCTTTGAGGGAGAAGTTGTAAATTGGACATCTCATGTGTTCGCCGCTCTTGCAACTGGCGGTCACCTACAGCCCGTTGATACAAAAGAGATTATTAGTGCCCGTTGGGCAACTATCAATGAGTTAAAAACTAATCTGTTGGTGAGCTTACAACAATCTGCATCTGCGGGTTTGAAATACCGTGCAGAGTTGCAGGCTGTCGCTCTAAAACAATACGGGGGAAAGGTGATATGAAATGCAAAAGCGAAGAAGGAGGATTTTGTGGATTGATAGTAACATTGATGAGTTAAAAACCCATATCTTGTTTTTGGAACATAAAGGATACGATATTACGCCAGTCACCAATGATCTAGATGGGTTATCCACGTTGGACGAGAAGATTTACGACGCCGTTTTGCTCGACCACAATATGCCAGATATGGATGGAATCCGCATTCTCTCAAAAATTAAGAAGATACAGCCGTATCTGCCAGTTATCATGGTGACCCAAAACGATGAGAAGGAGGTCATCAGCGAGGCAATCATCCATCAAGCCGACGATTTCCTGATGAAACCAGTGAGTCCAAGACAAATCGTTTCGGTTCTGACATTTCTTTTAGAATACGATGCAATTACAGAAGATCACACATTTCAGGAATATGTCCTCGATTTTAATAAACGGCGGTTGCTTAAACAACAGGGAGGCATTGATTGGCAAACGTGGATTGATATTCATGTACAATTATCAGAATGGAATTTACGGTTAGACAAGCTCAATGCCGCAGAAGATCTCAGTGAAACACACTGGATGGAAAAACAGGAGTGTAATACCCTGTTTGCTCGCTATGTGGAAGATAATTATTGTGATTGGCTTGTTGGCGAAGATTCGCCAACCTTATCGGTTGATGTCATTTACAAACATGTTCTTCCAGAGGTCCAGGCCGGCAAACAGGTGCTTTTTGTTGTAGTCGACTGCATGCGGCTAGATCATTGGCTAAAAATCGAGCCTTTCTTGCACGAGGACTTTAACATTACAAAGCATTACTACTATTCGATTTTGCCGACATCAACGCTCTATGCAAGGAATGCGATATTTAGCGGCTTATTTCCACTCGAACTTGCAGACCGTTACCCAGATTTATGGGTAGAAGTCGATAAGGAGAATACAAGTGTCAATCGTCATGAGAAAGATTTCCTGCGCTTACTGCTTGAGCGACATGGGATTATCCTCAAACCGTTTCCGCACTATTTCAAAATCTTCGACGCACGAGGAGAGATGGAGTATTTGCAATGGCTTGAAAGCACCAACCGTATCAGTTTAGCTACGGTCGTTATCGATTTTCTTGACATTCTAACCCATAAGCGATCTGAAATCAGTCTGCTCAAGCAACTCATCCCTGATGAAGCGGCGTTCCGAACTATGGCACAAAGCTGGTTCCTCCATTCAGGACTGCATAAAATTCTTAAGCTGCTCGCCGAACGGGGAGTGACTGTCGTCTTGACTTCAGACCATGGTTCTATCCTATCTCAACGTCCAGCAAAGGTCTCAAGCAATCAACCTACAACCAATGGGCTTCGGTTCAAAATGTCAGAGGGCGAACTTCTGTGCGATGAGGAAGCGTGCTTGAGAATTACCGATCCAGAAAATTATATGCTACCAGACGATTTTGGTGATAAAAATTATATCATCGCCAAAGAGGATCGCTACTTCGTCTACGCAAATCAATTTAAAGACTATAAACACCAATTTCAGGGCGGATTCCAACATGGTGGTATCTCACTGGAAGAGATGATTTTACCATGTGTTATTCTTGACCCGAAATAAACCGTAAACACGACAAAAGCCCGATGGAAGATTTTCCATCGGGCTTTTCTATTTTAACCATCAACGAAGGAGATCTTATGAATTTAGTAACTCGCAAAGAACTTCGTGAAAAGATTAACCGGATACCTCAAGTCAATCTCGGACATTTTCCAACGCCGCTGGAAGATTGTCCACGTCTATCTGAGGCACTCGGAGGCCCCCGAATCTTGATGAAGCGTGAAGATTGTTCCGGGCTTGCGTTTGGCGGAAACAAGGTGCGGCAGTTGACCTTCACAATTGGCGAAGCGGTACATCAAGGGGCCGATACAATCGTACATGGCGCGGCATCCCAATCTAACCACTGTCGGCAAGCGGCTGCGGCTGCAGCTCGGCTTGGTTTGAAATGCTACTTGCGTCTCTCCCGCGATAAGAAAAGCATCGTACAAGGAAACTTACTGTTAGACTATATCGCAGGTGCGCAGATCGAATTAGTCGATCCCCCTCTCGGTCCTGAACTCGATGCAATCAAATATGCTCTGGCTGAAGAGTTGAAGGCGGAAGGACTTAAGCCATATGTTATCGCGGCACCTCGATCGACCGCCCTCGCTACAGTTGCGTTTGCGTGGTGCATCACAGAAATCCACGAACAACAGGAATCGATGGGAATCGAAGCGGATTGGATGTACGCAGGGTCGGCAGGGGGAACGCAGGCTGGCTTGATTCTCGGATCAAAAGCACTTGGCATGAAACTCAAACCGGTAGGAATCGCTCCAATTTATTGGGATGACCGCGTCGAGCGCGTCCGAATTGCTGCCAACGATGCAGCTGAGATTTTAAAACTCGATTTGCAGATTGCAGACGATGAAGTGGAAAACACAGATGCTTACGTTGGCGAGGCTTATGGGGTGGTAACACCTGAGTGCATTGCGGCTTTGAAATTGGTTGCACAAACAGAGGGGATTTTTCTAGATCCATCCTACACAAGCAAGGCATTTGCAGGCCTAATCGATCATATCCGTCAGGGCAGAATCTCTTCTGATGAGACAGTGATCTTTCTACATACCGGCGGCACACCTGCACTGTTTGCGTACAATGAGGAGTTTTAGGTAGCTAGCGCCAACACATCAAGAATAAAGGCATACTCAAAAGTAATCTCTTTCAAATAGTCATACCGACCAGAAGGGCCACCATGCCCCGACCCCATCTCTGTTTTGAGCAGAAGGAGATTATCATCCGTTTTTAGAGCCCGTAGTTTTGCTGTCCATTTTGCGGGTTCCCAATATTGTACCCGTGAATCATTGAGTCCAGCTATAATCAGCAGATTCGGATAATCTTTGGCTTCGACGTTATCATAGGGAGAATAAGTCCGCATGTAATCATAGTAGACTTTATCGTTGGGGTTGCCCCATTCTTCGTACTCCGTGACGGTCAAAGGAATTGAAGAATCGAGCATGGTGTTGACAACATCGACAAAAGGTACATGCGCCACAACTGCGTGGAAGAGATCTGGACGCATATTTGTGACTGCCCCCATGAGCAACCCACCGGCACTTCCGCCCTGAATAACCAATTTATCGCTTGCCGTGTATTTCTCAGCGATCAGATGTTCTGCACAGGTAATAAAGTCAGTGAAGGTGTTCTTTTTATGGAGAAGTTTCCCCTGTTCATACCAATATCGCCCCATCTCCCCGCCGCCTCGAATGTGAGCAATTGCAACGACACAGCCTCGATCTAACAGGCTTAATCGATTTGACGAGAAACTGGGATCGCGGCTGGCACCGTAAGAACCATAGCCCTGTAAGAGCAACGGATTTCGTCCATCTTTCACAAGCCCCTTTTTGTAAACCAATGAGATGGGAACCATCGTGCCGTCC
Source organism: Candidatus Poribacteria bacterium (assembly GCA_022567695.1). Taxonomy (GTDB): domain Bacteria; phylum Poribacteria; class WGA-4E; order WGA-4E; family PCPOR2b; genus JADFGN01. Next base: position 13,067 of record JADFGN010000017.1, on the reverse strand, counting down.
TTCGCGCGGGCGAAAATCCGCTCCGATTCGTAACGGGAAGGATTATATCCGCCGAGAACTTCCTCCTGCTTTTTTAATTCGCGCGTTCTGGCGTCCATATCATAATCGAACACGGACTCAGAAGTCACAAGTGATGTATAACGAAAGCGAAGGATGTTTGTATTAAATTCAGGGTTACTTCCTGGCCAAAAGGTGTAAACGGGTTCAGGGAAATCGACCTCATGCACTTCATTCGTGGTGAGGTTGAAAACACGGATTTTCTTCAGCCCACTTTCTCGTTCATAAACCACCAAGTGATTTTGAAAGGCACTGACGCCATCAAGCTTGACAATGTCGCGATGCGGGATAACCTCCTTCCAATTTGCCTTCGCCGGGTCATCGATAGATGCCTCCATCAGTCTGAAATTCTTAGCGTTGTCGTTCGTGACGATGAAGAACTTATCGCTGTGGTGTTCAACGGAATACTCCAATTCCGCCTCGCGTGGATGCACGACCTTAAAATCGCCCATCGGTTTATCTGCGTCCAAAAAGTGAATCTCAGACGTATTGACGCTATCTAACCCCATCAGCAGGTAAGCCTTGCTTCTTGTCTTGGAAATGTGCAGATAGAACGAACCATCCTCTTCATGGTAGATTTCGGCGTCGTCTTTTGGATGAGTGCCGAGGCAATGCCTGTGAAGTTTATAGGGACGCTTGGTGTCGTCTAACGTCGTATAAAAGAGGGTATGATTATCGTTTGCCCATTGGATACTGAAACTGGTGTCAGGAATCTCGTCCAGCAATTCTCCTGTATTTAGGTTTTTGACGTATATTGAATAAATCTCTGCCCCCGATGTATCCGCGGAATAAGCCAGCAATTGATGATTCGGACTGACTTTATAGTCACCAATGTCTAGAAATTCGTGCCCTTTGGCAAGCGCATTCGGATCTAGCAGCATCTCTTCGTCCGCCTCCAGACTCCCTTTCTTTCGACAATAAAACGGATACTGTTTTCCCTCTTCGGTGCGGGTATAGTAAAAATAATCATCAATCTTTTCTGGTACAGAGAGATCTGTTTCTTTGATTCTTCCCAAGAGTTCCTGATACAGTGTTTCCTGAAATTCTTCGGTATGCTTCATCAGGGCATCGGTATATCGATTCTCGGCTTCAAGGTATTTGATCACTTCTGGATTCGATTTATCTCTCAGCCAGAAATAGTCATCGACACGTTCCTCTCCATGAATGGTATCCACTTTAGGATCTGTCTTTGCCACGGGAGGCTCAATCCCTGCGAAAGCTGATAAGCATTGAATCAGTGCTAACATATGTTCATCTCCTTGCCAATGCGTTTGAATTTGATGCCACATTTGCAAAATCCCTGCATATGCGTGCGAAATCGTGTGTACGGATAACCTAGTCGAATCTCACTCGCGACCCCTTTTCTGACCATAATTCGACGTTGGGTTTTAACAAAACCTCTCCCTTTTTGACTTCAGCCACGCCCAACGGGTACAACATATAAGCAATTCGCGACGCTAGATGTCTACCAAGGTCACAAAGCATTTCAGTTTCAATAACGAAACTGATGTTAACTCTCTGCTGGGTTTGCCAAGCGTACCAATACTTAACATGGCCCTTAACTGTACCGTTAAAAACCAGATGTCCAGTTTTCACATTAATCGCTCTCACTTGAGCGGTTGCAGATGCGCCCTTGCGCCTCCGGACGTAGGTCGCTGTACCAGAAATCCCATGATAGGCTTGTTTTCCCACTCGTTTCAGCGGCTGAGGATAATCTCTATCGTGCAACTTCAGGTTTTTAATCTCCCCAACGACAATCAAATCGACCTCAAGCGCGTTGCCAACTTTTGCCGCCGCCAATGGATTGGCGAAGATTTCTTCCCGCGTCAAGGAGAGTTCCTTGATTTTGTCTGTGACGGGTTTAAGGTTCTTTTGTCCATCATAAGCCCATTCGGTCTCTTTTAGAACCGAAGAAAAGATTGTGCCAAGATGAAGGGAGACGGTATGCCCAAGTTCATAGGCTTTCTCTTCAGTCACGAAAGGCGCAATCACCACACGCGATGTTTCCTCGAGTGGGGGTGGCGTGTTGATTTTAGGAGCATTGCCACCCATGCCACGACAACTTCCTATCACGCACACAAGTAGCAAAATCGAAAGAAAACGCAGTGAATGCATTAATTCAATACCTCCTTTGCCTGAACGGTTTTCATCAGTAATTTCTCCTTCAGTTTGGATTAGATTCTGCCCAATCAACTCACATTCATTAGTTGAAAACCCATTGGCTATTTCATCAATCTGTGTTCGATGCAGTGCCGATGACGCTGATTCACCCATACACACGATTTCGCACGCTTATCACCCAGCCGCCGTAGTAGCCAGATAGTACCCCAATTACTAACCCCAAAATGAAACTTACTCCAACGCCGAATAGCCCAATCGTCAGCGAAATCCGGGAACCATAAATAATTCGGGAAAGCATATCTCGTCCCATTGAATCTGCGCCGAGCAGGAATAGCGTGCCTCCCTTATCAACTCCAAATAGATGCCGGTTGATGCTGAACAGTCCCCAGAATTGATACGGTTCACCCCGCGGAAACAATCGGATTGGATAACGCTGCGTCTTGTCTTCCAGATAAAACTTCCTCAACATCACGGGATGGCGCTCTCCCTTGATTCCATAGACAAACGGCCACAGATGCAAACCATCGTCCGACACGAAATGTAGCCGTTGCGGCGGCGCATAGGCGTAGGAAACGTCTCGATGTTCCAGCGTGTAGGGTGCTATAAACTCACAAAAGACGGCCATGACATAGAGCACCAGGATGACCATACTCGCCCATACCGCCATCCGATGCTTACGGAATTTCCACCACATCAGTCGCCACTGAGACGCGGTGTAGATTTCGGCGTTTTCGACTTCAGCATCTAGATGTGAATTTTCAGACTGCTGCACATCATCAATCTCGTCTTTCATCGTTTTCCCAACACATGAGTTGTTTGTGGATGGTAAGTATCTGGCGTCTGTAGACCTGACAGGTTTGGCAAACCTGTCAGGTCTAATATGCTCAAATTCGTGTCTACCTAAATCATTCTGGCTTGGGGATAAACAATCGTCTATCAACGAGGAAGTACCTACCGTTGACTCAAACCATCCACCAATGCTCCACTTCAATCGCAGGCTTCCTGAACGCTTGGTGTTCTTTCGGTAGCGATGCCAACAATTCTTTCGCCTTCTCCCCGATTGCCGCGGAAGCAAGTTCTACACAACGCCGACCAACTTCAGCGGAGGCGTGTTCTCGCGGGTCGAGTCCACCAATGCCAGACGGTGCCTTCATGTCGAGATTCATAGGGCCTTCTCCCAACGCCGAAAGATCGACCCGATCCGGATGGAAAAAGAGCATGTCAGAAGTTTCCCATTTTGCTGCGTGATCGGTGCTACACTCCTCACTGCGACTCAAGGATACTTCCCAAATTCCAATGCCACGAACTGTCCCATCTTCAACGACGGGTTCCAGCGCGTTATTCATCATATCGATCATGCCCTGGACATTATGCCCAGAAACGCCGATGATGACACGGAAACCGGTGTTTTTGAGCCGTTGAAACAGATCGGTGAGGACAGTGGTTAGTGGGGCAAGGTTCCAACCGTCGTGGAGAAAGAAGGGCGGATAAACGACTCCTCCGTATTGCTCGGCTGTCTTGCACAGGATGCCATGTGCTTTGAGTGCATCGCACCCCAAAGGCATGTGGTGGCCGTGCCATTCGATGGGACCAAATGGAACGTAGATCGCCGGGAATTCTTTGGCTCGCATTTCGAGTTGAGCGGGTCGCAAAAATTGTAACTGAACGTCACGTGAACAATCGGAAGTCAACATCTTTGTGTCTCCTCGTTACTTACGAATTTGGTGTGCAATTGCGTTATTTCACAATTTCGTAAACCATGATATTTTGCCATTTCCGCTTTGATCGGTGAGTTGCAACCCTTTCTTTGAAGCGGTTTGCAATGGTCAATCCTGCATCTTCGATTATGCCCTCAAGATTGGTGATGGCTTTGGGACCAGAGGCATCTGCGTATCCGAGCAGGAGGTGTCCTTGTGCCTTCAGATATTTTGGAGCTTCTTGGAAAAAGCGACGAAGCGTCCCTTGACGTTCGTCATGAATCGCAACTTCCAACCGATTTCGTGCCCGCGAAACAATCCAGGGCGCATTGAAAATAATGAGATCAAAAACGCCTTCTAATTCCTCATCCGCGGCGGGGAAAATCGTCTGAAGAGATCGCACCGAATCGAAGAGGTCACCGGGCGGCATTACCTGTATTGGCGGTGGAGTTTGTCGCTGAGAATCAATAAAGCGTTGGAGGTTTAATTTGGTTGTCGCCACAGCTTCGGGCAGGAGATCTGATGCGTAAATATTGACTTGCCTGCCCTTCAATTCCTGTGCTGCAAGCAGTGTCAGACACCCACACCCACAGCCCATGTCCAGCACAGTTGCACCAGGTGGCAGATGGATTTTGGCACTCTGCAAGCCTCGCTGGAAAAGTTCAATCGTTTCTTGAGAACGCGGCGGCAAGACGTTCTCAGAAGCGGTCAACTCCATGCCAAGGGCGCGAATTGGATAGGTTTCTGCGAGAGCGTTCTGAATTTTCTGGAGTATGTCAATAGGAATTAGAAATGGGCGATCTTCGTGTGCACCGGGATTTTCACCAACCAATTCAAGGAGATATGGCAAATTTGGAGGTGGGTGAATCTGCAAATTGCTGTGTTCATCAGCCCAACACATCAGGGCTATGATTTCCTGCTCCTTCGAGCGTCGGAGTCGGACAGTTCGCTTACCCTTTGGTCGTGTTGAGCGGGGAATCAATTCCTTCTTTTTTCGATCGATGTATTCAATTACTTGTGCTATCCGCTCCCAATCACCAGATAACACGGCAACGCCCCCACGCCGGAGATAATTGAAAATCCGATCGAGTTGCCCAAGATTGTCATTTGTGAATAGTTTCAACGGTGCATTGTCAGAGACGAACTCTCTAAATTGCGTGGGAATGTAAACATCACCGATGCCGTTGATATGGTAAAAGGAAGACATTTAAGCATTTGTGGGGTAAAAATAGCAACCCGTTCAATTCGCATTATTCCATAAGCCGCTCATCGAGCAAAGGATAGAATCAATATTGTCGATCCCATCAGTTTGATGGTGATACCCAAACGGAGCAAGAAGTTACCTGCCAGCTACACATTCTTGCGCAACTTGACCGTCCTGACCCGTGTAAAATCCGTCGGTGGAAAGCCGGACATGCCGCTCCAAAAATCACATGCCACACAGTGGAGATAAGGTTGCGCTGCTGTGGTTATCTTTTGCCTGCTCCGTTTCGTTTAGTTCTGTTTTCCGTCCGACGGATTCAACAGTTGCAGTAGTTCCTCTTTGGTTTCCGGCGAAAGGGAACGAACGATGTCTTCCGCTGTCAAGGAACGGACGCGCTTTTCAGGAGGAATCCGTTTGACGACCTCCTCGCTTAAAAAGGGAATCAAGTCCTCTCCCATGCTTTCAGCAATCCGCTGAAGTTGTTTTTCGTATAAACTCTGTTTTCCAGCCATTTTTAAGACCTCCTTTGTGACTTCCGGTTCCACACGCGAGGCGTAATAGATGTAGATTGTATTGTCCTCAGAGACAATTTGCTCGACAAACTGGCGAAACTTCTCTTTTGAGGCGGCAAACAGGAGCAACGGGTAATTCTTCGGTATGAACTCAACCTCATTACACACGAACAGATGAACGGAGAGGAGATCGGTGCTTTTGTAATGCCCAACGCCGATCCTTTCCCACTTGACATCTTCTTGGCAGTGGTACAATACGTTTCTCGGTTGGCGAGAGGAGACGATCGTCATCGTCATATCAGTTGCCGAAAGATCCTTTTCGCCGAGATAAAGGTTCGTCCGCCCCAAGATGAGGCGATACCCCGCACGATTCAGCGGGTCTTCTTTGCCTTTGAACTCAATTTGATTGTGTTCGCGAAAATAGTCGAACGCCGTCGATGACCGGACTTTTCCCCGGTCAGAGGGTTGCGACAGAACGACAAGCACGTCCATCGTGCGTGGAAGTCGGCTCACCTCGACTTGCGTTTCGATGGGTAGGGAAACCTGTCCGAAGTTTCGAGTCATTACCTCTTTGAAGACCGGATCCAGTTCCGTGCGTTCTGTGGTGGCGTTGTTGTCAGTAGCCATCAAATCTCGCCTAACTCAATGAGTGCCTGATAAGTCGGATTAGCGAGTATCTTGAATCCTGATCAAAGTACAAGCACACCTCATGCAAAGATGCAGGTGAATCTTGTATCAATGAGACCAACTGCGTAAGCCCTAACTTATCCTTCCAAAGTCCGAATTCGATGTAATGATATATCAATCACAGAACGCTGTCAAGAGTTTTGTGGTGCGAGTCGCTACAACTCAGCCACCACCTCCATTTCAAATCGGTGCTCCGGTTTTTTCTGCTCTGTCGAGAGGAAGCGGTAGTTGAAGCGTAGGAGTAGGTCTGTGACCTTCCGAATTTTGTAATCCGCTGTCGCTCGGATTTCGTGGCTGATTCCTTCGTAGAAATTGTACCGCGTAAAAGGGATGCCTCCCTTGCTATTTCCATAACTGATTCGATAATTGAAGTCAATCCTTCCTTTGCGGATAAAGGAATAGGTCACTTGATTCTCGATCGAAAGCGTTTGCGTCTGGGCTTCCGGTTCATCACCCAGTTGCTCAAGGTCTGAGGTAATTTCATAGCCGCCGGTAACGCCAAACCGCATTGCACGACTGAGTTTGTAGCGAAAGTCGATTTCGTTTGTGCGCTCAAATTGGATGAGGTCCGAGATCGGTGTCGGTGGACTGCCGTCGAGCTCGAGTTCATTAAAACGCTCCCTTTCACGACGTTGTTCCCAGCTTGCTCCGAATGAGATCTGAGATGTTGGATTCAGCGTCAAACCAATCTCCCAATCCCGGCTACGTCGCTGTCGTTCTCGATTGTTGATTCGCTTGTTGAGAGACCTGATTGTGTTCAACTTCAAATTGAGTTGAAATTTTGACGACGGAGAGAATTCAAGTTGATAGCGTTGATTGATGCGTCCTGAAACTGTGCGCACATTTTGCAAGTCACGCAAGAGGTAAAGGGAGAGAAGATCCGGATCTTCCTGCTCTTCTGTAATTCTTAAAAGGATTTGGCCGCGGATGGCTTTCACCAGCCACTCCATCGGATTGCGGCGTGTAGAAGTTTCGGACGCACTCGCGCCAACTCCTCCTGTAGGCGGTTGCCCTCTTGTGCGGAATGAGGCTCGGCTTAGCCGGCGTGAGAAAATTCGGCGGAGTTGAAATCGCAAACGTAAGGTTGTATCGATTGTCGAAACGGGTTTATCACCGATGTTCTGAATGAATTTGATGTAATTTCCCTCCTCCCGATCTTCCCTGAAATGAAGGTCATCGATTTTGATGTAAACCCCTTCCCCCGGCTGGATCTCTCTGCCTGTGAATGGATTGATGTTTGAATAAATTTCGCGTTTTTGCGTTGAGAGTTTTTTATCAAGTTCGTAGGTAATCTGCCCGTCCAACGCCCGATTAAACGGCGTGAGGCGTAACGTAATATCCGCCAACTGTGTCGTTGAATCCGATCCCAACCCCCGGCGAGATTGAAACACGCGACGGGAAATATTCGTTGAAAAATTTGCCCATTTTCGCGGTTGCGAAAAGAGTCCAACCGTCCATGTCCGGGCAATTGTGCTTAACTTCCAATCCGAAAAACCTAATGCGACGCCATCGACTGTAAGTAGTGCTTCCTTTTCAAATGCCTCCTCAAGGGAATAGGATGTGTTGATTGTCGCCCATTTAAAATCCGCGAGATCGATTCGTCCTGTTGAGATGTTCCGTTTTCGATTGAGATTCACCCCGTCGGTGGCATCCAGATCTGTCGATTCCAATTGCTCGATGGCTGCATTCAGATTGAAGGGACGGAGGTGTTGCGATAAATTCCACTGCTGGCGCAACTTGCGAAACTGATCTGTGCCCCTGACTTTTGAGGTACTTCTTCGGGAATCGCTTCTCAGGCGGGGGAGTTTCGATGGGGTGAAATCAAACCCCCAATTGAAATTGTCACGAATTGTTACATCATCGACCTCACCCCCGTTTTCGGACTCTATTGGGGAAGAGGGCTGGGAGGTTAAGTCAAATTTCTCCTCGGTTCGGCCTAATCCCGAATTGAGCCTTAACCAACTCAGTGGCTTAAACTGGAGGTCGAAGTCCAGCGATTTTTCATCTGGTGCTTGCGATGGACCAGTTGTACCGAGCAAATACAGGTCATCGAATCTTTCCTCAGCATATTGCTCTTCGTAACGGAAGCGGGTGCGATTGGCACTCGATGCACCAACGGGAACGAAGTCAGCGTCGAGAAATCGAAAATCGAAACTCAACTGAAGTTTTTCGCCCGATGAATTGGCAAGGAGTTTCCATGCGTTGCCGAGGACTTTTGAGTCTATCTTGGAAAAGGTATTTTCATCAAGCGCACTGAAGGCAATCTGCGCTTCGACGGTTGTTTGATCGTTGAGATTTAAGCGTCCGTCGATTCCCCAGACAGTCCTCCGTTTCGGCGCGATGAGCAATCTTCCGTCGCCATCGGCATCTAACTCATTTCGTCGGAGTTCTTCAAGCTCTTGATCGCCGATGATGATAAACGCATTTTCGGGGTCATTCAGATCTGACTCAACGGCGTAGGCAAGACCAATGGTCACGCGGTCGCCGGGGAGATTCAACAATCCACTCACCCCATATAAGTTCCGCTGATATGCCAGGTCTTCGGGAATAAACTCAAAATCGACGCGAATCACGTCGTTGATGGTGATCAGATGCTTGTTTGTAAATTCGATAATTGGATCGCCGTAGTCGCGGATGACGTAGTCGTTATTTTCGCCCGGCCGCATTCGCTCGCCGTTGAGCCAAACGATCTCGCTGCCTGCTTTCACAACGATGAATTCCCCCTCGACATCGATCCGGTATTGGCTGCGTCCCTCCTCGCCACGAATCGTTTTACTAGAAGATTGTCCCTTCGGAATGCTACTTGGAATGAGATGGAATTTTCCCCATTTGAAATTACCTTCAACCTGTACGCCTTCTAAAGCACGTGGGAAAAAAATGAATTCCGAATTGCCGAGCGACCCTTCAAAGTCGCCAAATGTTGCTGTGATATTAGGACTCGTAATCTGAATCAGTTTCTGATCCAGATCTGCGAGGTCTTCCGTGCCACCTTGGATTGGGAGATCTTGATCAGATAGGTGGGCAATGACACTCACATTTTCCGAGACATTACCATCAATGCTGATCTGCAACGCTTGAGTCTGCGACAGCGATCGCCTGCTGCCCGCTGAAATCCCAAACGTCTGCGTACCTGTGACCCGAAGCTGGGATGGTTGCGTTTCCGTCGTCTCTTCAGGCCGAGTTTGAGTTACCGCTATACCAGAAGGTCGCTCGGCGAGGGGTTGCCCCTGTTGGAACAGATCTCGTTTATACTGCCTCTTGATGGCGAAAGGCAAGGTTTGGTACGTTATCCGAATGGTCGCAGTTGCAGGGAAATCTTTTAGGAAGTTGATTGTTCCGGCGGGATAGTCAATCTGATAATCCAGATCTCTGACAAGCCGTACCCTATTGGCTGTGACCTGCTCGCTGCTTTGGAGGATTGGCAAATACTTCAGCACAAATGGCTTCGGAAGGTCTTTGAATACGACAGTTTCCGTTTTTTGGAGGAGGGAGAAAGTCGGAAGTTGAAGGTTGTTTGTTAGGTCTTCATCATCTGCCCCACGGAGCGCAGGATTGATAATTCCAAGCAGTAGTAAACATAATATCGCCAAAAGTCTCCGCATAAAAAAGTACCCGAATTGGCCGTCAGAAACGATGGAAAGGAATTGAGTGCTTCTTGTAAGCTAGGGCTTTTGCGAGAAATGAAATTTCCACTTGCTCGATCTGGATTGTCATATCCGGAGGCGTGGTCATTGAAAGGTTATACGCAATACCGCTCTCCATGTATTACGGCATGCTTTCTTTATTTGTTTACGCATCGTTTTCCTTTCTTCAAGAAGAAACAGATCTCCAGCTCTCTTCGAGAATTAAACCATCGAAACAAATAGAAGTTTATAAAACCCCCTAAACCTTTGGAGATATTATGCGTCTAAAAATTATTTTTTTTGCTTGACAGGATTTTGCATTTTTGATAAAATTCGCCCATCGTTCGAGCGGAGTTTGATTTTTCTCTTGTCACACCATTTTTGGAAGGAGGATGAACTGATGAAACGCCGTATTTTCACGCTTGCTACCTGTTTGATGGTGATTTCTATAGCGATTCTTGCCTTCGATGCGAAAATCATCGAAGCCCAGATTATTGAAGACGGTCTGCTTATCTACTATAGCTATGACGCAGACACTGTCAAAGGTGACACAGTTATAGACCTATCTGGAAATGGGCATGATGGATTGCTCAAAACAAACAACTTAAAGGTTGCTAAGGGAAAGGTCGGGGATGCGATGGAATTTCCGGGAGGTGTTCCCAACTATATTTCAGTAAAAAAATATCAAATGACCAAACCCATTGATGGGCTTTCCTTAGCTGCCTGGATCAAAACCCCTATGAGGGGCATGATTGCTTCATGGGATAGAAGTGAGTTCTTTCGCTTTACGGCGGGGGATGATTTCCTCGGCAACCTGGAGTTCATCGCTTTTGATACGTGCTGTGGTTGCTGTCACGATTGGCATGGTCAGACTAAAGTTACTGATGATAAGTGGCATCACGTTGCAGCCACTTTCGACGGTAAAGAAAAAAGGATATATGTCGATGGAAAATTAGACGCGAAGGTGAACGCTCCCGCCAAGGTCATCGGAGCTGGTGCGGCCCGTTTTGGGTTCATCGGGGTGGGTTCAGAAGCGGGTGCCTTTGATGGAGGCGTAGGTCCTACATTTGTGTTCACGGGACTTATGGATGAATTTGTTATGTATGACCGGGGTCTTAGTGAAAAAGAATACTTGCAAATCTTTAACGCTAAAGGATTCTCCGTCGAACCCGAAGGGAAACTCGCTATGAGTTGGGGCAAGATAAAGGCTTTAAGGTAATTAAGTACGTGGACGTAGATTGGGCACACGGTAAGCAACCGTTCACTTTTCGCCATCTTTCAAGGAGGTCCCAATGAGAAACATGACTTTGTTTGCAATATGCGTCATTTTAGTTATTTCTTTCAGCGTATCATTCGGGATTGCTGGCACATTCATCGATGACTTTACCGATCCCGCCAAAACCGAAGCCACTTGGGAGGTGATTCACAGGGATTGGATTCTCAAAGACGGTACGTATTCGGCACCGGGTGCAGCCGGACTCACCCAGGACCCGATCACTTTGCTCCCAATTGAAGTTGAGGATGGCATGGTGATTGAGGCGCAGTGTGGAGACAGGGGAGATGGAAATTGGTCAAACTTCGCTGTCATATATGGTTATGAAGACGACGATTTGGTATGGTCAGCGGGTGCGGGCGTTGGAAACGACCAGTGGCGTATTTTCCAATTCACGCCGATTGCCTCGAAAGGTGGTGCTTGGGGCGTTGATGCTGTACCGGGTATACCCGTTAAGAAACCATTGGACCCTAATGAGTGGTACAACATCAGAATCGAAATTAAAGGCACGGAGATTACTTTATTCGGCAGTTCTACACCAGAAAGCAAAGACCTCAAAGAGGAGAATGTCTTCAAAATGAAGAAACCGCCGAAAGGCCGAATCGGTCTCGGCGCCGCCGGGGCGTCACCGACGTTTAACTGGATCAAAGTTACAGGCAAGAATGTAAACGATCTTTTTCCGGTCGAGCCCAAGGATAAACTGGCTACCGCGTGGGGCAAACTTAAAGCCTAATGAAAATGGAGGTTTTGGCAATCACAAACTCATTCTGGCCCATTTTAACCAATCTTTAAGCATCTCAAAATTCAATCCCTCTTTACAAAAAATGAAAGGAGTATAATGATGCATAGCGTTTTATCGAGATTCACTTCAGCCTATTCTTGTTTAATCCTGAGCATTGCCTTATTAATAGGTGCGGCTTTGCTATTTGTCGTTTCAAGTGATGCTAAAATCGATCCCGCCACCGCCGCCGCCATCTGGGACTTAGATGGAAATGGTAAAGATTCATCCGGCAAGAACGTCAACGGTAATGATGTGGGGAATCCCAAAGGAGAACAAGGTATCGTTGGCAAAGCCTTGCGGTTTGATGGGAAAAAAGATGGCCTCAAATTCCCTGATTCTGGAGACATTAACGTAACAAACGGGCCTTGGACAAACAGAACGATAGTCGCCTTTTTCAACTCCGACAATGTGAAGATAAAAGATCGGAAACAGACCATTTATGAAGAGGGTGGAAGAACTCGAGGTTTAGTCCTTTATGTCTTTGATGGTAAGGTGTATGTCGGCGGTTGGAACCGGGCCGAATATAATTGGCCGGGTGCATGGCCATCAGCAGACGTTGAATCCAAGAGATGGTATCATGTTGCCTTGGTCATCAGAGATGCGAAAGACAAGGTCGAAAAAGACAAATTTGAGATGTGGCTTGATGGCAAACTTATCGCTCAGGAAAAGGGTGGACAACTTCACAACCATGGCGATGATATTGGCATCGGTTATGTGAATCAAAACACCGTCTTCCATGATGAGGATGGTTCGGGGACAGACATCCATCACTTCGAAGGACTCATTGACGAAGTTGCCGTTTACGGCGCCGCCCTTGAAAAGGCAGACTTCGAGCAACTTGCCTCAGTTTTAGCGGTTGAACCCCAAGACAAATTTACGACCACTTGGGGGAAGATTAAATCGCAGAGGTTGAAATAGATTTATCTTGTCTGGTCGTAACTTAGGAGTGGTGATTAATACGAGTTTTTCAGTTATCATCCGAATGCAATCAGACCTAACCCCCCGGCCCCCTTCTTAACCTCTCCCCCGGCCCCTCTCCGAAACAGAGAGGGGGGAAAGAGGGAAGGGGGAGTATCTCCCCTCTCCTCGCAGGAGAGGGGCCGGGGGAGAGG
>JADFGN010000362.1 GCA_022567695.1 Candidatus Poribacteria bacterium | reverse complement strand
CATCCACAACGAACTGCCTTCATTGGAAACACTCTATCCATACCTACCCGACTACTGGTGTGACTACTGTAGCGAATCCGCTTTCAGGGGACCGGATGCAAACGACTACCCAAAGGGGGCTGTAACTTCAGCACAACGTTATACAACGCCGTCTTCAGGGAATCCGCCGGGTTCTGATTTAGAACTGATACAGGAGCAGGTGCTGGACGCCTGGGAAGTCGAGTACGGTATTCTGACCTGTGCGTATCGTGTGCAGAGCGTGCATAATCCAGACTTAGCCGCCGCCCTCGCTTCCGCAATTAACGACTGGCAGATCGAGCATTGGCTGGAGCCGGAACCACGCTTGAGAGCCTCGTTGGTTGTTCCGAGCCAGATTCCAGAGTTGGCAGCGCGAGAGATCGAGCGGATTGGAGATCACTCCGGGTTTGTGCAGGTGATGCTGCCGGTACGTTCGCAAGCACCTTACGGCAATAGACGTTACCATCCGATTTACGAAGCTGCGACACGCAACAACCTTGTGGTTGGTATTCATTTCGGCGGCGCACCGGGCCATCCACCAACGCCTGTCGGCTGGCCCTCAACCTATCTGGAAGAATATGCCGGGATGGCGCAAATTTTTCAATCGCAGGTTATCAGTTTGGTCATCGAAGGTGTTTTTGATCGATTTCCCGATCTCAGAGTTGCATTGATTGAGGGCGGCTTCACATGGCTACCAGCACTTATGTGGCGGATAGATAAGGAGTGGAGAGGACTGCGACATAATACACCGTGGGTCAAACGCCCGTTATCGGCATACGTTCGGGAGCATATTCGTCTAACGCTTCAGCCAATTGATGCGCCGCCAAATCCTCAACATCTGCTTCAGATTATTGACCAACTCGGCTCAGAGGAACTTCTGATGTTTTCGACGGATTACCCACATTGGCATTTCGATACGCCCGATGAAGCGTTTCCGGCGGGACTATCCGACTCACTTGCACGTAAGATTCTCTTTGAAAATGCGCATACATTTTATCGGCTTTAAAAAAGATTAAGTGGGCGTAGCACAATGTCCACGCCTTTGCGTTGGCAATTGAAACTCACCATGACAGTATAATCCCTAGAGATTTATCCCGTTCATCGCGCAGCAACCGATACGCCTCATCCGCTTCCGCGTGAGGCATTCGATGCGTCGTCAAACGCTCCACATTCAATTCACCGTTTTCAATCATCTTCAAGATTTGGCGGCGATTATACTGTTGCGTCCACGGAAAAGCTGGCGTCGCGACGGTTGGACATTTCGGTTGATGACACCCGATGAGCGTAAGTTCTTTCTCGTGAAATGGCATGAAGTCTACCTCCACTTTGCGATGCCAAATCGAACCCAAAGCCATAATCCGCCCACCGATTCGCGCCATGTCGAACGCTATTGGCAACACGTCGGGATAGCCTGAAGCTTCGATAATTACATCCAAGCCACGCCCGTCAGTAATTTGGGCAACTTCCTCTCGCAGGTCACATCGGCTCGGGTTCAGGACATGAGTGGCTCTCGACGCCTTTGCCACCTCTAGCCGTCGGTCGATTAGATCGATGGCAATTAACAATTCGCAACCTGTTTGTGCCGCGAGTTGCAATGCCAATTGACCAACAGCCCCCATCCCGGTAATTGCGACAAACTCACCCAATTGCATCCGCGCTTTTCGGACGCCGTGCATCGATACACTCCCTAGCACACCGTAAGTTCCATCATCAAAGGAAACGCTATCGGGGAGCTTTGCAAGCGATGGCGGAGCCGCGGACACGGTGACGTGACTGGCGTGACTACCCAATGATAGCACTCGCGCCCCGATCTCGTACTCAACCCCTTCCCCAACTGCAATTATTCGCCCGGTGTTTGAGTAACCGGGTGTAAAGGTATGTGTTCGCTGTTGTTCTTGTGTGCCGAGTTCTGTTCCTGCGCTGATTAGCGTGCTGACCGTCTCGATTAGCACTTCTCCCTGTCCAGGTGGGCGGATGTCAAAGTTTTCAACCCCAACTCTGTTTTCGGGATGAACAACCACTCGTCTGCCTGTGGTTGGTATTGATGTCATTGTACTTCCCCCTAACAAAATGCGTAACCACGTTAATGTTGCTCCAGAATGCCATAGTCAACGGCATTCAAGGTAATTGGCTTTAGCTTCTACGTTACGCTCTCTTTCGGCAGATGATCGGTTCTGTTCAGATAACGCAACTGCGTTCTTTCTTCCGTCATGACGATCTTGCTTACGGCTGTATTGTGCTGTGCAAAGCGCGTATAGCTAATATCCGGCAAGCCGAAAAGTGCTTCAAGAAATTTCGATCCGGAGCCACCGTGCGAAACAGCCGCGATTCGTTCATCGGAGCCAAGGTGATTGGCTTTCAAGTGTTCGATAAAAGCCAATCCGTTTTGATATGACAATTGCATGATTTTCTCGAAGTCCATCCACTCGCTAAACCACCAGCCGTTATCAGTGACATCGTCGGGTAAAACAACGTTGGGACAGACCTCGCGCATTTCAGATCGGGTTAATCCGGGCAAATGTACACCTCCTTCCTCGCGGTCTTCAAAGACGCCGCCTATCTCATGGAGTCCAACGAAGACGTGTGGCACAAGACCAAGGCTATCGCCGATGATTATTGCAGTCTGCAAGGCTCTCAACATCGGGCTGCAATAGAGCCGGGTGATGCCTTCATTTCTGAGAGATTCACCTGCCCGTCGGGCCTGTTCTTCGGCCAACTCGGTCAACGGTGGGTCTGCGACACGAGAGTCACCTCTATTGTTGGTAGATTGCCCGTGACGAATTAGATATAGTTCCATCGCACTTTCCCTCCGAATATGGTAATGGTTTGACAAATGGCAATTCTATAATTTTAACACTTACACAATTTCTTCATCTGAACGGATGATCTCTTCCAATCGCATTGCCATGAAGAACGCGAGAATTCCCATTCCTATTGAGATTGCAAAAACACCCTCGTAGGTAATCAAGGAGACTAATACGCCTCCAAGCACAGGAACAAAACTCACTGGAAAAAGAATCGTGTTCATAAAACCGATGTAAGTCGGACGGTTTAGACTCGGCGAGATGTTGAGCATGTACGTCATGAAGCCGACCATTGACCCACTCGTTGTAATCCCGCCAATTGCGAATGCGAGAAAATAGCATGGAAGTTGTAAGCCGGGTGGTAGAAATCCCGCAGTAATTGCGACGAGTGGTGGGACACAAAAGAGTCCCGCCGTTATCTTGAGGATGCGGCTTGTCCCATATTTCTCACCGATATGCCCCCACCAAAAATTTGAAATGACTCCACTTATTGCGATCGTTGCGACAAATAGCCCCACGATTGACTCCGAAACTTCAAATCTTTGAAGCGCATAAGGTGCGTAAAAAGGTGAAGATATACCGCCGAAATGACTACAGACGCGAAACAGTATGAATCGACGATAGTGTTTATCTGTTTTCAGAAAATGTGGTCCCTGTTTGATGTGTTCCCATATCGGTCTACGTCTGCTTCGAACCGGATGGATGGGTTCACGAATCCACAGGAACACAGCAAACGATCCGATAACTGAGAGCACAGTGCAGCCGAACAGTACCGCGTAATTGTTGGGAAATGTAAATCCTGACTTATCGCTCAGAATATGTTTGATAAAGAATAGACCGATGAGAAATTCGAACGAAAGACCGATAAGTTGACGCAAACTGAAAAATCGCGCGCGTCTTTGAGGTTCGATGGCTTTGGAAATAATATCCATGTACGGAATGGTCGATACACCCATTGACGAAGTCGCGCAAAAGTAAAAGATTAGAAAGCTGATTGCAAGTAAGTTATAATTTTGGGATGCGATAAAAACCGTTGAAAGCGTGATCGCGAGCCAAGCGAAAACGCGACCACTCATGCCGAGGACATAGAAGGGGAGTTTACGCGGGCGATGTTCGAGTAAGTTTGAGATTAGCAATTGGGGCCACGTCCAACCCGCCATCATAAGCGCACCTGTCAAGCCGACAAGAACATTATTTCGAGTGAGCGTGTAAATAAAAGTGGAAAGTACGGTTGAGGAATTTGTAAATGCGAAGGAGATGCTCATCAGTACGCCCTGAAAAAGGGCAATCCGAAAGTTGTATCTCTGTTCGCGCTCTTTATCTTTTTTCTTTAGCTTAGGATATTCTGGCGCGTCCGTGGAAGCAGTTTGCATAACGATTTAGACTTTTTTAAGTACCTCCAGATCAAGATAAGTCAATATAATACATTATTCGACAGAATTTAGCACCTCTAGGTTGATTCAAAATTGCTTGTGAACGAAAATTTATGGAGTTCAAAACATGAAAATTACTGATGTGCAAACCTTCATCGTTGGAAATCCATGGAAGAACTGGGTTTTCATCAAGCTTCATACCGATGAAGGGGTTTACGGAGTCGGTGAGGCGACAAGCCATCGGAAGGCAAAAACGGCTGAAACTGCTGTAGTTGAAATGCGGCGATACTACCTGGGACGCAATCCCTTTCATACCGAGGAGATCTATGAAGAATTAACGAAGTCAAGTGCGCCTCCGTATGTCAAAGCGGCGGTGGATATGGCGTGCTGGGATATCATCGGGAAAACGGTGGGATTACCAGTTTATCAACTCATCGGTGGGAAGTACCGCGAGCGCGTTCGTGCTTACGCCAACGGTTGGTATCAGGTAGACCGCGTGCCAGAAGCTTTTGCTGAACGCGCGAAGGCAGTTGTCGAGAAAGGCTACACCGCACTGAAGTTCGATCCATTCGGCAGTGCCTACGGAAGGATGGATGCCAACGAGATTGAACTGTCGATCGAAATCGTCGCCGCCGTACATGAAGCGGTCGGCCCCAATGTCGAGCTGCTCATCGAGGGGCACGGACGTTTCGATCCGCTATTGGGCGTCAAAATTGGGCGAATGCTGGAGCCGTTCAATCCAGGATGGTTTGAGGAACCTGTACGTTCAACACAGATCGACGACCTTGCAGAAATCGCATCAAAGCTGACTATTCCGATTGCTGCTGGCGAAGGATTGTCGGGTAAGGAAGCGTTCCTTACACTCTTGAATCGAAGAGCCGCGCAAGTGATTCAGCCCGATCCCATTCCCGCGGGCGGCATCACGGAGATGAAAAAGATCTGCGCGATTGCACAAGCCCATCATGTCTCGATTGCGCCGCACAACGCACAGGGGCCGGTCTGTTCTGCCGCGTGCTTGCATATCGATGCTTCGACCCCCAACGTGATAATTCAAGAAGTCTTCGAGGATTTCGCAACCCCCTTCGCCGAAAGGATTGTTGATTATCCGATCGAAATTAAAGATGGCTATGTCCTCATTCCCGATCGCCCCGGATTGGGGCTAGACCTCAACGAGGCGGAGATGGCAAAATACCCATACGATGAGTCGCATTTTCTAGACCTCTACGGCGAAGGTGGATGGGAAAAACGGAATTTGGATGAAGCCTAAAAAAGAAGTGAGTTATGCCATTCCTGAATGAAAATACCGCACTGCACTGTCAGGTAAGTTTTGACATGTAGCCGAACCCCGCTACGCGAGGGCAGGTGTTTACATCCCGCATGGCGGGGCGTGCCAAAGTTCGGGTTCTTCGCATCCCGCCCGAATTCCCCGTTTCACGGGATTCAAAGCAACTTGCGAATCCGGCTACCAATTAGATTGCCAGTTGGCCTCCCACTTTCATTGAAGCCCAAAAAGCGTAATCGGCGTGGTGCACGATGGTTACATGCAAAGACCGCTCGACCAGTTCGCCTTCACCGGAATGACATCCTGCGGCGTGGCAAACCTCTTCGGGCAAACCGATTGTCAAGCACACATGCGTACCGTATTGTGTGTGTCTAATCGCAGGGAAACCCGATGCTGCGGGATTGTCGCGCCAACGCTCCTGATTTTTGGGATCAAATTCGAACGGCTTGCCCACATCATGACACAGCGCACATGCCACAAGCATGTCGCGATTGATCGGTAACTTAGGAAACTGGTTTGCGAGCGAGTCTGCTATCGCAATCGCCAATTGAGTGACGCCACGGATGTGGTCTGTCTGTGTGCCTGACTTGAGCTTTGGCGTATCGGGATTGCCCGACGCCCGAATCTCGTCAATGGACTTAAATGAACTATGTCCCAAGCTGTATGCCCACGCATCAATAACCTGATTACGTAGGGATTCGTCGCTGATCTCAGAAAGTTCAGGCAACGAGCGAATGACCGATTGTCGTAATTCGTCCGAAATTTGCATCTTGTCCTCCTACTCGTGAGTTTCGCTTTTGCGAAAGATTTTACTAATAACTAAATTTCTCTATTAAAGTATATATTTTAAACCACGGGACCCGCATGATAACTGATTTCTTGCGGGAACTTATTCACGAAAATTAGTTATCGTCAAAGATTATGTACAAATAGGGAACCAAAGCTAAAGTGAGTGGCGTTGGTCAACAGATGCATGAAGACCTGATTCAACTGGCTCGGATAGCATCTTCGGTATCAGATGTCTGTTCCGTCTCTTTTGAGGTGGTGGTCAAAAATGCCGCCTTCGAGGTTGTTGCCAGCGATGAATTTGACAATTATCATGATGGATTTGTCCAGTTTTTACATCGGATCGACACGCTGTCGGCGTGGATGAGATTGCAAAAGTCTTAGCACACAAGTTTTTCAGTTAGCACGTAGAGCAGCTAGCCAGCCCGTTGCCACGCCGCACCGATAAGAGAACAAGCTGGCAGCATGCTCTACTTTTTTTTTCGTCATATCGTAGACGTGCTCGAAATTGTGATGGTTCGTCCCGTTTCTGCACTCCGCTCGTAAAGGCGTGGATCAGTGCTGGAGAGTTCATCACCCTCAATATCGAGCGTGTGCTGGGTTTTTAGAAATCCCCGATCGTCTTGGATCTGGATGACGAGGAAGGGCCTGCCTTGATTATCCAGCACCTGTTCTTCGGGGGTGTCATCGTGTTGGGCAGCTTTGTCAAGAGCGTCTTGCTCGTCTTCATCTAAATCGGGCGTCTGATAGAATTCCGAATCTGTTACGGTATCGTTCTCATCGTAGTGTTTTTCCACCCAAGGCGTGAACTCGACCTTTGAGAAAAACCCGTTGGGCGTGTCAATCTGGATAACGCGCAGTAACGGGTCATAATGGAGAATCGGCGTGACACCGTACTCCGTCAGTTCGGTTTCCGGTTCATAATACGCCGTTGAACTGTAAAACGGCTCGTACTGCTTGACCGGCTTGGCTTTGTTGTTGTAGACGGTTCTGCCGGATATCAGCCAGCGGTTATCCGTCTGCCCCTCCACCAAATTCCCATCTGTGTCTCGACTCAATTCGCCATCAGTATCCCGTAAAAACACTTCGCCTGAATCAACTTTGACCTTGTTTTGCAGCACTCGACCAAAACCGTCGGAGTAGGCGATGTGGGTCTGGATCGGACTTTCCTCGTCATCGGATAAATCCTTGACATGTGTTTCTCGCAGCAAGTTGATGGAATGCACGGGCTGTCCGTCGTTTTTCCAGGCGAACAGGTCATAAAAGAAATAGCTTGTCGCACCCTGCAGGTAATCCTCTGGACGGTCAAGTATGTCCTCAAGGCTTGCGTCGTCAAGAGTCTGATAATTGGTCAAATCAGCATCGCCTTTGTCTTGGTCATCTTCCGTCGCATAGATTAAGGTTGCGTGAGGTTTTCATTTTTTAGCGGGTAGCATGGAACTATGACCCTGTTGGCGAAATCGAGAGATCCAGTAATAATGGGTGAGTGGTGAATGGTAGAAT
>JADFGN010000361.1 GCA_022567695.1 Candidatus Poribacteria bacterium | reverse complement strand
GTGACGTTCGAGGATGGCATCACCGGCTCTGTCAAAATCATTGCATTCAAAATAGAGTCTGTCAAGATGAGCGATTTCTCTACCTTTCGTTAGAACGGCATCCGGGAGATCCTCTTCATCAGGTAGCAGGCAGATTGATGCTGTTGGCGAATTCGTCATGGTAGCCTCCACCAGTGAGTGGTGGAGTAGTATGGTAGCCTCCACCAGTGAGTGGTGGAGTAGTAGAGTGGTCATGCTGCCAGAAGGGCAAAACGAGATTTCCGGGTTTGTTGTCGCGGTTTGTCAAGAAGCCAATCGACACTCCGCCGAAGGTTAATCGCGCAGGCGGTTAGGACGTGTTGGAGGTGAGTTTTTTCTAATCCCCGATAACGACATCGACGCATGCCGAGGGCGAAAACGCTTTGGGATATAGTTCCCTCAATACCCGCTCGCTTGGCATAGCGTTCTTTGAATTCATCGGTTTTTTGCCTGAGACGAGCGGTTTGCAGAACAAGGTATTCTTCCTGTGGCGAAAAACTCAACTCCCGATGTTCGAATCGAGAGCGAGTGCAGCAGTGTTTTGATGGACATTCACTACAGTCAGCCGAATCAAACTTGACTAAGATCTTTCGCTTGTCATACCATTTGGTATTTTTCCAATAGATGTTTTCTTTACCTTCTGGGCAGATGACCTTCTGATTTTCCCAGTCAATGTTAAAGCGAGTCATGTCAAAGGCCCCTTTGGTCCGAGCTTGCCAACTGTTGTCAGGACGCATTGGGCAAATCATCTCGATTCCATAGTTGCTTTGGCTTAAACGAAGTAAATCTGTAGATCCGTAGCCCATATCCGCCAAATGTTCTTTGGGCAAAAGCTTTGAGATCTCTAATTGTTGATGGATTTTCGGGAAAACGCTGCTATCACCATCAGTGGAGGGAGTTGTCTGAACATTGGTGATAAGATGCGGAGAATCCTCATCACAAGTTTCCGTCAGATGTACTTTGTAACCGACCCATGTGGTACTCCGCTTACTGGAGTAACGAGCATCAGTATCATGGGGTGAGGAAATCATCGATGCCGATGCTGGCAGATTGCCTTTGTCTCGCCATTGAACCGCTCCATGTTCAATGTAGTACTGCTGAACCCATATTGCTCTCATTGTTTCTACAGCAGGGATGGAACGGAGAAAGGATGGCACAGTTGGGCCGTAAATCACATCAAGCAGATTGTGGCCGTCAGTTCCGACAGTTTGGGCAAAAATTTCGCGTTCTTTTTTTTTTTGAGGCAGACGGTACTCGTCGAGTTGTCTTTCGTATTTGGTGAACCAATCACTATCAACCCAGCTTTTTAACCAGTCTGGGACAACGGTTGCTAGAACATTGAGCGTATGAGTCAACGTTTCTGTGGCCAACTCCAAGCGAGTTAACGTCCGGATAGCCGCCAGCACATAGGTGGAATCGGTTCTCTGCTGGCCTTGGGCTTTTAATAAACCTCGCTCCGAGAATCTTTGTAGCATCTTTTCAAAAAGTAGATGATTGGCTTCTCCTTCGACAAGGCGTCCTCGAAACTCACTTAGTACTGAATAGTTGAAGCCGGGGTCAGTTAGCTTTAGACCGAGCGCGTATTTCCAATCAATACGACTTCTTACCGCATCAGCGGCTTGCCGGTCGGTTAAGTTCTCAGCAAATTGCATGATTGTCACTAACGCCAATCGCCAGGGACAAAGCGCGGGTTGCCCTCGTGAAGAAAACAGTTGGGTGAACTGTTTGTCGGAAAAGAAAACGCCCAACTCATCGCGCATTTTCATGTAGGGATTGCCGTTGGGAAAGGCTTCACGAGCGACTTTTGCGGTTTCTTTGGGAATCGGTTCAATGGCTTTGGGGTTGAGTGACATTAAAACCTCCGGAGTTTCTCACGTTGCGGGGTGGATTTGAGTAGATTACATTCTTCTTTTTATCCACGATTTTCCTCCCCTTGTTTGCATTTGCGAAGGTAGGATATGTAGCTGTTGATCTTCGCAATCAATGAGTAACCTTCTGCTTTGAGTTGTTGGGTTTCCTCTAAGTTCCCATAACCTTCATCGACGCAAATATTGATGTCATCAAGGATTTCTTCAATAGATCCTCTTGCGATTCGACAAAACCGCATGTTTTCTTGATAATACCATCGGCCATGCCCTTCAGCAATATTGTTGGTCACGGAAATAATCGCCTTCCTCATTTGAGGATCTAAACTGTATTTTTCCTCTTTGGGAAGTTTCTTAACTAATTTTCGATTGAAGATTGAAGATTGAAGATTAGAAAAACCCGCATCAATGCTACCATTGACGAATCAGGAATGTATAGTTTTTTATTGAAAATTAGTTAATCAGCTTGTAGACCTTTTGCCGATACTTTCTAGCGAGGTTATAGAGTTCAAAACGGTCTAGAGGATAATAACTTTCCTGGAAATCAGTCATCTTAACTCCACCTCTTTCACCTCAATTTTGTAACCGATGAGGTTAGAGACTAGGATGACACAATTCTCTTTGAGGTTCAACACAAAATTAGCGGAAGAGAAAATCAAGGCGGTTTGACCATTCCACCACTCACCATTCACCTTTTACACAGGCTTCTGAGAATTCGCCAACAACATCCAGATTGGTGTAAATTTATACCCTAAGCCAAATGGACTGATAAGAGTATGAGTGGCGGTTTTGAAAACGGGAAAACGAGAAAACGAGAAAACGAGAGACACCTTGACACGCTAATCTTTGTCTGTTCATTGAATCAAGTTCTGGTCAATGAAGTACTCGCCGTAGAGCACCACATTCTCCCATTCGACGGGACTGACATGCTCCAATAGGGAAATATCAATTCCACTTCTTTGTGGATCACATTCGGCGATGACTCGCCCAATCTCTTTTGCCTGCCAGTAAACAATACAGGCGAGAATCAGCGTGAGGCAACTGCACGTTTTCATCAATTCATAAAAATCGCGTTTGGTGATTCTCCCCCGCTTTCCATATGCCACATCCCGAGCCAATGAATGGAGCTGATCTCCTTTCAGTAAGCCACGTCGAATTTGGCGGCGTAAAGGCGGCTGCGACATATAATCCAAGATGAACTCCGTTTTGAAGATTCGTCCCAGTTCGCGATTGGCAAAATAGAATCGGTTTTTTCGACTCATCGAATTCAATCGCTTAAGTGCCACACTGGCTGTAGTATGACCACTAGAGAGTGTGGCGTAAAATTGGGCCATGCGATCCCATTGTTCAACAATTGGGTCCATCTTTATTTGGCGATCGCGTTGGCTGACAAGGGGCCCAATCGCTCCATAATCATAATGAGTGTCGATTCGATAGATGCGTTGACGGGAAAGTTTGCGAATGCGGGGACAGAATCGTTTGCCAAGCATGGCAAATGCCGCGAAGTTAATCTCGGTATAGCCATGGGTATCGGTGTAGTGTTCTTCTAATTCAAGGTCGCTTTCATTATAAAGCAGACCATCAAGGACGTAGGGAGCATCTCGCTCGTTGCATTCGATCGGAACGCTGTAAAACGGGGCGTAGTTGTCGGCAACGAACGAATAGAACTCTAACGCATAATCATTGAACTTGTAACTGTAGTTTTGCTGGAGGACCTTCCTCCGAAAAGCAAATCGTTGCCCATCGCTTGAACTGGTTTTCCCTTCCCCCCAAGCCGACGTGATGTCAAGACGCACAATTGCATTGACAACGTCAGCCAATGCGCTTCGTTGTATCTCGTCGGTCAGTTGCCAATCGGTAATCCGTTTCAGTTGCCAGTAGCTAATTCCCGGTGTGATAGAAGCCATCGTATCGGGACCGACATTACATCCATGAGCCATCACCGCCGCGATAATCGCCGCAATTTCATCTTGAGGACGACTTTGATTTTGGGCGGGTGGGAGAAAATGACGGGTGAATTGCAACTCATTATCCACTTCAATCAGTAACTGGGGCAGTTTGATATGGCGCTGATGTTTACCCAGCCAATCCTTGAGTTGCTCCAATTTGGTTTCCTTCGTTTTCGAAAGGGGCTCGGCGCTATCGACAGATAGATGCCATTTCACCCCATCAACTTTGGCGTAGGTGTTTTGAGGCAGTGAAGCGAGAAATCGGTCATAGGCCCCGTTTAGCCGATCGGTGAGATACCTCGCGGCTTTTTTGCCAGAAACCGGAAGTCCAGACTGCCCGAAGAATTCCTCCCGCATCGACTCCCACTTGACTTTTGAAATAAAGAATCGGTCAAAAGGGCCAAATCGCTTACTATTTTTGACCGTCAGATTCCCCGATTTAATCTCGTCGCGAACCTTTGTCATCAAGGCACATTCCCAAGCATGCTTATCGATTCCATCCTCGTTGAAAACCAACCCACGGAGTTTTTTTGGGATGAAAGAAACTGGCGGCGCCTCTGGAAGTTTCCGTTTGCCAGCAGAGTTCATTTCTTTGAGAAGGCGTGTGGCATCGACCAATGAGGCATGGCTCTTTTGTGGACTAGAAAACTCAAGATGTTTGATAAATGCCGGTGAGAATTTCCGAAGGTAAGGAAACTGTGAAACCACGCACTGAAACACATGGTTGGGCTTTTCCTTTTCCCAATCCGCAAGTTGCTTTATCTGTTTGGCCAAATCTTCTTTGTTAACTTGGCTGAAAATCGTCGAACGAACGTTTTCATCATTGACCGCTCCATCTAAAACCACACCTCCAACGGTGATAAACATCGACAGAGATTCGTTAATGGATACCCGCCGTTGTAAAAGTTCAACATCGAACGCCGATTTTGCCTGTTTTTCGACTTTGTTCATCAATTTGGCATGCATATCAATGATAAAGTCAACCGTATCGGCATAAGTTTGCCACAAGAAACAGACCATTGCCCCATAACGGTGGGGCGGTTCAACTTCTCGAAGTCGATGAGCACTGCATGTTCTGACATATGACGCTAAAGATCGTTGGTAATTGTTATTGAGCCAGGAAAGGTCAACTTCTAATACGCCCGTTGAAGAAATGCGAGCCAGCTTATCGGTGAGTCGATTCATCGCTGTGGTAGCGACTTTCCCCGGAGGGTCTTTGAGTTGCTCGAGAGCAGAGACAGAAGAATCCCTAACTAAAAGTAAGGCATCTAGTTTCTGAATCACGGTTTGTGGCAAAGCCGCGGTAATTTTGGAGAAAATGTGTCGTCTAGCTTGCGCGCGTTGTTCACCGATGATTCGTTCAAGCGCCGACGTCGCCGGTCGGAGAATGCGATTTTTTCTGAGAAACTGCTCAACGAGTTGAAAAAGGGCATCGGTTTGTTCAAGACGGCACGACTCGGCGAAAACGAATTGTTGCAACAATTCGCGTTGAGTTTTCTCGAACTTTTTGAGTAACTTGACAATGTTAAATTAGGCATGTAAGAGTGTTTCTGACTTGACTTTGCATCAATAATCAGATGACCTGGCCGATGTTTTGAATTTTGGTCGATAGACTCGGTTTTCTCATCAGATGAGAAAAAACCGATAGGTGTTGAATCTCTGAGAATCTGTCAATCGGCTGACGGATTTGATTTTTCGGAGATTTTCTGTTGTGGCAGGATCTCCAGACAGAATGGTCTTCTGTGAGTCGATGGTATCTCATTGTCGGTCGATTATTCAACTCGTTACGGCCGCAGACGACTTCTCTGGCTGATACCCGATCTCGACATCGACAGCAATCACCGCTTAGCTCATTTTCAACAGGAAACGATATTGTTTTATGGTGAGCGTCCTTGTTGGGAAACTCGTTGCTGCTTCTTTAACCGACAGCGGGTAACTGAAGCCCGAGCCACCAGATGTTTGACCACCAAAGCCACCGCCTGTTCTGGCGTCAATTGCTTCAGAGGAAGAACCGCCTTCAACATTTCCCGGATGTTGGCGATTGAAAGGGCAGGCAATTGTTCAAGTTCCAATTGGCTGATTAACGTCTCATCACGGGGATGCAGTTTTAGAAAGTCGAGCTTGGTTTCGGCCATAAACCATAGCGCCAAGGCGTCAAGGGCGGTATGATGCATAAACGCGCGAAACTTCCGTGCCACCAGTTCGTCCCAACCACATTCGGTTTTGGCATCCTGGAAGGTGCGTTCCACAAAGTAGCGTCCCGCCCGCCAGTATGCCAACTGGGTCAAGGAGAAACGGAATTGGCCATCGGGTTGACGCCAGATGAAAAGTCTCTCCTGAATAACCGTTCCGTCTTCAGTGACCGTCCAGACTGGCCCCCAAGCGAGCCAATTCAGCCCGGAAGGAGCTGTCTCGACCGTACCAATTGTCACAACAGACCACCTCAAACGGCAAGCCGTTGGCTCGGGACCGTTCAATCATCTGTAGTCCCAACTCGGTTTTGGTGGCAAAAGTGCGATTTTCGGGAATAACTAATTTTCGGGAATAAGTTCCCGCAAGAAATCAGTTATCATGCGGGTCCTGTGGTTTAAAATATCTACTTTAATAGAGAAATTTAGTTATGCCATCGTTTCTGAAGCTCAGTGACCTCTTTAGAAAACCAGACTTCCGGCAAATAAAGATCTGCATCGACCAGTATCCAGACACCGCTTTTGTAGTATCCTTTAGACACCGACTTGCCCGAGGTCGACTTTACCCAGACGCCCAATGTATTGTCGAGAAACACCGGCACTTTCGGTTCCGGCGCGTTTGTCTCCACTGTCGTCTAAAGTCAGTATGCCTCCGCGGAGTTTCGGTCGCTGTTGAATCTCGGTCTGAATCTGCGCAAATACTGCCTGTCCTTTCCATGGAGAATCAGACATAAAGTGTTGGAGGTTCTGTCCATCCTCTTTTGGATCTATCACTCGCCGTGAGATATTAGCGTAGTTCCGCTTTTGATCCATCGTCAGTAACCCACGAAGATACACAAAGGCATGCTCACTGGTATCTCGGGTTTGAGTCGTAAAGCAGGCCCGAAAACGGGACCATATGCGACGAAGTCTTTCGGCTAAGTCGGCAACCGCTTCAGCCGGCAATCCCCAGCGTTTTTCATCGAATAGAGAATTTTTCTCAGGTGTCTGAAGTTCATTGTTCTTCGGACTCATTTTCCTACCTTCGTTTCTATAGATATAAAACGTCAGTAGGATAATCTCAGTACTGAGCCAAAGTCAAATCAGAAGCACTCTCAATGCCTAATTTAACATTGTCAAGCTATGACGATTCCGCAATCATATAGGTCAAATGACCTACTTAGATAGTCCCATGCTTTATGATAAATCGGAGAATGTGTTGTACTTAGGCGTGTCCTTTGGTTCTCTTTGACCCTGTTCGTCACAGGTGCGTCGAAGAAATTGGGTACAATCACGAGAGCATGTCCTGATTGCATTCTTCGAGATAGCGTTTCGTTACCCTTTCGCTACCGACCCAAATAAAACCGCTAGAACTCGGACTTCAAGCAATACAGCTTTTTACCTTATACAACTTATGCTGACAGCCCTCTAGGCTCGGGTAATTTGCCGTCAACTGCCTTTTCCCCACATACTCTTGTCAGTGTTCCCTTTCGGGATTTCAACTTGTTACCAAGTCCACCTAAGTGGGGTGCATATAGAATTTCCCAATAATTCTAGGGCGTGTTGACGAATTGATCGTCGATCCAATTGTAGCCCAAGATTCTATCTTGGAACCTTTTAAAGGCCAACTTAGAAAGTTGGGCTACCACTGCGTTTGATCTGTTTCATGGTAGAAACGAGCATCTCTTCAAGAGGTTGGATTTCAAAAAACTGAAGTCCATAACGAAGCAAGTTGATACAGAAATCAGCGGGCTGTCGGATGACCTTTCGCGCTT
>JADFGN010000360.1 GCA_022567695.1 Candidatus Poribacteria bacterium | reverse complement strand
ATGAAGAAATTGAAACTACAATCCGGCAGGTAATTGATAAAGCACTTGTTAGCGAAAAAGTGATTGATCTATTCGATGCTGCCGGAATAAAAAAACCCGATATATCAATTCTTTCAGAAGATTTCCTTTTGGAAGTTAAGAATATGGAACATAAGAATATTGCTCTGGAGGTTCTTAGGAAACTTCTTAATGACGAAATTAAATCTCGATTGAAGAGAAATTTGGTCCAAAGCAAATCTTTAATGGAAATGTTGGAAAACTCCATTAAAAAATATCACAACGAAGATTGGCAGTGGTGCAACTCCAAGAGGGGGTAAGAACTCATACAAAACCGAAGGAATGACACTGATTCGTAGCTTAAATGTCTACGATTTCGAGTTCAGTTATGAAGGTTTGGCATTCATCACGGAAAAGCAGGCATCGGAAACAAGACTTGCTAGGGTTATCGTCGAACCCAAAGACATTCTGCTTAATATCACTGGGGCATCTGTGGCTCGATGCTGTATAGTTCCTGAACACCTTCTTCCTGCTAGAGTTAATCAGCACGTATCACTTGTGCGTGTAGATCCTAACCGTGTAGATTCGCACTACGTGCTGTACTGCATAAACAGTCCGGTTTATAAACGCCAATTGCTTACTCTGGCTCAAGGTGGTGCAACAAGAGAAGCTCTTACGAAAGAGATTATTGGTAACTTTGAAATTCCACTTCCACCTCTCCCCACCCAACGCAAAATCGCCGCCGTCCTCAGTGCCTACGACGACCTCATCGAGAACAACACCCGACGCATCAAGATTCTTGAGGACATGGCGCAGACTATTTACCGAGAATGGTTTGTCCACTTCCGATTTCCGGGACATGAGAACGTGAAGATGGTGGAGTCTGAGTTGGGGTTGATACCGGAGGGGTGGAAGGTTGGGAGACTTGGTGACATCGCAGAATCAGTTAGGCGAAATGTGAAACCAAGTGATGTAGATCAGGAGACGCCGTATTTGGGCTTAGAACATCTGCCACGAAAATCAATCGCCCTTTCAAATTGGGACATCGTTGATTCAATCAACAGTTCAAAGTTGGCATTCAAAAAAGGTGAAATTCTTTTCGGTAAGATTCGCCCATATTTTCACAAAGTTGTTGTTGCACCACTGGACGGCATTTGTTCATCAGACACAATCGTGATTCGTTCCAAAGAGCCTGAATGTTTTGCCAGAACCCTTGCTTGCGTTTTCAGTGAACACTTTGTTGAGTATGCAACGGCGACCTCACAAGGCACGAAGATGCCAAGAGCCGATTGGAAGGTTCTCGTAAAATATCCTGTTATGATTCCCCCAAAATCCATCTCTCAACGTTTCAGTGCTCTAGTTCAAGATATTGTTCCCCAAATTCATAACCTAATCTTCCGCAACAGAAACCTCCGCCAAACCCGTGACCTCCTTCTCCCTAAACTCATCTCAGGCGAACTCGACGTATCCGACCTCGACATCATCACGAATTGAACATACAAGCGAGAAATCGACAATGTTTGCCACACATCCGAGAGAATTACAAATTTACCAGGCCCCAAACGGTAAAGAACCCTTCACCGAATGGTTGGAATCGATTCGAGATCGGAAGACACGAAACCGAATCCAAGCTCGACTTGACCGCCTCGAAGTCGGCAATTTTGGCGATTACAGATCGGTCGGAGAGGGCGTCTTTGAACTCCGTCTCCAATTCGGTTCCGGCTATCGAATCTATTTCGGTGAAGCGGATAACACCATCGTCCTGTTGCTCTGCGGTGGGGACAAATCCTCGCAAGCTAGAGACATTAACCGCGCAAAAGCCTATTGGCAAGAATACAAGGAGTCCCAACAATGAGAAAAATGAGAAAATATCGCGATTACCTCATCGAAAAACTTTCCGACCGGCAGGAGGCGATTGCCTATCTCCAAACCGCACTGGAAGAATACCAAACTGATGGTGACACCGCAGCATTTCTGCTGGCAGTCCGCACTGTTGCTGAAGCGCAAGGTGGGCTCCAAAAAATCGCCAAGCGAAGCCACATCGACGTTCAGGATTTGACCGTCGAATCGACAACAGATCAGGTCATCAATTTTGTTAAGCAAATGCCACCACAAGAAAAGCGAGCGGTCTTACTTGCGATTGCCGAAGAAGCAGAGACAGACCGTGAAAAGCGGCTGGATGAAGCCGAGATGCGACTTCGCCAGTTATGTTTCTCGCGAGGGTTGGATTGGGACACGATGACCGAGGACGAGCGCGAAGCATTTGTTGACGACCTTATCCATGAGGATCGCCAATGCAACCCGTAGCCGTTTTCGACACGAACATCCTGTTTTCTGCGATCGGTTGGCGTGGTCGTCCCTATCGCTGTGTCGAACTCGCCCGGCAAGGCAGAATTAAGGCTGTCACCTGCCAAGAGTTACTGGACGAATTAGCAGAGAAGCTAACGGTCAAGCTCTGTCTTTCGCCGTCCACTGTCACCAACACCATCGCCGATCTTCTCGGTTTCGTGCATGTCGTCCGGATTCACAACACGCTGAAAGTCATCAACGCCGACCCAGATGATGACAAAGTGTTAGAATGCGCTGTCGTTGGTGGAGCAACGCACATCGTTACCGGCGATCGCCGCCATCTGCTGCCGCTCGGCAGTTATCAAGGCATTCCGATTGTAACCGCTGCCGATTTCCTTGCACAAAACCCGTGAAAGGAACTGTGAACCATGCTCAACCCGCACAGTGAAGACCAACTTATCGAACAACCTGCAATTGCTCTACTCGCAGAAATGGGGTGGGAGACGATGGACTGCTTCCATGAGTTTGAGGGGGCTGGTGGGAGCCCACTTGACAGGGAGACGAAATCCGAAGTCGTGCTAACCTCTCGGCTTCGTCCCGCATTGGAACGTCTCAACCCCGATGTGCCGAAAGATGCGATTGACTTGGCAGTTGAAGAACTGACCCGTTCCCGTGCGGTCATGAGTTTAGTTGAAGCCAATCGGGAGATCTACGGTCTGCTCAAGGACGGCGTGAAGGTCACGATTACCGATTCTGATGGTGACGGAGAAACGGTCGAAGTCCTTCGGGTAATTGATTGGACACATCCAGAGAACAACGATTTCTTTCTGGCGTCTCAGTTATGGATTGCTGGCGAGATGTACCTGAGAAGACCTGACCTGATCGGCTTTATCAACGGTCTACCATTGGTGCTGATGGAGTTCAAACGCATTGACGAGAGCATCTACTCCGCCTATCACGACAATGTTAGAGACTACAAAGACACCATTCCCCACCTGTTCTGGTACAACGCCTTTATCCTTCTCTCCAACGGATTAGAGAGCAAAGTCGGTAGCCTGACCGCCAGTTGGGAACACTTCGCCGAATGGAAACGCATCAGCAGTGAGGGTGAACAGGGCATAGTCTCACTGGATACAATCCTGAGAGGTGTCTGTGACCATCGTCGGCTATTGGACATCATCGAGAATTTCACACTGTTCATGGAAGTACAGGGAGGGCTCATCAAGATTTTCTCCAAGAACCATCAGTATCTGGGCGTAAACAATACTATCGAAGCACTCAGGCACATCGAATCGAATCAAGGGAAGCTCGGTGTGTTCTGGCATACACAGGGAAGTGGGAAAAGTATCTCGATGATCTTCTTTGCTCAGAAGGTACTGAGAAAGATTGCGGGCAACTGGACATTTGTTCTTGTGACAGATCGGACGGAATTAGACGACCAGATCTATAAAAACTTCGCCAGTGGTAGTGGTGTCGTGGCTCAGAAAGAGGTCCATGCGGAGGATGTCGAACATCTCCGCCAACTCTTGCGGGAAGACCATCGGTACATCTTTACCTTGATTCACAAGTTTCGCACAGCTAAAGGCGAAACACACCCTGTCCTCTCCGATCGGTCAGACATCATCGTAATCACCGACGAAGCCCACCGCAGCCAATACGATACACTGGCGTTGAATATGCGAACAGCCCTACCCAATGCTGCATTTATCGCCTTCACCGGCACGCCGTTAATCGCCGGAGAGGAAAAGACGAAGGAGGTTTTCGGAGATTATGTCTCGATCTACGACTTCAAGCAGTCCGTTGATGACGGCGCAACCGTGCCTCTGTACTACGAGAACCGAGTTCCCAGACTTCAACTGACCAACGAAACACTCAACGAAGACCTCGAACGGATCCTTGAATCGGCTGAACTCGACGACGATCAAGAGTCCAAGATTGAACGTGAGTTTGCCAGAGAGTATCATCTGATCACACGAGACGACCGATTGGAAACAATCGCAGAGGATATTGTCACGCATTTCATGGGCAGAGGCTATCAGGGCAAGGCGATGGTGATTTCCATCGACAAAGCCACTGCGGTCAAGATGTATGACAAGGTTCAAAAATACTGGCAACGGTATCTTGACGGGCTGCGATTGGAATCAGAGGCGACAATATCAGCCGAACTGAGAGATTTGCTTCAGGCAAAGATTCGGTACATGCAAGAAACCGACATGGCAGTGGTAGTCTCTCAGGCTCAGAACGAGATTGATGATCTGAAAAAAAAGGGCGTGGACATCAAACCGCACCGGGGTCGCATGGTCACTGAGGATCTGGATACGAAGTTCAAAGACGAAGACGACCCGTTCCGTATTGTTTTCGTCTGTGCGATGTGGATGACGGGCTTTGATGTGCCTTCCTGTTCGACAATCTACCTTGATAAGCCACAACGCAACCATACGTTGATGCAGACCATTGCCAGAGCCAACCGAGTATTTGGGGATAAAGTCAACGGCTTAATCGTTGATTATATCGGCGTCTTCCGTGACCTTGAAAGGGCATTGGCGATTTATGCCGCAGGCACTGATGAAGATGGCAGAAGACCGATTCGGGATAAATCCAAACTTGTCGAGAAGCTGGAACAGGCGATTGCAAAGGTATCAAAGTTCTGCATGAATCTAGGCGTTGACCTTGCCAAGATTGAAGTTGCTGAACCCTTACAACGCATTGGGCTGATTGATGATGCGTTCAACAGCATACTGATTAACGATCATACCAAACGAGATTACCTTGAACATGCAGGCAACGTCTCTAAGCTCTACAAGGCGATTCTACCCGATTCGGCGGCAAATGACTTTGTTTCCATCTGTTCACTCATCAACATCATTGCCCGGAAAATTAGGAACTTGACCGAATCGGCGGATATCTCCGACGTGATGGCAGAGGTTGAGAATTTGCTCGATGAATCAATTGCGCCTACGGGTTACATCATCGAGGAACGGGGCAGATACGAGACTGACCGACTTGTTGACTTGAGCCAGATTGATTTTGACCAGTTGAGAGAACGATTCAAGACCCGACATAAACAGATAGAGACTGAAAAACTCAGAGGCACAATCAACAAGAAACTCTCCGAGATGATTCGTGTCAACAAAACCCGAATGGATTATCAGGCGAAATTCGAGCAGATGATCGCTGAGTATAACGAAGCCGCAATCAATGTCGATGCCTTCTTCGAGCAGCTTATTGCATTGGCTCGTGAACTCAACGAAGAAGATCAACGCACCATCGCAGAAAACCTGACTGAGGAAGAATTGACCTTGTTTGATCTCTTGACTCGACCAGAGCTAGACCTGACCGAATCTGAAAGGAACGAAGTAAAAACCGTTGCTCAGAAACTGCTTGAAACACTAAAACGGGAGAAGCTAGTTCTCGATTGGCGCAAACAACAACGATTACGAGCAACAGTCAAGCTCACTGTTGAACAGATTCTTGATGAACTCCCAGAAAGTTACACGCAAGAGCTGTACGATCAGAAGTGTGAGATTGTCTATCAGCACGTTTATGATTCCTACTATGGGGCTGGACGCAGTGTTTACGCAGCCTGAAGCAATTTGGCGTATAGAAGGACGATATGAAATCAAAATTATGTTCACGAGTTTTTCAGTTAGCACGTAGAGCGGGCAGCCTGCCCGTTGCGAAGCCGAGTAGACCATTGAATCAACCGGAGGTACTTGAATGAACTTTAACATAGAAAGACTTGCTGTTGCTATTTTGTTGTGTTTAACTTTTCCAGTGTATTCCGCCGATGTCAACCCTGTCATTGGTGGAACATTAATTTTCGGTCGGGGTGGCGATTCCGTCGGGCTCGATCCTGCCCATGAGGAGGACGGAGAATCCTTCAAGGTATGCGAAAATATCTACGATACGCTGATACGATACAAGGACGAAAGCACGGAAGTTGAGCCTGCGTTGGCCGAATCATGGGAGTCGTCGAAAGATGGGTTGACGTGGACATTCCACCTCCGCAAAGGCGTCAAATTTCATGACGGTACGCCCTTTAATGCGGATGCCGTACTTTTCTCGCTCAACCGACAACACGAGTCAAATCACCCCTTCCATAACGTTGGTGGTCCTTATATCTACTGGTCATCCACAGGGCTGGCTGACACTGTGGATGAAATCACCGCTGTAAATGAGTATACCGTCCAAATTACCCTGAAGCAACCCTACGCCCCCTTTATTTACACTATTGCAATGACGCCGTTTTCGATTGTTAGTCCGACGGCTGTGAAGAAATGGAAAGTGGATTTTACCAACCATCCCGTTGGCACGGGACCGTTCATCTTCGATCGCTGGGACCGGAATGACAAGGTTGTCTTAAAAGTAAATAAAGGTTATTGGGACGGGCGTCCTCCGCTAGAGCGAATCATCTTTCGCTCCATTCCAGACAATTCGGTGCGGCTTATCGAACTACAGAATGGAAGCCTGCACGCCATGGAGTTTCCGAATCCGGATGATCTCCCTCAAATCCGTGAAGACCCAAATCTAGTAGTCATTGAGCAACCCGGCATGAATGTCGGTTACCTTGCCATGAACATGGACAAAAAACCTTTCGATAATCTCAAGGTGCGCTTGGCAATCAACCATGCAATCAACAAACGCGTCATCATTGAGCAGCTTTATCAAGGAATGGGCATACCCGCTAAAAATCCCATTCCGCCAACGATGTGGAGTTATGATGACTCGATCGAGGATTTCGCTTACAATCCGGAAAAAGCAAGGCAGTTGCTCAAAGAAGCTGGATACGCCAAAGGATTCAAGACGACGCTCTGGGCATTGCCGGTGCCACGCCCTTACATTCCCGACGGCCAATCGCTTGCCGTCGCCATTCAATCAGACCTGCGCCGTGTCGGAATACAGGCAAAAATCGTGACATTCGATTGGGGAACTTATCTCGAAAAGACAAAAAACGGTGAGCATGATATGGCAATGCTAGGCTGGTCGGCAGACATCGGCGACCCTGATAATTTTTTATACTACCTTTTAAGTAAAACGGCGGCTGAAAAGCCAGCCGGAAATATCGCGTTTTATCGCAGTGACGAAATGCAGGAAATAATCGATCGGGCAAGATCGACTACCAATCAAGCCGCCCGGATTGAGCTTTATAAGAGAGCGCAAGCTCTGTTTCACCGTGATGTGCCGTGGGTTGCACTCGCCCACGCCAAACAGTTCGTTATTATCAACAAAAAAGTTAAAAACCTGAAACTGCACCCGACGACGTGGAAATATTTCCGGCAGATTTGGTTGGAAGAATAGAAGGTAGGATTCAAAAACAGGTGACTTAAACACTGGGATTATACATGAAAAGCGAAACGGAATTATTTAAACTAATTTTCAGAAACAAAGTTGTCATTCTGAGGCAACGCCGAAGAATCTCAGGCATTGAGATCCTTCACGAAGCCTGCCCGTAGCCTGTCCTCGAACCCTTCACTTCGTTCGAGGGCAGGCTTCGTGAAGGAAACGCAGTGAAGGGTTCAGGCCTGTCCTCGAGCGCAGCGAAGG
>JADFGN010000359.1 GCA_022567695.1 Candidatus Poribacteria bacterium | reverse complement strand
GGTTTGGTGGTTTGCGAACTGTCACTTGAATCCTTAAACTTGCTTAACGGAAATCTTGTTTCCAAACGGTATCTTCTTGCTTGCGGCGTTGACGAACCGCACGACGTTCGGTTCGTAACATCTTCGACCTTGCCATAGGCTCTTCCTTAGCTGTCACATTCGATCAGATTCAGACAAAAGGGGCATTTTCAATTCAAGACAAAACTGGCAATATTGTTTGGAGACGAGACGTCTCATCAAGCAGTGGAACGATTGATTTTGGCCCCATAGATGTTGAACTCTTGCCGGGGGAGTATACCCTGATCGAGATTTACAAGTTGGTGGCAAATACAACAAATACAATCTTTCAAACCATTCTTTCTACTGGAGGGCAAATGGGAGTTCAGGGGTTTGAAACCCAAGAAACTCGGTTTACCCGTCAGATTTCGGTGCCAGTTAAGACAACTTATACGATCACCATCAACGCCACCGTGCAGAATGTTAAAGCGAAATTTTCTGGTCCTCTTTCTGGCTCGGGCGGTGTTTCCGGCGTGCTTGGGGAAGAATTTACCTTTGAGTTCACTTCGACACAAGACATTCGAGTGGGTGATTCCATCTCGTTTTCCGCCGGGATGTCTGCCGAGATCATTTCCAAGCCAACAATCGAGGTGATACCGATACTCGAAAAAATCACTCCAAATTATGGGCCGCTTGCTGGCGGTATTGAAATTACCATCAAAGGGAATAACTTCGTTCCGGGCGCAACAGTAGAAATCGGTGGTGCCCGAGCACGTGTCACCGCCGTTGATGGAACACAAATTACGGCAATCGTGCCGGGAGGCGCGGAAGGTGGATATGCTGATGTCGTGGTGACGAATCCGGACGGGCGACAGGTAAGCGAATCCGATGGCTTCGTTTACACAATTGACCCGTTGGTCACTGCTATTCGCCCACCGTTCAGCTTCATCGATGGGGGCAATGAGGTGGTCATCGGCGGTGAAAATTTCATTGAGGGACTCAAGGTTTATATCGGGGGAAGGAGAGCCCGTCTCATTTCCGGGACCTTTTCTCCAAATGAAGTGACGCTCTGGACGCCGAAGGGAAATCTGGGTTCGGCGGACGTGGTTGTGCTCAATCCAGGTTTTAGATTGAAGGCAGTGCCGGATGACGCATCATACAAAGTCCCTGGGGGAATGACATACGTCGATTCTCCAATTATTTCTGCGATTTCCCCTTCAAGTGGTATAAGGGGGGCACCGAGGTCAAGATTACGGGTGAAAATTTTGAAACGCCATTGGCTGTTTTTTTGGGGAGCAAGCCAGCAGACATCAAAAACAGCACACGAAACGAAATCACAGCGGTGACTCCCGAAATGCCCACAGACGGAAAAGTTACGGTTGTTGTCCGAAATGAGAAAACCACATTTGAAGGACAACTCAAGGACGGATTCACATACCTTCTACCTCCGATTGTCAGGGAAATTCATCCCAGTCGAGGGAGTCCAAACGGCGGAACAGCCGTCACCAATCCAGACGGTCAGTTCTTTATCATCGTCGGTGGATTTGAATACCTGGACACGGCGGTGTTTGTGCCGGGCGAACCGATCGAGAAGTTGCTGATGAATAAAAAAGGCGAGCCGATCGGTACGCTGTCGCTGGATGTGCCGCCTTCGTCACTCCCTGATGGCGAATCCCAGCCCTTGATTTCGATTGAATCGGTTCCACCCCAATCCGTTGTCGACAGTGGGCTGGACACCGATCGACTCACTTCGAGTCTCTTTGTTGACATCAAAATGTGAAGTCGGATGGGAGTTTGATCACAGAATTCAACCCACCGTTGATAATTCGTCTACCGATTGACGCCTCCCAAACGCCGATACCGACAGCGATATTGGTCTCCAATTCCCAGACCGGCAACTTTAGCCAAAGTGTTACTGTGACGATTGGAGCTCAAACCATACCAGAACAACTGTACATTCTCCAAATGAAATCTCCTTCACCTTGTCGGCTGGCGCGGTAGGGACGGTTGATGTCGGCGTTGAGAATCTCGACGGACAATCCGCGACGTTAGCCGACGGATTCACCTACGTCGTTGTGCCTCCGAAAATTGCGTCGATCGAACCGCAGAATGCTTCCACACAAGGCGAGACAGCGGTGACGATTCAGACGGGTGGCACCGATATACAGATCTCCGGTGCAAACTTTGTCGAAGGAATTGTTGTCACGATTGGCGGTGCCCAAGTTTCGGAAGTTGTGGTGATCTCTGACACGCTTTTGGCCGTCAAAACGCCAATTGGGGAGACGGGAGCAAGAGATGTGGCTGTGGCAAATCCTGACGGGCAATCAACTCAATTGACGGGTGGGTTCAGTTACATCGCATTAACGGGAGACATCAATGAAGACAATGTTGTCGATATTTTCAATCTTGTTCTTGTGAGTGCAGAATTTGGAAAGCCTGACCCAGATCCAAAAGCTGACCTCAATGACGACGGGAAAGTCGATGTGTTTGATCTGGTCATTATCGGCTCGCAATTTAGCCAAAGCATTGCTGCCGCACCCGCTGTATTTGGAGCAAGACAGGCAATCCGGAAACGTGGCTGCCCTATGAACTGAAGGAGGATGCCTTGGTCAGGATTGAGATTTACAGTGCTTCTGGTCAGTTGGTGCGGACATTAGAGCTGGGGCTGCAATCTCGCGGTCAGTATGTCAACCGTGAAAAATCCGCCTACTGGGATGGTCGCAACGAGTTTGGTGAATCAGCCGCTAGTGGTAGCTACTTGTATATGTTGAAAGCTGGCGATGTTATTAGCACGCGGAAGATGGTTGTGGTAAAATAGGTGGTGTGTTTCACAGGTCTTAACTTTCAGGATTAAGCAAGTTTAAGGATTCAAGTGGCGATTCTCAAATCACCAAACCCGCGTCAATACTGACTTTGGTAAAATCAAATCTTGAAGTTTTATATTGAAACTTGCTTAAAGTTTATCTTCTGGCATTAGCTCTTTTGGGAAAATGGAAGAATGGGAAGTCAGCGTCTAGTGCTGCCAGACTCCATCTGCTATGTCCCGGTAGCGGGGGACATCCTATTCCCCATGAAACCACTCAATTTTCCAACCATTTGCTATCGCAATCTCACGTAATTTCCGATCCGGATTGACGGCGACGGGCTGACCGACCAATCGGAGTTTGTGTGCATCAGAATAGTGATTTCCGTAGGCGTAAGATCGACTGAGATCGAAATTGTGTTCTTCAACAAGTTGTCGGACAAAATTGGCTTTATTTTCACCGTAAGGGTTTAACCCGACCCGCCGCCCAGTGACGCATCCATCAATCACTTCTAATTTGTACCCAATCATTAGATCTGTCTTTAAGTGGCTGTGAAAGGTACGAACTAAAATTTCTAAAGAACCTGATAAGATAATAACTGCCCGTCCCTCCGCACGGTGAAACGCCATGAGTTCATGAGCCCTCGGTGAAATTCGGTGGACAAGGCCATCCGTGAAACATATCTGCGCTAAATTCTGGAGGTGTTGATCGTTCAATCCACGCAGATAGGCTTTGTTTGCTTTTGCTGCGCGGAGATCGCGCCCCTTAATTAAATAAGCCATCCACTCGACTATGTTGCGGATGGGTATTTCGCCATGCTCTATGAGATACTTAAAGAAAACTTTTTCCGATGAGTTGTCAATAATTGTTCCATCAAGATCGAAAATTGCACAAGAACGCACGAATAGCTCCCGATTTGATAAGATTGAAAATTTAATTAAATGCCTGACGCAGCATCTCTACACTCTTTGGCACGCCCTGGTGTGCATCTTCTTTCCCTTCAAACTCGATCGACATGTATCCCTGAAAGCCAACTCCTACCAGCATTTCGGCGATTTTGGCGTAATCCAATTCTAAAGTGTACCACTCACCACCGCCGTAATAGGTTTTTGCATGCACCAAGACAGTATCCGGTGCGATTTGGTGCAACTTGGCATAAGGGTTTGAAAGGAAATTCCCGCAATCCATCGTGACCTTGAGCCACTCCGAATCGAGCGCGGAAACGATCCGGTTTACTCCCGCGGGCGTATATGTGAGTCCCCAATGGTTTTCTAGCCCAA
Source organism: Candidatus Poribacteria bacterium (assembly GCA_022567695.1). Classification (GTDB taxonomy): domain Bacteria; phylum Poribacteria; class WGA-4E; order WGA-4E; family PCPOR2b; genus JADFGN01. Next base: position 3,749 of record JADFGN010000359.1, on the reverse strand, counting down.
GGATAACGCCATATTTTTCCGCATGCGGCAGGCACGCTTCAATGGAAGCGATAACCCACTCGAAAGCATCGTCCTCGGTATATCCGGGCAAGGTCGGTTCATGGCCTTCATTTTTCATCAACTCATTAAAAGATTTGGTAGTGCCCCATCGCCCGGAATTAAGACGGATGGCAGGAATGCCAAATTCGTGAGCGAGTTCAATGCAATGCAATGTGTGATCGATGTTTTCCCTCCGTACCTCAACATCCGGGAAAACAAACCCTTGATGAATCGAAAGTGCGTAGAGATCTAGTCCGTGAATGAACGCTAAACGCTTGAGATTTTGGACATACGACGTTTCCTCAGATGTCATCTGACGGTGGAGAATCTCGATGCCATCTAACTCCAGCCGCGCTGCCTCCTCAATAACGTGTTCAATCGGCACACGCTCCGGGGTAAAGTGCCAGTAAGAATAGGTTGATACACCAAGTTTCATATTTCTCCTCAAGTAGGTCTCAATTCGTTTTATCCAGGGTAAAGTGATAATGACAGATTCTCATGTTCATTTTCTGGAAAATCGCGATTCCCATTATGGTAATCATTTGCTATGGCGTTGTCAATGATTTTGTGCACATTTACTTTGCCTTCTGGAACAGAATTTGCTATCATAAAGAAAATCGTTCCTTCACTTGAGGAATAATTAAGGAGCAAGTTAGATGAATCTTCATGAGTACATCAGTGAATTAGCGAAAAAAGAGTTCGATGGCAACTTCCTTCGCGTCGATTCTTTTGATTACTATTATGATGGTTCCGATATGATTGGTGAAGTTGTCATCCAACACGAAGAAGATGATGACGTGGTTTTAGATAAACTTGCACGCATTCATGATGCCACCGATAGCCGAGGACTATCTGTGTCGCTGGGTTGGACTGTGGCAGATTGGGCAATCCAAGAGAATCAACACCAAGAGGTTTAACGAATGGCACACGCATACACACCCGGTCTCAAAGTTACAGCGGGCATGATGATACGCAAGGAACGCAGACTCCCCCTCGAAGGGGAGGTATTGATTCAGATAGGAGATAAAGTGGTGGCAGAAGATGCCGTCGCAAAGACAGATTTGCCAGGTAACGTTCAGCTTATAAACGTTGCAAATTCGCTCAGTGTGCCGGCGGGTGATGTCAAGGATTACATGCTCAAAAAAGAGGGTGAAGCGGTTATCAAGGACGAGGTCGTTGCGACGACAAAGGGGCTTTTCGGGTTTTTCAAATCGCAGACACTATCGCCTGCTGATGGGACGATTGAAAGCATTTCTGATGTCACCGGACAGGTCATCTTGCGTGAGCCTCCCATCCCTGTTGAGGTTAAGGCTTACATCGATGGTTCAGCCGTCGATGTGATTCCCAATGAGGGCGTTGTCATTGAGACTTACGGAACCTACATTCAAGGCATATTGGGGGTCGGCGGCGAAGTTGTAGGCACATTGGAAGTGGTTGTCGATTCGCCGGATGTACCACTAACGCGCGAATTCATTCAACCCTCGCATCGAGGCAAGATTCTTGTTGGTGGTTCCCTCATTGAGCACGATGCCATTCAGGAGGCAATTCAGCAAGGCGTAAAGGGACTGATTACCGGCGGAATCAATGATGAAGACCTCCGAAAACTATTGGGTTACGAACTTGGCGTTGCGATTACCGGTTCTGAAGAAATTGGTATCACCCTCGTTGTCACAGAGGGATTTGGGCGTATCCGTATGGCAGAACGAACCTTCAATCTGCTTAGCGACCGAGAAGGGCTGAAAACGTCGATTAACGGCGCAACCCAGATTCGAGCAGGGGTTGTGCGCCCGGAAATTATCATTCCATTTGAGACAGATGAACGTCTCGCAGAAACCGAAATTTCTATTGGCATGCTTGATATTGGAACGCCAGTTCGCATGATTCGGGAACCCTACTTTGGGAAGCTCGGACGGGTTGCAGCGCTGCCGATTGAACTACAACAGATTGAGACCGAAGCAAAGGTACGTGTGTTGGAAGTTGAGTTGGAAGATGGCGATTATATCACGTTGCCGCGTGCTAACGTTGAGATCATCGAGGAAGGGTAAAAATTGGCAATTGACGATGATACGAGATGCAGGATGCAAGGATACAAGATTAGTGTTAAGGAGATCGCAATGGCGAAAAGAAAATCGAAACACAAGAAATCCCGTCATCCGTCTCACGGGAAATTTCAGATTAACCCCACAAGCGGAGGCGGGCGGCTGAGTATCTGCATGATTGTCAAAAATGAGGAAGAGGCGTTGCCCAAATGCCTTTCAAGCATACAGGGGCTTGCTGATGAACTCATCGTTGTTGATACCGGCTCCACAGATCGAACTGTTAAAATTGTACAAAGCTTTGGGGCAAAGGTCTATCACTTTGCGTGGAATGATAACTTTTCTGATGCACGAAACGAATCGCTCAAACACGCCACTGGGGATTGGATTCTCTGGCTTGACGCCGATGATATTCTACCGAAAACCCACCACGCAACAATCCGTCGCCTTCTCGGACAGCCCAATAATCACGCTTTCTTTTTCCGGCTCGAAAATGTTGGCGGGGACGAAGCAACCTGTTACCAACTTCGGATGTTCCCGAATCTTCCCGGAATTGAGTATACCATGCCAGTCCATGAGCAGATACTGCCTTCCTTGATGCGGCTGGGCGTAAACAAGATGGTCAACCTCGATGTAAGCGTGATTCATACCGGCTACACCGATGCCAAAACGATCGCCGCGAAAAACGCCAAGTATTTAGAAATCATGGAGAAATGGTTGGTAGAACATCCGCAAGACTACGTGACGCGAGCGCATGCGGCTCGCATCTATCACACGAATGGACGCCACAGGGAAGCCATTCGGGAATATCGGATTGTTGTCAACGACCCACGATGTCGTCAGGAAAACGAGATTATTTACATCAGCAGCTTGATTTTTACAGGGCGCTCCCACCTCGATTTAAATCAGTATCCTGACGCACTGGCCGCCTTTGAAGATGCCCTTAGAATTCAGCCCGATTATGATGTCGTTTACATGTGTTTCGGTGAGGCTTATACGCTGATGGGTGACGCAGATAAAGCTATCGAATTTCTGGAAAAACTCCGTGAGAAGGGTGGTATTCAACCGAGTCTTCTGCCGATTGATGTTAACTCGCTCAATTATCACAGCCGACATTTTCTCGCGAAAAATTATGTCGCGAAAAACCGTGCGGCTGAAGCAATTGATGAATACCGCGCTGCCATTCAGATTAATCCGCGGCAGACGGAAGCCTCCGCAGGACTCGCGGAGTTATTGGCGAATCGTGGAAATCTGGCGGAAGCGCATGCTGTTTTGGATAGGGCAATTCAAGCACAGCCAGAGGCTGTTGAAAATTATGTCAATCAGGCGATTCTGTATATTGATGAGAATCGGTATGATGAGGCAGAGCAGGCATTACAGGCGGTGTTTGCACGCGATTCAACTCACAGCCGCGCCCATTTTCAACACGGTTGTCTCCATCGCTTGCAGGGAAATCTTCAAGCGGCAGAACGTTCTTACCAAAAAGCCATTGAGAATAATCCCGCGAACCTAGAAGCCCAAAACAATTTGGGACATTTGTACAGTGAGATGCAACAGTTTGACAACGCTGGAAATGCCTTCAATGCGGTCATTCATGCGTGTCGTCAGGGAGCGAGTAAGCCATCGCTCGATACATGGCTGGGCTACGCTTACAGTTGTGCTGCTGACAATCAT
>JADFGN010000016.1 GCA_022567695.1 Candidatus Poribacteria bacterium | reverse complement strand
AGGGGTTCGTAGATAAAGGCGAGTCTTTTCTGTTCGGCTCGGATACGGGTCATGTCGGCGATGTTTTTGAGAAATTCCGGCAGATGAAATTCGGTTGGCATCAGTTCCAATTTCCCTGCCTCGATCTTCGAGAGGTCAAGAATGTCGTTGATTAGCGTTAACAGGTGCTCGCCGCTCCGTTGAATGATCTCCACGCCCTCTCTATGCTTATCGCTGAGGGTCGCATCCCCTTTGAGAATCTGGGCGTATCCCAAAATGCCGTTGAGCGGGGTTCTCAGCTCATGACTCATGTTCGCCAAGAATTCACTCTTGGCGCGGTTGGCGGCTTCCGCCGCTTCTCTGGTTTTCTGTAGCTGGGCTTCCGCCTGTTTCCGCGCTGTGATGTCTACGAAGGTCACAACGCACCCGACCCGTTGATCTTCCCGGTGTACCGGATAGGACCAATATTCGGCAGCAAAGCGAGTTCCATCTTTGCGCCATAGAAGTTCATCGTCCACGTGAACGCCTTTTCCTTCTCGGAAGGCTTGATAGATTTTACATTCCTCCACAGGATAAGGGGTGCCGTCGGGATGCGTATGGTGAATGAGGGCGTGCATATTTTGACCGAGCAGATCGCTGACGTCATCATACTCCAAAAGTCGAAGACATGCTTGATTACAAAAAGTGCAGTTTCCAGCAAGGTCTACGCCATAGATTCCCTCTCCGGTGGAATTGAGCAGGAGTCGAATCTGCGCTTCGCTTTCACGCAACGCGGCTTCCCTTGTCTCCCGCTCTTTGGTCAATTTCAATCGGTGCAAAGCCACCGCGGCTTGAGAAGCCAACGCATCCATTGCTATCAGCTGTTCAGGCAAAAACGGGACATCAGATTTTGCGCCAGCGACCATCACGCCGAAATCGTCCCCGATGGTCAAAAGCCGAGCCAGCAACAGACGACGCAAACCGATGGCCGCGACTTCTGGAAAACGGGCATTACGCACTTCAATTTCATGTGCCGGTTCGCTGATCAAAGTCGCCTTGATTTCTCCAGCCAAGACACTGGGGAGAGGGGCTTGATTGTACTGTCCAAAAACCTGGACTTCACCATCAGTTTGGCTTCGCAGAACCAACGCGCCGAGCGGAACCGAGGTGGCTTCAGTCAACGCACCCACCGTGATACGTGCGATGTCTTCTTCACTGTCCATCAGTGCCAGCACGGCCCCCACCCCCAGAAGGGCATAGGGGTCGCCTGCTGACGGAGAAGGTTGCGGCGCTCCTTCCGTATTGCCTATTTGCTTGCGAGTGCTTTGCACTCGCCCCCCTCTAATTCCCCCTTCTGAAGGGGGAGAACCCTTTGCCTCATTGCTCATTTTAATCACGCTCCGATAATTCTTGGAGGAGTTTGTCTGGCGAGACGTGGAATGGATTAGGAATCAAAACATCACCCATGATGCACAGCGGGTGGGAGCGTAGCGCATCCATTACGACATCCCCACCAAATTGCGTCAGGTCAAACTGGCACAAGGCGAGAATTTGCCAATCCCCCGAGACCTTATCGTAGAGTGCCTCCCAACGCAGCATTTCACAGACGGATGTTTTGCCCGCTAACGCCCAGCCGGCATCGCCCGCCCAACGAACGAATTTGTATCCCTCATCTCGCGACTCCGCCTCAACGCGAGAAACCAGCGCTCGCATGTCACTTTGCGTCGCAAGGCCGGGATGCAAAAAGAGTTGCCCCTCCTTGCAAGCATCATCAGCATTGAGACCCAATTCCTTTAGCCATTCTCGCAATTGGTCTGCTGTATCTGGGCTGGAGATGACCACACACCTCTCGCCCCGTCGCAGACCTTCGGCGACGTAAGGACCCAAGACATTAAACATCTGATCTGAACCGCGATAGAAATGACCGATGTGATCGCCGACTGACGCTGTCACATCACCGAATCCAAGAGGAACGCTTGCTTTCATGACATCATCGAATGGACTTGCCATATTAACCTCCAATTCTCAATTTTAATTTTTTACAACGACGGGATGTGCCGTTTGACGGCAGGGATTTGGTAGGAAATGAGGCTTGGTCGAAAAGCGGAAAGAAATCCGTCGATAAATCTAAATTCTCTGTAATTCCTATGATTCTTGGATGGAGAGTCAACAACTCCAAACTTAACTTTTCATGAACGTGGATAGGATTATAGCACGATTGGAAAAAAATATCAGCAAAAAAACGGGGGAGGTCAAAAAAGAAGATTCTTCCTTTTCTGACCTCCCTTCCTCTTCCCCTCAATAAAGGGGCTATGCCGCCCAGGGCATCAACACGATGTTACCGGCGACCTGGTTGGTGGCGATCAAACGGTGCGCCTCTGCCAGCTTGTTCTCTTATCGGCGCGGCTTCGCAACGGGCAGGCAGGCTGCTCTACGTGCTAAGTGAAAAACTCGTGTCATTAATAGATTGATAATGATGGCTGAATTACGGCGACTCACCTGAACACTGTTGGGAATAGAGAAGTTGTTGAAGGGGTCCTCCGGCGTTTGGGCACCTGACTTGGGAAATCGATGATCAGGTAAGCTTCATGTCGATTGTCGTGGTGCTCACGATTAATGTAGGTATAGCCAATTTTCATTAGATGGAAGCGGATACCCATGCCAAGTGAGGAGTCTTGGCCCGCTTCACTTTCAGCGGTATAGCCACCGCGCATCGTCAGCATATTTCCGAATAGGATTTCCGCCCCTATACTTCCCCGCACAAAGCTACTGAGAGTTGATTTATCAACTTGGGCTGCAACCCGGTAAGGAAACGTGAAGATTTGAGAGTGATAGGCCATCCCAAATCTGAAATTGAACGGAATTTCGTGTTCAACCGGAGGGGTAATATCCGCCTCCACAAAAGATTGAAGCAAACCTGAATTATAGTTGAGTTTAACATCTGGACCAAAATTTTGACCGACGAGCCCTAAAATGATATTTTGACCAATTGGCTGTGCGAATATACCTAAGTCTAAAGCAACTCCATTAAACGAAATTGGCCCGTCTTTACTGAAGACTTTTCCCCCAAGCCCGACGTAGATTTTACTGTCAGCTTCTAGCTGCCAGGCATAGGCAACGTTGAAAATTTGTTCCAAATTGCCCTCTGGAATATTATCTCCTGACGGATGATTTGAATAAATACTCGCTCCGACGGATTGGCGTTCACCCACAGGTTGCACATATATGAACAGCCCTTCTGTGCTTTTACCTAAGTTGCTCAATGGGCGGTTGACATTTAACTGCGACGCTCGAATTTGGGCAATGCCTGCAGGGTTATTTGCAATGGCACTCCCATCGTCGGCAATTGCTACAAACGCAGTACCTAAACCTTTTGCCCTAGCTCCAAGCGTATTGGATAAAAAAGTGAAACGTTCGTTGGTAAGCGATTCGAGTTCTTCAAGCGTTTGCGCATAAACAAGTGAAGTGCAGTTTATGATGATAAGTCCCCACAGGAGACAAACAAAGCGGATCGATAAACCACGCTTCACTTGATACATTGGATGTGAATTCCACGAACGAAGGCATTCCAGAGGATTTACACCAACCGTTTGATAGAAATAATATCGAACTTTGGTCACTTTAGCTATTCTCTTTTGAGTTAATTTGACTTTGTCACATTTCTTCCAATACGTGTACTGCCTAAAGTCTTGGGACTTCAGGATCTGGCTTATGTCCCTCTTGATATAGCAACCGGTGGGGTTAATGGACTTCGGCGTGCTTCCAATTTCAGCCCTCCCTCAACTTCCGCCGTTTCCTGTCGGTTTAGGTGATCTAGCATCGCTACGATTCCAGCGATACACCAAAACGGCTCCATAATGCGCACAACGATAAACGTATTCACTGTCACGGCATGGAAAAGCAAGCCAACAAACCCGGACAGAAAACCGAGGCTAACAGCTTGATCAAAGCGATGAGGACTCTCTTTGTATGTACGCATTGCCATACGATAGATCCGAAAGAGTATCCATAAAAAACTAAGTAACCCAAGCCCTCCCGTTTCAGCGAGGACCCGAAAATATTGTCCATCAATGAATCCACGTCCTGTGACCCCAGCTCCCAATAAAGGGTATTCAAGCCAGTCTCGAGAAAAAATTATAACCGCGCGATCAACACGTTCTTGAGAGGACGGATCTAACCGACCCTCTTGAAAGGTGTATGAAGCCCTGTCTATAAAGGGCTGCAAAGCTGGAGCGATAAAAGGTAAAATAATGAGACTCAACCCCAACAACCATCCAAGAAATCCCCGACGCCGACTAACGAGAAAAAGAACGATAAACGTGGGAAAAAACGCCATATAAGATGCTCTGGATAAGGTATTGAGCAGAGGGAAAACAATGATTAAAGCCAACAAACCGAATAAAATTTTAAGCCTGGGGCGATCGGTATAAATGAAAAATGACACGACTAGCGCAAGCACCAAGGTCAGATACCCACCGAATGTGCCAGGTTCACCGTGTTTTCCTTCAAACGGTGCGGTAACCCGCTCAACGCTTCGGATCTGTGTGATTCCATACACAGAGACGATAGCGCAAGTGATTAGAAGTACGACGATTAAATTCCTTGCATCCTGTCGAGTTTCCACTATATTGAGCACCATAAAATAAACAAGAAAATACTCGATGAATTTGACGACAAAGAAAAAGCCCGAGGGGGGCGATACATCTCCACGAAGAACCCCAAGAGATGTTGAGAGAGCACAAATCACACTGTATACAAAGATTGGAGTATTCAAAGGACTCGGATGAAAGAACGCGAGCCCTTTATTGAAAGCGGTTTTTGCAAGCCATGTGAATAAAATAAGCATTAGGAGAAAATCTTCAGCGCGAACAGTAAGGGAACGTGCAGGGGTTTCGGCAATCGTAATTTCCGGGGAGAGCAACATGCTGATAATTAGGAGATAGAGTCCAAATGCTGTATGATAAAAGATGAGGAAAATGATAACTGCTCCAACCGCAATAGCAATTGCCGTCTCTGCCGGGATGGTGGCTATGGTTATTCCGACGAAAACAACAATAAGTAGCCCAACGACTGCTAGAGCAACGGTTAAGAGTCCGGAGACTGTCATGATATAATAAGGTTTCCTACTCGGTTTTGAATCTTATGCGCGCTCTTGATTTTTATAATAACTGTAATTGATGTACTTTACATCAGGATCCACTTCAGGTTTGGCGTCATTAAGCACCACCCCTAAAACTTCTGCCCCACTCTTCACCAGCATGTCAATTGCCCTTCTTGGTGCTTGACGGGTAGCTTTGCCAGCACGATAAACGAGGAGAACACCATCCGTTTGCGGGCCAAGTACAACAGCATCTGTAACCGGTAAAACGGGTGGGAGGTCAACCAGAATCACATCATACTCTTCGCGCAATTCATCCAGAAGATGAGTCATTTCCCGGGACGCAAGCAACTCCGAAGGGGTAGAGGGTTTCATACCTGCAGGTAAAAGTTGTAGGTGATCGATGCCGGGCATATTTAAGAGGCCTTCAAGTTTCAAGGTTCCGAAGAGGAGATCTGTTGCGCTCCGAATTGCGTCAGATTTGGAGGAGGCGTCAATAAGAACATCGGTAATCCCTGGAGAGCGTTCGACACCAAATACATCATGCAGGGATGGACGACGCCAATCTGCATCAATCAGCAAGATCTTCTTTCCAAGTTGGGCAATTGCAATCGCTAAATTCGCGATAATAGTGGTTTTCCCCTCCTGCGGGATTGTACTCGTTATAACAAAGCAAACCCCCCGTTCATTAGAAACGCCTGATGTTGTCAATCCCTCCTCCTTCCGTTTAAGTTGGGTTTGAATCATCAGGTTGGTTCGCAGACTCTTCATCGCTTCAGCCATGGTCGATCTGGGATCATGCGCGATAAGAGGGGCGACGGGGCCCTGTGGAGAAATTGAGAAAAACCGGAAGCGTAAATAGTCCATGAATCGATTTTTAAGGCTGATGACAAGACCCTCTATTCTTTTCCCTTCAAGATTCGGAATGATCCCTAATACAGGCACACCTAAGTAGGCTTCAAGATCGGAAACTGTGTCTAACGATGTATCGAGACTCTCTATAATAAAGGCAAGAATAAACCCAAGGATTAAACCGACCACACTCCCGGCAATTACTTTCATAAATTTGTACGTATTTTCCTCTTGTGCTTCTTCTGCCCAATTTACAACCTCGACATTCCCACTTCCAGCAAGTTGTCGAGCGAGTATTTTCAACTCCTCCGGTTGGAGTTGTTTGTACGTATCTTCCTTAAGACTGAGGTCATCCTTTAGCTGACGGTATTCTTCGGCGTTTGCGCTAGTATGGTCTGCCTGATCGGTGAGTCCTGCGATTTCTCTTGCCAGCTCCGTACGTCTGTCCCTAATTGGATTCAGCCTTTCACTTTCCCTAAGCCATGCTTCGACGATCAATTGGTATAGCCTTCCAACTGTGCGACGAGTGAGAGCCACTAACAGTCCTTGGCTCTGCTGAACGGTTGGATGAAAAATGGTGCGCGTTCTGAGGAAATTTTCAATAGTTTCTTCATAACTTCTCATCTCCTCAAGTAGGTCTTGTAAGTTTATATCGCTATTATAGACCCCCGGAAAATTGCGGTTGAGGTCACTTGCACGCACTCTAACCTTTTTGGAATCCTCCGTGACTTGCGTCAACTCAATGAGGTTATTCTCATATTTTTTATACAGTGTCTCAATATCCTTCTTTATCGCGTCCAGATAATTAATCCGCTTCTCGTCTTCATTGAGTTGGGTATCAAGTTGCAAGAATTGTGATTTTAAGGGTAAAAGTTTAGTATCCAGATCGCGAAGAACAAAGGTTGGATCGTCAGGAATGCCAAGGTCTCGCAATTGCGCTCGAATTTTCTCAATTTCCCCTTTCAGGTTTCCGATCTTATCTTCGACTTCAGCCTGATGTTTTCTGCTTGCTTCAGTGCCTTGGTATTCACTTTCTTTTTTGTATTCTTCAACGACCAAATCAGCGAGAAGTTGAACGTACTTTCGGGTATCCGCGCTCCCTGTGTACTTTGAGGGTTGGGCTCTGGTAACAGTCACCCAAAGAATGCTGGCTTTCGCATCGATTTCTGCTGTGACCTTTTCGGCGCCAGGACTTCCCCTCAGTCGCCTAACAATATTCTGAATCTTCGTTTTGTCATCTTTCTCACTGATCGATTCCTGATTTTGCGCTGTGCCAGCCACTTCTTCCCACAGTTTCAATTGTGCGTTGGCTTTTTTAAGGAGGCTACCAATTTTAGGATCTACTTCTGTTTTCTCGAAGCGGTCATCAAAATCTTGCCTGGCTTTTTCAAGCCATTTCCTGTGGATGAATCCCGCACGATAGCCGATCCTTTCAAATACAGGATCACTCACAATCACCTGCCTTTGGGTCTCAAGAAAATCGCTCGAGCTATAGGTAAGCATCTGCTGTAGCGCGTCGATTGTCGTCGTGATCTGTTCAACTTTAACGCCAGCTTTCGTCGCGTAGCTGGGAATTTCCTGGATGATTTGCCAGTAAACAGCAATGCATATCACCAGCATTGTTACGATGATAACCCATCTTCGCTTTCGAGTAATCCGAAAATAATCTTTCAGGGTGAGATCGGTAGCTATGTTCATCTCGATATTCTCCACATGCGTGTATGCATAATAAATCAAGATACAAGATACAAGATGCAAGATGCCCTGTGAATCCTGTATCCTGAATCCTCTGAATCCTGTCTTCTGAATCAACGACCCTCTCGTAAAATCTGGGTAAAGGTTGCGATCTGAATCAACGGCAAAATGTTCGATGCTAAATCACTAATTGTTGATCCGAAGCTTGTCGGCACGTAAATGACATCGTTGGGTTGCAGAATCGGATTATCGGCGGTATTGCCAGTTTTCAGTGCCCGCGCGACATTAATCACCTGTTCACCAGATTTCAAACCACCCCGTTTCAGTCTCACATTTTCTAAATTGGCCTTCTCACTCTGTCCGCCTGCTAGCCGCAACGCATCCAGCACACGAACCTCTTGACCTTCAAGAAAATGAATCCCCGGGTTCGTCACCTGTCCAAGCACCCAAATTCGATTCCTCCGATCTGTCACTGATGGGACGATAATAAAATCGCCATCTTCGAGGTCGAGATCATGTTTTGAATAAGGCGATTCCATCAACTCTTTTAAATCGTAAACGAGTCGTCCCGCGCCACGCCGAAAGATCTCAATTCGATTTGTATCGGCATTCTCTGTCAATCCGTTGGCTCGGTCCAAAATAAAAGACATCAATGTATCAGAATTTTCGTTTAATTCGTAAGTGCCTTCCGTTCGGACTTCACCGATAATCTTGGCAGTGGGGGCGGTTTGTGAATCTATGAAGATGATGTCGTTTGGTTTAAGCAGAATGTCGAGTTTTCGATCTTGCCTTTCCATAAACGCTTTATATTCAAACGGTGTTCTTAAGCCATCGGAACTGACAATCGTGACGCTTGATAGTGATGGGGGTTGTAATGGATTTCCGGCACGCAATAATGCCTCAGAAACCGTCGCTCCTTCTTGCCAATCATAAATGCCTGGCTTGTTTACATCCCCGGTGACCGATATAAAATTCCGAGTTCCCCGCCTTGAAGGCACTCTAATCGCATCACCATGCTGCACGATCGGATCCGTCGTTTCTTTCCTCAAGATCTTGTCCAGATTAACGATCTCTTTATCTCCGGTCAGATGAATCAACTCAATCGCTGTGCGATCTGCCGCCGGAGTCGTATCTCCGATAGCGAGTAGAAATTCCGACAGAGTTGTCCGCCCTCTTCTCAAGGGGTGAAATCCTGGACCGCTATACGCCCGGTCAATACGCTCACGAATTTCACCACTGGCTCTAACAAACTTACTGTTGTATCGCGTCACTCGAACATCAACAGTATGGTTGATAAGGAATCGCTCCAACTTCTGTTGAAGGATTGTGGCGATCTTTGTTGTTGAGCGGCCTACAACTTGGATTTCGCCGACGAGATGATAATTTATCGCTCCATTTTCTCGGACGATATGCTGAGTGACCAACGTTTTGTCTTCATGAAAACGGGTCACTTCAACTTCATCGTTGACTCCGACCTTATATTCTTCATCGATTGCGAGGACGACTGATTCTCCTGAAGGGCGGTAGAGATCAGGATAACGCTGAAGTACGTCCTTACGAGATGACTCGCTTGACTTGCCAGATTTTCGCGAAGGAATCGTCAGTGCCAGAGTATAAATCTCTGCATCGTTGTTTTGTGCCACGCTGTCTACGTGTGCAAAATGAAGATTCCGACCACGCCGTTCCACTTGGCTGTTGAGTGCTTCAATGTCTGGAAGTGGCAAGCGCTCTCCATTCACCTCATTGTTTATATTTAAACGAGTTGTTCTGTTTTCCTGATCTGAATCAACAGACGAAACTGATGTCGGCACTTCGAGTTGTGCATAAAGTTCCGAGTGAGATGACGGAGGGTCCGTCGGGAAATCCGATTGTTGATGACCAGGTGGCGGTTTATTTCCATCTCCTCCTCCGTTCCCTGTGTTGCTGCTAGGTAGAGTTGAGCTTGCGGTATCCTCCGCGGATTTCAGATCTACGTCATCTGAAAAAATGCCCATAGCCCAAAAACTAAGCACGGCCAGCGTTAATCCAATCGCCGTGAATACAGGCACCATGATGCCTTTACCATTATAAAATTTTACCGATTTTTTTGCAACTTGCGATTCTGAAATGACGGAGAGTTCAGGCTCAATATTAGTTGGAGGTACAAAGCTATCCTCTGAAGGTTGGACCTTAGAAGGTGATTGACTTTTTTCAACGTGGACAAGTTCTGTTTTCCAGACCGTCAGCAAGGCTTCGGGAGCAATTGCAGGCATATTGATATGATACTGTGATCGATCCGCGACGACTGCTTGCTTCTCTACACGAGATCTATTCTCCGTTAGCCGATTAGGTGGCGTGGGATTGGAAATCTCAGCATCTTCAGAGAGTTGAGTTGCGGACGGATGGACGTGTGGTATTGAACTTTCAGCGGACACATCCGTATTTTCATTTGAAGACAATTCTGGCTTACTCAAAACTTCAGTCTCTGGAAACGTAACCGTTTCGCCACCTTCTAAGCAATTGAATCTCCTTTGCGCTTCCTCGATTGAAATCTCTCCATTGGCAAGATCCAATCTCCAAATTTCTGGAATGCCTTGAAAATATGATTCTTTTTTGGAATGTTGAGTTGTCATAGTTTTCCTCCTCCCCTTTAAACTCGGTTTTATCACTGAGAACGTTTAGGATTGATTCTCCGTTTCAATACCGTCATTAGAGTTCTCGTCCAAAAAACTCATAACTTAACCGATTTTCACAAACAGCCTCGGCATCCAAAACTTGCCTGACAGTGAACTAATACCAATTCTTGATCAATACGCTACTAACAAGTAGTGGCGAATTTATTCGCTCCAAAAAGCGACTAATAGGTCGCCACTACGGGAGTGATCATTAGTAGCCATTAGATCTGTAAATGGTATAAGACTTCACGCACCCGTGAATTCGGGCATTTCATTACGGGCAGCTATTAAGCAAATTTATTGCCAACTGAAAATAGGCGGATTTACTGGATGTCGGGTAGGTCTGACAGAATGGCGCGGCCAATTTTCACCGCTTCCGATGGGCGCATCTTGAGGAAACGAGAGGAAAGCAAGTCATGACCGGAGGCTAGGACGGGTGGCAGATTTTCGCCGTGGGTGGCAGAAATCTGCCGCTCCGATAAGGTTGGGTTCAAAGCATATCGTTCTCGGAGGATTTTCTGATTTAACACATGTGAACCAGACGCGGTAAAGTTTTGAGATTCTGAATAAACTTGAAAGCCGTGACAACGTCTGTAAGCGTAGAGAATCATGGGCATAAGTTTGAGCAACTCTTCTCACGTTTGATATCTTCGATGAATTTGGTTCTCGATTTTTTTTTGCCGTCGTGCTATAATTGACTGGCACTTAAGCAAACATCTCATGCGATAACGCTTTCAATGCAGCGATAGCGCAGATATTTCCACAACAATGTATTGCAAAATTGGCTAAAAGCTATGTAAGGAGGATTGAATGAAACGATATGGTTTTCTGTTAGGGGCCTTGCTAGTTGCCCTTGTTATCCTGAACACTCCGTTTGCGACAGCACTTCGTTTTGAGTTCGATAGCGAGAAAGACATTGCCGACTGGGAGCTTGGTCCTCAAGCTGAAGCAGAAGTTAAAGATGGGCTACTTGAGTTGACCGTTATGGGTGGTCAAAACTCAGGCATCTATTTTGGCGAGGACAA
This sequence comes from Candidatus Poribacteria bacterium, assembly GCA_022567695.1. GTDB lineage: Bacteria > Poribacteria > WGA-4E > WGA-4E > PCPOR2b > JADFGN01. Next base: position 21,056 of record JADFGN010000016.1, on the reverse strand, counting down.
CTGGACGGACTACACGATGGAAGTCCACGCCCGGAAGAAAGATGGCACTCCCTACTTCCACCTTTTTGCACGAACTCAGAAGCCAACACTGGACTTCTATTTTATGGAGATTAGCTACAATTCCAATACCACTTCTCTATTCATGTTTAGTGGTGGAGCCGCCAATGAGATTACTCCTGACCCTCCTGGCCGTCCCCCACGCCCAAATTCAAAGGACACAAAAGGCGGTGATTCTTACACCATAGTTCTTGAGGTGGAAGGAGACACGATTCGTAGCTTCATCGATGGCAAATTGATGGTTGAGGCAACCGATAAAACGTATAAGGACGGTCGTCCCGGACTGGGAGGACGCGATTCAACGGTTTGGTACGACTATGTCGAAATCAATGGCCCCGGCATTGCTCCAACTCCAGTTCAGCCGTTGGGGAAACTTGCGGTCATGTGGGGAAGCTTGAAAAGGCGTTAAAAATAAATCCTCATGAACAGATGTCGGAGGTTGAATCGGATATCGACGAAGTCCCGAAAAAGCACGGCACCATTCTTCAAAAAAGCATCAGGATTCGCTCTTTATAGGAAATTTTAATAAGCGGCTCAAACCTTGTTCTCATTTAGGTTTGAGCCGCTTTAATTTGCCCCACAAGATTTACATATCTCTTGAAATCGTCCAACCACTAAAACGCATATTGAAGTCGAATCGAGTAGGTGTTATTGGTGTATTCTTGACTTGGATCGTTCGAGTTGTTTTTTTCGAGGATGTATTCCAGCCGTGCCGATAGGTTTTGGATAAAACTTTGCTTGAAGCCGAGTCGAAGTAACGTCAAGTTATCACGGCGCTTTCGGTCTGTCGTCGGTACAATCCAATCTCGATAGAATTTGAAATGGTGCCGTGCGGATAAACTCACCGAAGAATGCGAAAATAGTCTCCACACAAACATCGTCGTAGCACGGTGGGTGGTGAAGTTAAAATCTACCTCATCATCGTCATCTCCGTCATCGCTGTCAAATTCGGCAGTCTGCTCGGACTCGCGCGAGAAGCGTTCGTGCCGTTGGAGTTCCCGAGTCGCTATGTCAATCTCAAACTGATATTTCATATCCATCAATACTTGCCCAAACAACATGCTTTCAAACCAAAGGCTGGCGGTTTGGCGAATCCCGTCCATGTCTGTGTTGATATCGGACAACAGGACTCTCGGATCAATCGCCCCATCGTAGGTGCGGAATTGATACCCAGCGCGAACCTGCGAAATCGCGCCGATCTGTCGTCTGAGTTTACTTTCAACCATAAGACTCGTGTACGTGCTGTTCTTGTTGTTGGGGAAATATTTATTCCGAAATTGAACGCCAAACTGCGATGACCATAGCGGATTCCACCGAATCTGAACTTGACCCGTGACGTCCTGCTTAAAGTATTCGTTAATAGAGTCATTCGACTGAAAGCGCAAGCCGATGTTTCCAACCGTCAAAAATGTAACATCGCGGGAAAGCTTTCGACGGAAGAGAATTGAAAGGAGATGGTCGTGTCTATTCTTTTCCTCAAAGTCCATAAATCGACGTGGAGCGGCTTCGTAGCGTGCGTTCATCCATGTCTTTTCGTCGAATCGTGCCGAAAAGTCCACCCCAGTCCAAATCGTTGTGGCCAAGTCCTTTTGTGGTTTGCGTTGGGGCGTTCCGTCAACCGCAAGCGTGCCTTCTTTTGGAACTTGAAAAATATTGTCTTCAAATTGCTGGCGAATCTCGAAGAACGGCTTGAGGTCGAAAGCACGTTGTGCGTAAGTTGATGCAGGGCAACTTACCGCAATCGTCCAGATGATGAATAGCAGGCGTTTGAGATCCGCAGACAACGCAAGTTCTCCCCCTTTCAAAGGGGGAGTTAGAGGGGGTTTTAAGTGATTTTTACGCACCTGTCCTCCCCTGAACTTACGAAAGGGGAGAACCATTGACTTATTTGCCGCCACTTGAATCTCCTTTGAGGAACTTTAACGCTTCCTGGGAAAACTGTTTCGCTTTTTGAGCAAGGGATTTCTCTTTCACTTGCCAACTCGATTTTTTCGCACCCAAAACTTCCAGTGTGGTTTCCATTTGGGCAATGTCTTCCTGCAATTCGGCGATGCGAAGGTTGCGGTCAAGGTCGAATTCGTCGTCTTCGCCGCGACGGATGTCCCTAAGCAATTCCAGCATATTTGAGAACAAGCTAAGCTTCTTTTTCGTCTCTTTAACCATAATATCCAATCGCTTGATTTTGGTTTGTAAAATATCCTGTTGGTCTTGAATAATGGCTAACTTTTGCTGAATCTCATCGGGGCCGTCGGTGTCGACGAGTGTAATGTCTAATCCCAATAACAACTCGTTGGATTCGGCGCGAATCTGGGCTTGGATTGTCTCCTTTTCCTTTTGAACTCGCAAGACCTGAGAAAGTCGATTCCTTTTCTGCTTGGCGTCTTTCGTGGCGTCAGCTTCTCGTGAAAGCATCTCGATTTCAGTATTCATTACGTTCACGAGTCTTTTTTTTACGTCGATTGATTGTTCGGTGAGTGTATAGATTTTCCCGTCGAGCACTTGTATCTGGTCGGACAGCGTCCTCGAGGCCTTCAGGTCAGTCTGTAGTTGGATTTCGACGAGAGGATTGCTTCGCTTCTGGAGTTGCTTCTTCGCCGCGTTGATTCTGTCAGTCCGCTTCTCGTTTTCGCGCAACAGTTTCTCCTGCTCGGTTTGGAGGTCTTTCATCTGTTGGGCAATATGGGTAATCTGCGACTTCAACGCAGACCGAGTTGGCTCAAGAGTTTCGGCAGACAGAGACAGTCCGAATAGCATTGAAAAGAGTAAGCGTCTTATCAGGCGTCCGTGACGTTTTCCTGCATGTGTTCTCATGAACTTTCATCGAGAAAAGACAGATCGTGTTTGTCGAATTTGTATCGAAATGTGCTTCGCTCAATGCCCAGTAATTTCGCGGCTTCTGCTTTGACCCGATTTGCTTTCAGGTAAGCATCCCACAAGAGCTGTTTTTCAAAGGCTTCGACCATTTCTGTCAATGTTACACCTTCTGAATTTGCGTGGCGTAAGTCGGTTGACTCTGGGAGCAAAGACAATTCCAATCCGAGTGAGAGATTTTCAGGCGTCACGACGTTCCCACGCGCCAGCACAACGGCGCGTTCAATTGCATTTTCAAGTTCTCGGACGTTGCCAGGCCAAGCATAGGTCGTCAGCAACTGCATCGCCTCGGGGTGGATGTCACGGACTTTCTTTCCTGTTTCAGCGTTATATTTGGGCAAAAAGTGTGCTACGAGGGTGGGAATGTCCTCACGTCGTTCTCGTAAGGGTGGAATTTCAATCGGTACCACATTCAGCCGATAGTATAGGTCTTCACGAAACTCCCCGCTCTGAATGAGCGCGGGTAAGTCTCGACTCGTCGCCGCCACCAGACGAACGTCAACCTGAATTGTCTTCGTTCCACCCACTCGTTCAAACTCTCGTTCCTGCAAAACCCTTAGAAGTTTGACTTGTGTGGTCAGCGATACTTCTCCAATCTCATCCAAGAAAAGCGTGCCGCTGTTAGCCATCTCGAAACGTCCGGGCTTTTGGCCTATAGCGTTAGTGAACGCCCCTCTTTCATGCCCGAAAAGTTCACTCTCCAACACACCTTCTGCAAGTGCCGCGCAGTTAACCTTGATGAACGGTTTCCCTTTGCGTAGGCTGTTTTTGTGGATTGCGCGGGCGATCAACTCCTTGCCTGTGCCGCTTTCTCCAAAAATCAAAACGTTAGAATTGGTCGGCGCGACCGTTTGTATCGTGCGATAGACGACGCCCATTTTTGCGCTTTCGCCGATGATTTCGTCGAAGTTATAGCGGAGTTCCTCTTCTCGGCGCAGGTACTCATTTTCCAGACTCAAACGGCGACCTTCAAGTGCCCGTTCTATTTTGACTTCAATCTGTTCCAGCGTGAATGGTTTCGTGATAACGTCAATCGCGCCTTTCTGCATCGCCTCAACGGCAAGTTCGATGGAGCCAAAAGCAGTCATAATCATGACACTCGTTTCAGGTGAAATCGATTTGACGGCTTCAAGCACTTCCATCCCATCCTTTTTCGGCATCCGGATATCAACAATCGCTAAATCGAAAAAATGTACTCTCACCGCTTCAACCGCGCTTTCGCCATCAAACACGGTGTGGGTCGAATGGTCTTGTGCCTCTAGCGCAATAGAAAGTCCTTCACTGGTACTTTTATGGTCATCTGCGATGAGTATCCGGCTCATTTTTCTCCTCAACTTTTATCGGTAACGAAATGACAAACGTGGTTCCGCGTCCTTCTTCGGTCTGACATTCAATCGTTCCGCGATGGTTCTCAATTAACCGCTTGACAATAGCTAATCCGAGTCCTGTCCCGGTGTCTTTTGTGGTGAAAAATGGGTCAAAAGCTCGCTCGGCGACATCCGGAGACATGCCAATTCCCGTATCACAAACTTTGATGTGAACGACATTTTCAGACGGAACCGCAGCACCTTCGATGACAAGCTTCTCGCCTTTCGGCATCGCTTGCACCGCGTTCTTGATCAGATTCGTGAATACCCACTTTAGTTGCTCAACATCCGCCTCAATGGTAGGTAGCTTATCTAAATCGATGGTTTGGATTTCTACGGCGTTCTCCTGCAATTCTGCGAAAAGCAGAGCGGTAACTGAATCGACCACGCCCGATAGGTTGACTGCTCCGCGTTGCAATGGCGTGGGGCGGGCGAAGTCAAGAAACTCCGTGACCAGCTGATTCAACGACTGAACTTCACCGTCTACCTGTTGGATGAGTTGTTCGGCTTTGGGGTCTTCTGCAATCTGACGTTTCAGTAAACCCAGAAAAATTCGCATGCCGTTGAGCGGATTTCTGACTTCGTGGGCGAGTCCGGCGGACATCTGCCGCAATTCCTCAGCCAGACGGGACAACCTGTGGTCTCGCTCCTTGATGGCAATGCTCATTTCGTTGAACGTCTCTGCCAACGCACCGACTTCGTCCTTGCTATGCGTTTCAACTTGTGCTCCAAAGTCCCCGACTTTAATCTGTTGCGCGGCACTTGAGAGTTTCTTAATCGGAATGACAATCGACCGAGCAAATAGAATGCTAAGTACCACCGCAAAAATAATACCAACAACGCCAATAAGAACCATGTTTCGGCGCATCTGCTCAAGGGTTTCGAGAAACAGAACGCTGGCATCGACGGCGAGAATCGCAACAACATTCTCCTGATCGTCGCGGACAGGCGCGTAAGCCGATTTGTAGAAAGCGTCATTCTGCCCATGGAAGGCGACTGACGCCGCCGCCTTTCCCTGTTTCACTTGCTCGATATGGATTCTGTCAGCATCAAGCGAGCGGTAGCGACTCCCGATTGGCACCGCTTCGCGGGAATCGACGAGGCTTCTGCCCGACAAGTCGAAAACATATATCTCCTGTGCCTCGGACGCATCACGCATCAATTGCAGTTTTTTCTGAAGAATCGGATAGATGCGCGTATTTTCACTACCGGGTTGTAGTGCGCTCACATACTGTGCATTGAGTTGGGCTGCCGAGGTTTTAGCGATCGCAACAAGTCGTTCCCCCATTTCTGCGTCGAGGGCACGGCTTGCGGCATCATAAAAAAAATAGCTGCTTGCCGTCAAAACTAAAACGACAAGCAGCGCAATAGTAAGGGTTGCCTTTGCTTGGATGTGAAGTTTCATGCTGTCATCTGTTTGGTGTACAACGCCGAACACCCGGTTTTGCTTCGATAAGCGGTGCTCCCTGACTTGTCTTTATCCAGTAAACCAACACGCAAATAACCATTGGTGGATTTTAGGAGTGCGAGCGAAATCGGATACAGCTTGTAAGTCACAGTTTATTAAAGAATCTCAGATTGTTAGCAATAAGCTAATTCTACAAAGTAAGCAAAAATAATGCTGATATTATTTATTAGCTTAGCCTATTTTCAACACCAGTGAAAATAGGCTAAGAGCGATATTATTCTCTCCTTGATTTATCGACCACATTTATAGCGGAATATACGTAATCTTATCACGATACTCGTCGAGTTCGCCAACGTACCAGACCAGCTCAAGGTTTTCGAGGATTCGTCGATACGAAGTGCCTTTGCGCAACAAGAAAATGCCCGGAACGGTTCCGCCCTTGTTGAGATGGTCTTTGAGGTGTCTTGGCATTGTCCTGCGGTTAGACGAGACTAAAACATACCCCTCAACCTCCAAGAAATCGAGTATGTCCGCGTCTTTGGTACTCAGTGTCGGCGCGCCCTGTTCGCCTATGACTTTGATGTCGATAGAGGGTTGACGACGCCACAAACCTTCGCGAATGAGATGCTCGGTGTCCTCGTCAATCAGGTATTTCACCAACAACGCTATCATTCTGGGATTCCGTGCTTGGCTTTATAATCTAAGATGCGCTTGACGCCCGGATGCGGGTTACGGCGTTGCTCGCGCCACGCTGCCTCGACCATCTCATCGCCCTCTTTGACGTACGCATCAAGTTTTTCTTTGTTATACAAATAATAAGTGATAACGGCATAGATTTTTTTTAGGTCAAGCGCGGGATACTCATGTGCCATGCGCTCAGGGCTCCAACCCTCGTTATAACGGTCGATAACAATTTCGATGCCCACACGCGTGCCTTTGATGCGTATGGCATTGTCATTGATGAATTCCAAAGCGTCTTCTAATTGCATTTCCATCTTTTCCTTTAACCATATGTACCAGATCAAGGTTTCGCTGGCTCATAATTTCCTTCACCCGCACACCGTACACTTGCTGTGTTTGATGTGCGGGTATGCCAAAAGTATAGGCTTAGAGCATCTTTTCCATTTCTCAGTTTCACGTTTTACGCAACCGCATATCGTATAATGAACCGAGGATGATTACCGCAAACGAAAGCCCCATTAACACGCCAAGTATTTCAAGCAACTTCTGTTCGATTAACGGATTAAGTAGCGTTTCAAGCATTTCCTTGAATTCGCCTTTGGTCATCTGAGCTATAGTATCCGCCATACTATTCTCCTTTTCAGTAACCGAGCAGGGCGATGCCTTCTCGATAAGTTTGCGCCGAACCTTGCAACGCCTGAAGTTCATCATCGGTCAGTTCAATTTCAAGGATCTCCTCAACACCACCCGCACCAAGTTTAATCGGAACACCGATGTACAAATCGTCGATGCCGTATTGTCCTGTGAGATGCGCAGAACAGGCAAGGAGACGTTTCTTGTCGAGGATAATCGCCTCTGCCATCTGGGCAAGCGAGGCACCGGCAGCGTAGTAACCGCTGGTCTTCAACAGGTTAACAATCTCTGCTCCACCATCGCGAGTACGCTGCACCATCTCCTCGATTCGGGCAGTAGCTATAAGTTGCGTAATTGGAATTCCGTTCACCGTTGTGTAGCGAGGGAGAGGCACCATCGTGTCGCCGTGGCCGCCCATCACAAGTGCGTTAATGTCTTCGACAGACACTCCAAGTTCAAGGGAAATGAAATAACGGAAACGCGCCGAATCGAGAACTCCCGCTTGTCCAACAACGCGGTGACTCGGAAAACCTGAGATCTTCCACGCATGATAGGTCATGATGTCCAACGGGTTGGTCAACATCATAAGAATGCAATCTGGAGAATGCTTCACAACATTTTCTGCGACAATCCCAACAATTCTTGCATTCGTTTGTAATAGGTCTTCGCGAGTCATTCCGGGCTTGCGCGGCGAGCCAGAGGTGATGATAACCAGATCGGATGCGGCAGTTGCTTCATAATCAAGTGACCCCGTGATGTTGGAATCAAAAAGTTCAACGGGTGATGTTTCTGCCATGTCCAATGCTTTTCCCTGCGGTAATCCATCAACAATATCCACCATCACGACATCTCCAAGCTGTTTTTGAGCGATGAGAAATGCCGCTGTTGCGCCTACGTTTCCTGCGCCGATTACGCTTATTTTTTTTCGTGCCATCTGTTTCTCCTTAAAATTAGGTATCAGAATATAAGTGCTTAATATCCGACGCCTAACTCCTAAAATTCTCAACAATTGCAGATGCAAACTCCGATGTGCGAACCTTCGTCGCGCCTTCCATCAAACGCTCAAGATCATAAGTCACACGTTTTTGCAAAATTGTTTTTTCGATCCCTTGAATCACCAAATCCGCGGCTTCCTGCCAGCCGATATGTTCAAGCATCATTACAGCGGACAGGAGGAGAGAACTGGGATTGACGACGTCCTGATCTGTGTACTTGGGTGCGGTACCGTGTGTTGCCTCAAAGAGCGCATTTTCGTCACCGATATTGGCCCCCGGTGCCATACCAATCCCGCCAACCTGCGCGGCGGCAGCATCTGAGAGGTAGTCACCATTCAGATTGGGTGTAACGAGAATGTCATACTCAGCCGTCCGCGTCAGAATCTGCTGTAACATGCTATCCGCAATTCGGTCCTTGACAACAATTTTATCGTCAGGAGCTTGCCCGTTATGCTGACTATAGACTGCATTTTCCGTGATTGTTTCCTCTGCGAATTCTTCTTGCGCGAGTTCATAACCCCAATCACGGAACGCGCCTTCCGTGAACTTCATGATATTCCCTTTATGGACAAAGGTTATACTTCGACGGTTGTGGCCGATAGCATACTGAATCGCCATACGTGTCAAACGCTTCGTCCCGAAAATGCTGATCGGCTTAATACCGATTCCTGAGTCTTCGCGGACTTCTACGCCCATCTGGTCATGAAGAAATTCGATCACTTTCTTGACTTCTGGCGTTCCCTGTGCCCATTCGATTCCGGCATAAACATCTTCTGTATTCTCTCGAAAAATGACAATGTTCATATTTTCCGGGTGGGTAACAGGAGCGGGGACGCCTTGGAAATAGCGGACTGGACGGATACAGGCATATAGGTCTAACTCTTGACGCAGGGTGACATTTAAGCTGCGGAATCCGCCACCGATAGGGGTTGTCAACGGGCCTTTGAGCGCAACGCGGAAATACTGAATCGCTTTGAAGGTATCCTGTGGCAACCATTCGCCGTATTTCTCCTGCGCTTTCTCGCCGGCGTAGACATCAAACCATACAATTCGTTTCGTGCCATCGTAAGCCGTTTCGACAGCGGCATCAATGGCGTAACGTGTGGCTTTCATAATGTCCCTACCAATGCCGTCACCCTCAATTACCGGGATAATCGGCTGATTGGGAACAACCAATCGACCGTTTTCTCCCTCAATTTTTTCACCCTCTGATGGTATTGTCAATTTATCAAATTCGCTCACGTTCGCTCCTCGTTTTTAATGTGCTATGAAAGCGTTTCCACTTGCAAGTCGGTTGTGATTGTCAACAACCAAATCCGGTATAATCGAATCATCTTTGATAGGTTTGGGAACAATACTTGGATGCGCTGGAATGACAGGACGAATGATTTTAAGTTGTAATTGCTCTCTCGCATCCATCATCCAGCCAAATCCTCTGAATACATAAGTCAGCAAAGTTCTGTCGGTTTCGTAGATGTCCAATCCTTCTTGAACACACCACGCGCCAAAATCAGTATTTGGTGTCAGACGCAACGGGGCGGCATCTTCCCTCCCCGGCTTAATGACGCCTTCGACAAAGGCAATCTGGTAAATGCGTTGCGCTATGGCAAGCCGTTTGTGCTGTCTATCGCTGAGTATAATATCATTGCTGTCTATCGCTCGGAAAAGGAGTTGAAGGTAAATCGCAGGCCGTGGGTCTTGCTGAATTTCATCAGACCGTCCGGCAGCAGCAATCTCCGGGTGGCCGAACGTGGGGATTCCGCCCCCAATAACTTCCTTCCGAATGGCTTCATCACGGGCTTTCGGTGTCAACGGCTCGATTTGATTCATGAAATTTGTCATGTCATGGATTGCGCCAAAATGTCGATCGCCATCTAAAGTCATTTGCGAGGCAACATAAAAGTCCGACACTTTGCTGGTGTGCAAGGTTGCCAAATAACGCGCAACCATACTTGAACCTGCGGAGCCATGATGGATTTGTATCGCTCCCATTCTCTCTAAAATATTACATTCAACACCACTGGCATGACGACCCAGCAGAAGACTATAGCAGGTCTGAAAAGCGGTTTTTCCAGCTTTTTGTTCACGGGAAATGATACGATTTGTCTGTTGGGCAAGGGCTTGAGCCGGCAGATTTGGGGTTTTCCTCAAAAGATGGCGCATATAAACGGACATTGCTCCGAGCGCGACATTTTCCATATGTGTAGCGATCATCTCAATGAGAAGGGAGCCGGAGAGCCGTTCTTCGTTAATCCCTCGATCTGGGATTCGGTGTTTGGTATGGTGGATCTTTCTAAGCGTCGAGAAATGCTGAATGACCTCCTCAGGTCCCGACTCCGGGAACGCGCGAACGAACTCTGCAATTTGATGAATAATTGGTTGTATTCCCAGTACACTTTCTCTACTCACTCGCCTGAATCGGTAGAACTTTCGGTTGATCAAAGCGTCTAGCATTGCTTCTTCATCTAAATCGTCCCCTGTTTTTTTCGGCTTTCTACCGAATAGACCTGTAAAGATAATAGATGCAGGACTCAACTGATTGGCGACGATTTCACTCTCTCGAATGACACCGCGCAGGGCAAAGCTTCGGATATTTAAGGTGATATTTCCACCATCACAGTGAACCGATGCGCGGTTTAAGACCGGGTTATCGAAAACCATCGTTGACTGGGGCATTGAATTTAGACTTTTGAGAGTGGAAGCGATTTCTCCCTCACCTAACTCTATTGCTCTTTGGAGCGCATCTGTGATGGGCGTATAATTAGAGGGACTCGGAATCTCCGAAAGTATTTTTCGCATCGCAGCAACTTTCTCTATTCGCAGTTGTTTTTCTGGCATAAAGTCTCCTTAACACTTGAATTCTCAAAAGCCGAGAATGCAAACGCATTTTTGAAACAATTGCCACTTCTGTTGAATGGCTCACACTTTTGACTTTTAGTGGTCTATACATTAGGCATGTCGGGGGCCAGGCAGGTGCTTGAGAATCATGATGTTGATTCTGGGAATCGACCCATAAATCATCTCTAGTCATGGTGTGCACACTCACGGCAAACGACAGCTTTGTAATAATCAAAATTAAGAAGGGCATCGAAAACCTTTGGGTGGATTGCGTCAAGGAAGGCAAAGTCTCAAATTACCGCTATTTTAGCAAAGGCATCACCAAAAGTCAAGACAAAACACGGAGACTGTACGGTAACTCACGCCGTGGAAAGAGGTAGCCAAAAAACAGATAGAGAAGTTATACTTATTCTGCACTCCATCGTCTAAGTACGCAAACCGATTTTAATAACTGCGTCAAAAATAACTCAAATGGACAAGACATATTTATTCACTGATGAATTGGCTCTTATTTCAAATCGCTTGCGAGAAGTCTTTGAACGGAACGCAAGCGGCGTTTCAGGCTACATCTCCTTCAAAGATATCCAGCAACTCCAGAAGCAGATTCGGAGTTGGAGTCAAGAATTTGTAAAACCGCCTCTGGCGCTAATCGGTGCGTGCAACTTGGAAAGGCTGGAGGGGTTTTATCGTCATCAACTCGACTTCTCGATCTTTCGAGGTTTCCTGCCAGCAGATTTCAAGATAATTCAAGAAGAGATTGCTGCTTATGCGGCGCGTGAAGCACTTGATGCCCTAATTGGCTATCGGTTGCGAAATTGGGCGGCGATCGGTTTACAAAATCCCAAGTGGGAGATTTATCAGAAGTTGGTGTTCGCGTACTATCAGCGGACGGTATATGTAAGGAAGCGGGAACAGATCTCAGCGTTTGAACAGACGCTCGTTGAAACGGTAGATCGGACGCCAAAAGAGATTCGTGCGAGGTGCGTGGGAGAACTGTTCTTTGAGATCGATCGCATCCGGCTGATGCCTCTGTACTCTCTGGAGAAGTATTTGGAGCGCATCCGGCGATATGAAATTGAAGGAAAGTCACGGCTGACAGAGGAAGAACCGCTATTTGATGTGCCTGAAGGGCTGCAAGATAGCTTTCAACTTTTTGGATTTTCTCATCGAATTGATTTCAATACATTGAAAGATCGCTATCGCCAATTGGCATTAGATTACCATCCAGATAAGGGTGGGCAACTTGAAATGATGCAACGATTGAACGCGGCGTACCTACAGATTTCCAACTATTTACGACAGCATGGAAACTGAGGGAGGGGAAGGACAAAGCTGCACATTACGTGTAAGGGAATGTTATGCTAACTTATAATTTTGAATACGAACGAAAAATTAAAGCCGGATTTATCGGCTGCGGTGGGCATTCCTTCCGCAATATTTATCCCACTTTCCAGTATGCTCCTGTAGACCTCCGAGCCGTTTGCGATCTACGTCTAGAGCGCGCACAGGCGTATGCCCGACAATTTGGTGCTTTGAATGCTTATCAGAGTCATCATGAAATGCTCGAAAAGGAGGAGCTCGACGCTGTTTTCATCGTGACAAATTATGACGAAGAGGCAAAGCCCCGTTTCCCACAATTAGCAATCGACGTGATGAATAGTGGGTGTCACGCATGGATTGAAAAACCGCCAGCCGGCAGTGTTTCGGAAATCAACAAGATGATTGCCGTCAGCCAACATACCAAAAGGTTTGTATCGGTTGGATTCAAAAAGTGCTTCTTCCCAGCCTACGAGAAAGTGAAACAGATTATATCAGCCGAAGATTTTGGAACACCTGCTGCCATCTATGTCCGTTATCCACAGTCTATCCCCGCCGAGGGAGATCGGGAAGATGCGCGTAAAATGCTCGGTTTTTTAGATCACATCGCTCACCCCGGTTCAATTCTCCACCACCTCATGGGTAAAATTCGACAGGTGTACTTTGAGGACGAACCTTTTAACCGGGGTTCTATGGGTATTCTTCGATTTGAGAGCGGGGCGATCGGCACACTTCATCTGGCAAGCGGACAGTCCGGCACAAGCCCGCTTGAACGAGTGGAAGTCATCGGCAACGGATGCAACGTCGTCGTTGACAACTGTACAAAACTGATGTACTATCGGCGAGGAGGACGTGGCGCGGGAGGTTACGGTAGGACGCCGGATTACATTGGTGCAGACGACACCGCGCCAATCTATTGGGAACCAGAATTCTCTCTTGGCCAGCTCTATAACAAGGGGATTTTCCTGCTCGGCTATGCACCTGAGATTATCTATTTTTGCGAATGTGTTCTCAACGATACGGCACCGACGAAATGCGGGTTGGATATGGCATTAGAGGTGACCAAGCTATATGAAGCTTATAAAAACGCTTCTGGGCAAATCATACAAATTAACAGTTAAAACTGAGTGAACGTGGTTAAATCGCTGGATAATAAAATATGTAATCTCCGCCGAAAAAGCCCATTAACTCCTAGCCGTGGGTTTTCTCGGCTTTTTTTATTTAGTCGGTTCCCAAATTGTGTTATACTTAATAGCCTTTTTTCAAAAATAGGCGAAATTTTTTGGATTGGCTCTTATCATACCCGATACGAATTTCAAAAGGAGATTATTCAATAGTCTATGCTTCATGATTTGTTTGGTAAACGTGTCTCAAGTGTGGGAGTGGTGAGGAAGATGAAGATATATAGTTTTGTCATTTTCACCCTTTTTTTCGTAATTTTAGATTGTCGATGTTTTGCGCAAGTGACCGATGAAGGAGTTGAAAAAACACAGGAGGAACTTAAAGCAAAGATACTTCAAGAAAAGCAAACGGAAGAATCACTTCTTGAAGCCAAGGTAAAAACTCAGGCTGATGCACTCAAAGAAATAACAGAAGAAGATCCGGAGGAAGTTGAAAAGAAAGAGGACGACACATTGGAAAGGAGAAAGTTGAGGTTTAAAGAACTAAACACTTTCGGCCACAGCATGTTTGATATGGCGCCCTCAACCTTTGTTCCGCCCACAGGTGTCCCGGTTGGTCCCGATTATCCTCTGGGCCCTGGAGATAGTTTGACGATTTATATTTGGGGGGACAAACTCCCCACTGGCTTAATTGACAACGCCGTGCCGGGCGAAAGCCGCTCAACGGCAGACCGAAGTAACTATAGGGTTGCGGTGAGTCCCCAAGGAAGTATATTTTTTCCAAGAGTTGGGGTGATAACGGTTTTGGGAATGACCGTCGAAGTGCTTGAAACGGAACTTGAACAGAGACTTTCCGAAGTTTACCAGACCGGTGTGAAATTGAGCGTCATGCTCACCAACTTAAGAACCATCACAGTGTTCGTTATCGGTGAGGTCCAAAGACCCGGTAGTTATTCTGTGAATTCTCTTTCCACCCTGTTTAACGCGCTTTATGTGGCGGGAGGGCCAAATGATAGAGGGTCGATGAGAAATATCAAACTGATGAGAAATGGGGAAACACTAGATACCGTAGATTTATATAGATATCTATTGGAAGGAGATAAGAGCCAAGATTACAGACTCCAAGCGGGCGATACCATCTTTGTGCCGACTGCGGGAATGAAAGTCGCAGTCATTGGGGAAGTTCTAAGGCCTGCGATCTATGAATTTAAAAACCAGGTCACTATGAAAGAAGTGATAGAAACAGCAGGGGGCATACGACCCAGCGCATACACACAGAGAATTCAATTGGATCGGGTGATAGATAACGAAAGGATCCTTGTTGACATAGACGCCTCTAAGTTAGATGTGGATGAAGAAAGCGATATTGAGATTTTAGATAGCGATACGATTTTCGTCTTCTCTGTTTTAGATATCTACCGCAACCAAGTGACGATTTTGGGGAACATAAGACGGCCGGGGATATATGAGCTGAAGCCTGATATGCGAGTGAGTCAGCTTTTAGAAGAATCAGAAGGGCTTCTTAATGATACCTATCTGGATAGAGCCGAAATTTATAGGTTGACAGAGGATTCAACAACGGAGATTATCCCATTCAATCTCGCTGAAGCTTTAAATGGTAAAGAAGATGCCGATTTTCAACTTCAGAATTTAGATAAAATTTTCATATATGCTTCTACCACTGTGGACGCACTTCCAACTGTTAGAATTGTAGGACAGGTAAAGAATCCTGATGTTTATCCCCTGACACCAAATGTAAAGGTAAGTGACCTCATATTCAGAGCGAATGGGATAAACCCCATAGAGGCGTATCTCGAAAGAGCGGATTTATTCAGGTTGAAAAAGGACGGAAGCGTGATTGTTATACCTGTTAACGTAGGGAAGGTCCTAGACGGTGATGCGGAAGAGGACATCCCGCTTCAGGAGAGTGACCAGTTAGTAATCTATTCAAAAAGCGAGCTTAACAAAATTCCTCATGTGGAGATTCGAGGTGCAGTAGCACACCCTGGGACTTATGCGCTAGCCTCGAACATGAGAATAAAAGACCTGTTCTTTATCGCGGGTGGATTAACAAAGGATGCTTACACACTTAGAGCTGAATTGATAAGAACAGAGGACACCGGTGAAATTCGGATTATTCCATTCAATCCATATTCGCTTATCCATGAAAACAATGAACAGGAAAGTTTGGCACTTCGCAATTACGATAAGATCATCGTATACTTAAAGACCGAAGCGGAAAGAAAGAAATATGTGGAGGTATCCGGTGAGGTACAATTGCCGGGAACGTATGTGCTGTTGAAAGACATAACGCTCAAAGACCTCATATTCAAGGCTGGCGGCGTGAAGAACACCGCATATCTGAAAAGCGTTGAAGTCATCAGAATCATGCCCGACGGAAACTTGGATGCCTTGAATGTAAATCTTGAAAGTCTACTGAAAGGGGATGAGAGCCAAAACATTCCACTCCAAGAAAACGATCAGGTTTATGTGAGGAGAATTCCCGGTTGGTCTGCTGATAGGCAGGTTGAGCTCAAAGGTGAAGTGATGTTTCCCGGTAAATACACGATTTCTGAATATGAAACACTGGAAGAACTCATCAAAAGGGCGGGAGATTTTAAGAAGAATGCCTATAAAGGGGGAATGCGCCTTGAGAGAAAGAGCAGTAAGATTATTCAGTATGACCTCATCGGGGACAATTTAAAAAGGCTTTTTGAGAAAGCGGAACAAGATTGGTATTCGGTTTCCGAAATTTCCGAAGTTGCAGTAGGAACGACGGGATTAACTCAGGCAGTGGCTGGAGGCATTTCTGCTATAGGACAAGCATCTCCCCCAACTGTTCAGGAGGCTCAAACTCCTGAACAGTTAATGATAAGTTCTCAATTTCCCCATGTCGTACCGGGAGAACAATCACCGAATCTCTCGCTTCAAGAGGGCCAAGGGCTTCCTCCCTCTGAACTTATACCCAAAGCGGATGAATACATCAAAATCCCTGTGGATGCGGAGAAACTTCAG
This sequence comes from Candidatus Poribacteria bacterium, assembly GCA_022567695.1. GTDB lineage: Bacteria > Poribacteria > WGA-4E > WGA-4E > PCPOR2b > JADFGN01. Next base: position 4,753 of record JADFGN010000016.1, on the reverse strand, counting down.
GAGTATATGCTTGAGGACGAGGATATAATCGTTGTTCCAAAGCGTCCGTCATTTGTTGTTGTTCAGGGGGAGGTATATAATCCAGGTGCGTTTTCGCATGAAGATAAAAAAATCGATGACTATATAGAGATAGCAGGGGGATATACGAAGTTTGCTGATAAGGACAGAAGGTTTATCATCAAGGCAAATGGTACTGCAGTGACAAAAAACTTGGATGATGTACAAATCGACCCAGGCGATCTCATTATTATTCCCGCCAAGATCAAAGAGGATAAAACCACGGCATCCTCGGTAATAAGAGACGTAACATCAATACTCGCAAGCGCGTTAACCATCGGTTTGATAATCGTACAGATAACGAAATAAGAAAATGCCCCATTTTATCAAAGCATGATTTCTTGTTTGGTAACCATTCAGGTAGTCTTCCGAAGAAGGACTCAGACGCAATCTAACAGATCGCGCTACGGTACGACGAATTGTGCTCGTTGCAGACTTTAACGCTTGGCATGCTTCATCGCGGAAAGACGGTTCGTTGATTGTGTGTGATACGACATGCCCGGATATTGGCTTGCAACTCATAAACCCTGCAACCAGTGAACATCACCCCCTGTGTTATCCGGGTAGCTCAAACGGTGGCACGCGATGGGCGTATGATACGCCAGAGTCTGGGACGGTGACAGAATCAACCTACGGTCCACAATCGACGCACCCACATCCCTGTTTTACCCATGATGGGTCAAAGGTTGTCTACACCTCTAATTGCACCGGTCACTCGCAGGTATATGTTGCCGATGTACCCTCATAATCTTGTGCCGCCTCCGATTATCCGTAATCCCATGGAGATCGTCTAGTAGTCTCCGACATATCCGACTACTTATTATCTGCATCTTGTATCTTGCATCTTGCATCCTGTACCTTGTATCCTGTATCTTACATCTTGCTCAAAGCATCCTGCATTCTGTATCCCTGATTACGCATCACGATGAGAAAACTCGGGTTCCTATTTCTGTTACTGATGGCTGCTTTGGTGGTCTTAATTTTCTTAACGCTTCAGCAAACGCCAACTGTACCCTCTGAGTCACAGCCTGTGCGCTACTCCCCATCTGCAATCCCTTTTCAACCGACAAATCGTGAGGAACGATTCGATTTCGTTGCTTATGGGGACGCACGAAATGGCCATGATAAACATCGCACACTCGTTCAACATATTATCACCTTGAATCCCGATCTGGTGATTAGTACGGGCGATCTCGTCGAACATGGACGGAAAGACAAAGAGTGGCATACTTTCCTGGAGATTATCCAACCGTTAGCGGAAAAAATTCCCTACTACACCATTCGAGGCAATCACGACCAGGGACGTGGTAATTATGAAAAACGCTTTGCCCCACCGAACGATTCTGGAACGGATCTCTATTATTCGTTCGACTACAAGAACGTCCATTTCATCGGTCTGGACACCAATGAACCATTTGGGAAAATGAGTGCGCAACGGTATTGGCTTGAGAAAGAACTCGTCGCAACGGACAAACCGCATATCATTGTTTTTTTTCATCATCCACTTTTTGGGATTACAAAAGGTCGCGGAGACAATGTTCGCGTAAAAAAAGCGTTCCATAACTTATTTGTTAAATACAATGTTAACCTTGTACTTGCAGGACATGACCATCTTTACTATCGCACCCGCCGCAACGGAGTTACATATGTGACAACGGGAGGCGGTGGCGCACCACTTTACCATGTGGACGAGGAATTGCCCCGACTTACCAATGATGTGTGGGGTGAATATAACCATTTTGTCCACTTCACAATTACGGGTGGGTTAATCAAAGGCACCATGATTGACATTGACGGCAAAATCAGAGATTCGTTTACAATTCCAAGCCGACAGGCCTCTCCTCGTTAAGAGGCGAACGACTGGAAAGTCAATTTTGGTTTTCCACCTTAGTTTTACATAGTGATTCAGGATACAAGGTGCATATATCTTGTGTCTATCAATCCGTGTTTGAAATGCGGAATTTCAATATCAAACTGGTATTTTACCCACATAATCGGGTGCTCACACAAAATAGGAGGTACATACAACATGGCTAGTGAAGCCTTAGGTATGATTGAAACACGAGGACTCGTCGGTGCGATTGAAGCCGCCGATACAATGGTGAAAGCCGCTAATGTGACATTGCTTGGCAAAGAGCAAATTGGCGCAGGATTAGTCACCGTAATGGTGCGAGGGGACGTTGGTGCGGTGCAAGCAGCGACAGAGGCTGGAGCAGAAGCCGCAAAAGCTGTTGGCGAATTGATTTCCCAACATGTCATTCCGCGCCCACATGCTGACGTAGATAAGATGCTCAGTCGCTAAGAATAGGCATTAGGTATTTGCTTAATTCCTAATGCCGAAACTGATTCGGAGGTACAAATGGCAGAGATTAGCCAAGGACAGATTGAAGAAATTGTTGCGCAGGTCGTCAGGAATCTTCAGCGTGAAGGGCAAATTCCACCAACGCCGTCGGGAACTTTACCTGTTCGTGCGAGGGTTAACCCTTCGCACTCGCCTCAGTCCGGCGTCTATCCAACTGTGGATGAAGCGGTTGCCGCTGCAAAGGAAGCCCAAGCGGAGTTTGTAAAGCTGGGGTTAGCCAAGCGGAAGGGCGTTATTGAGGCGATTCGACAGGCTTGCCGTGAAAATGCGAAACGCCTCGCTGAGATAGCGGTCAAAGATACAAAGATGGGGAACGCCGAGCACAAATTCACGAAAAATGAAGGGGCCGCAGATCTCTCGCCCGGCGTAGAAGACCTGCAATCTGAAGCAATATCCGGTGATATGGGAACGCTGCTGGTGGAATATGTCCCTTATGGCGTAATCAACTCGATTACGCCGACCACCAATCCAACATCTACAGTGATCAACCACGCAATCATTATGCTGTCGGCGGGCAACGCTATCGTATTTAGTCCGCACCCCAATGCCGAAGAATGCACACGGGAAACAATGCAGGTCATCAATGAAGCGATTATCAAGGCGGGAGGACCAGCCAATCTGCTCACGGCGGTTTCCAACGCGACGTTACGAACAGCCAAGGAAATCATGAACCATCCCGACGTGGGGATGCTGGTGGCAACAGGTGGTGGTAGTGTTATAAAAGCCGCACTTTCCAGCGGGAAAAAGGCAATTGCGGCGGGGCCGGGAAATCCACCGGCGATCATCGACGAAACAGCGAATGTGAAAAAAGCAGCAAAAGACGTCATCGACGGCACAAGCTTTGATAACAATTTGCTCTGTATTGGTGAAAAAGCACTTTTCGTCGTCGAATCTGTGGCAAATGAAACTATCCGTGAACTTGTTAATAACGGGGGTTACCTTGTCGATGCAAGTGAACTTAAAAATCTGGAAAACGTCGTCAGCAAAAATGGTGACATGAACCACGATTATATCGGCAAGGATGCAACGGTCATTCTCGACGCTGCGGGAATTCGTGCACCCGCGAATACGACAGCAGTCGTCGTAGAGGTCTCTGCAGACCATACCTTCGTCGTTGATGAATTCCTGATGCCGATTCTTCCTGTCGTGAGAGTTAGCGATTTCGACGAAGCATTGAAAGGAGCGGTTGCTGCGGATGGAGGGCGTGAACATACTGGGATGCTTCACACCAACAATACGGAACGGATTACACAGTTTATGAAGGCAGCCGACTGGAGTGTTGCTGTCGTGAATGCACCATCCTACGCTTGTGCGGGACTTGGTGGCGAGGGCTTTTTGGCGATGACGATTGCCGGACCGACGGGCGAAGGATTCACTCGTCCACATACCTTTACTCGCCAGCGACGTTTAACGATTGCAGGCGGTCTTTCGACGCATACGCTGTGATTTCTTGCTGAACGCGAAGAGCGAAATGATGCTGATTTACTTTCTGGAAACACGGGGTGCCTTTATGAAAATTTTGTTTCTCTGTTCCATCCTATTGTTTGCGCTGATTAGTCCTTCATGGGCGCAAGATGAAGTGCAAGATGACTTCGCTGCAAGACCTATTGAGGAACTTGAAGAACTGTTCCAACAGAAGCAATACCAAATCGTGATCGATGAGTGCGAGCGTCTGATTGCTTATGACCCGTGGCGTTGGGAGGCAAAGTGGGCGCGTCTGAAATTGAGCGAGTGCTATGCCGCACTTGGACAAACGGAAAAAGCGCAGGCAATCATGGCAGAGGCCGAAGCGTCGATTTCCCACCCGGAGGAGAGGGCTGAAATCCTGTTGTGGCAACTTCGTCACGCTATCGAAAAAGGGAATATGGAGAGAGCTTATGAACTTGCCGAGACGCTTTCGGCGAAATTCATTGGGGATTACCACGCCCTTGAAACGATGGAAATCGTGATCGAGGCGGATTTGGAAGGGGGACGACTTGAGGAAGCTGGTCGACGAATTGATCAGATGATCCAACAATATCCTTTTCAAGAGAATTCACTATGGCTGGCGATGCGTCTGGGCGAAGGATACCGTGAACGCGAACAGCCTCAACAAGCAATTGAAATATTCCAAAGGATTCAAAAGATTCACCCGCAGCGCATTGAGGTCTTTGGGCAGCTTGCCGAAACCTATCGAGGGATAGGAGATCTGGATGCGGCAATTGAGGCATGCGATACTGCGGTAGCCATCTTTCCGGGGCATTGGAATATTGTGCATCTACTGTCGATCAAAGGAGAAATTCTCAAAGAGAAAGGCGATTTAGCAGCGGCGATCGAAGCCTATCTTATAGCTGG
>JADFGN010000358.1 GCA_022567695.1 Candidatus Poribacteria bacterium | reverse complement strand
GGAAAATCTTAGAAATTTTGAGTTATTGCCTTAGAGACGTTAGGGCAACGTATGAGGTCTGCGAGAAAATCCAACCTTTTTATCCACTCTCATACGCAGATGAGAGAAAGGCAATGAAGATGAGTTATTTGAAGGGAGAGTTGACTCCGATTCCTTCTCGAAGCCCAACTTTCAAGTGTATTTCTTGTAACAGGACATTCTACCCTGAAGATTTAGACTTCAGTCTCACTTGGGAAGATTTTGCTTGTGTTGCTTGCAAATCGGGTTCGGAGAAAGAAGATTTGGAGGCGATTGGGTATGGTGATTATACTGATGACATTCAAAAGTATACGTGGGAGGAATACCTGTCTTTTGGAAATGAACTCGTCGATGATATTCCTTTCTAAGTCTTTTGTTAACCAAATTGCTCCCGAAGGAATGTCAGATTATGTTTTGCAGCCGCAGGCGGATTGTCCGTCGCGGGAGTTTCTAGCACGATGTAGCCATCGTAGCCAATCGAGCGTACGGCTTCGACGACTGCATCGAAATCGAGTCGGCCTTCACCGAGTCGTTGTCCGCCAGGGTCTTTGGCATGTAGAATGGCAATCCACTCATGCCCGAGCAGTTGGATTTCCGCAACCGGGTCGTTGCCAAGGCTCAACCCGTTCCCAAAGTCGTAGTAAGTCCGCACATAAGGAGAATCGACCGCGCTTGCGATGTGTAATAAACCCTGAGCTGATTTGGCATAGCCACGCCCGACATTCTCCAAGGCGAGAATCACTTGATGCTGTTCCGCAATCCGCGCACATTGAGAGACTTCCTCAATCCAATGCGCTATCCCTTCTTCCTCGCTTACCTCTTTTCCCGGAGTTACAGGAATCAAAATCCATTTCACGCCAAGTTCGGCACACGCCTCAATCGTGTTGCGCGTGACTTCGCGAGCCGCCGCTCTTACGTCGGCGTCTGCGTCGCCAAAGCTATATGTCCAAAGTCCACCAATACACACTGAGGAGAGCTCGGGGCCTTGGTTTGCCCATTGAGCGACCTGTTTGCGCCCGGCCCCTGTCCACAACAAGGTATTCTTATAATCCGCGCCGATATCCAACTCGACGCTATCAAAGCCAAGTTCTCCAGCGATGGCAAATACCTTTTCCCACGGCTCACGTAAACAACCCTCTCGAATTCCGTATTTCATAGTTCGTTACTCCTTATTTATGCGAATCAAACCCAACCGCCATAACCGATGAAAAAGCTATCGGAAACGACTGAAGCTTCGATCGCCCTAATCAATTTATCAATCATTAAAGATCGATACGATACCGACACTTCAAACGATCTGCTTTCTTGTATGAATAATAGAACTTTTTAGGAATCTCAACGATTTCGACGAACTTTGCACCGGCAATTTCGCACGTTCTTCTCGACGCAATATTGTCGGGATTGCACGTAATCCAGATCGGATTTATACCATGCCTTTTAGCGAGCGGCAAAATCAGTTGACAACTTCTGGCAGCGTATTTATTGCCTCTGTATTCTTGATTGACGCCGTAGCCGATATGTCCGGCATACATATCGATGTTTTCATTATTTCCAACTCTTAAGCTAACTCCCCCAATGTGTATGTTTGTACCAACACGTTTCATTTTAAATATATAGGCAGCAACAATCCCTCTTGTAGGGGCTGCCGGCTGTTTCTCTACGAGAATAAGCTCTAAACCTCCATTGACTAATTTGCCCGGATGGAAAAATTCAAAACGGTTTCCATAGTTCATTGTAATTTCCTGTAAAGTTGAAGTCAACCAACTTAACTTATTTTCAGAGGAAGTCCAGCAGTTTTCGTTCAGTATGAATTTTGGCGGTTATAACCACTTTAAAATGTTCCTTAAAACTTGCTCTTTTACTTAAAAATCGATATAATACTCATAAACTGCCAGAGGAGGTTAAAATTATGGCATCAGATACGATTCGTATGAGTATTGATGTTCCCAAAGAGTTGCATCAATTGGTTAAATATACTGTTGCCTTTGAGAAGCAAAGCATTAAAGATTTCGTAATCAATGCTATTCGTGATCAACTCAAGAAAAAGGTTGAAGCTCAACAACAGGCGTTAGCCGCCCAATATAAAGAACTGTCTGAGCTTACTCGAATTACTTTAGAGAAGTCTGATAGAGATGAAGAACTAGAAACCTATGAAAGCGTTGATGCATTTTTCAAGCATCTTGAGGAAGAAGATTAGATGCTACAAGTCCGCACAACAACACGGTTTCGGAAAGATGTGAAACGAGTAAAAAAACAGGGCAAAGATCTCCAAATCCTCCAGAGGGTAATGAACGAAATCGTTCAAAGAATTTCCCTTGGGCCGCAATATAGAGATCACGTACTTCGAGGGAATTACAAAGGACGGAGAGAATGTCACTTAGCCCCTGATTGGCTACTAATTTACCGGACGATAGCGCAAGAAGCCATTTTTGAACGAACAGGCTCACATTCCGAACTTTTCAAATGACATTCTGACTTTCTTCGGATGCCAAAAGTTAAGGGACAACCTTTCTCACTTCTCAATACACCGCCGAAATTCGTCGAAACCAGCCGTAGAGTGGATCCTTGAGTTCTTGCATGTAGTTTTCCATCCGGCGCATCAGGTCGAGACGAACCCCCTCATAGTCAGGCTGACCGTAGACGTTGTTCAGTTGATATGGGTCAGCGGCGAGGTCGTAGAGTTCACCCGTGTCACTGGAATTGAACGTTAATTGATGCGTGCGTGTGCGAACCATCCGCTGATTTGCTACTGTGAAATGGCGATCGAAAATACAGTAAACCTCCTGCCGTCCATTGGGTTCGTCACGCCCCAGCATGGCAGGGAGAAATGATTGACCGTCAAGATGCTCTGGAACGTCGAGTCCCGCGATGTCGAGAGCGGATGGTAAAAACTCGTGAAGGTAGACAAAATCATCGTTTACACTCGCGGCACGTTCACAGTCGGGGTGTGCGACGACGAGAGGAATGCGATAAATTTCGTCGTACATAAATTCACCCTTTTCAATGAGTTTGTGTGCTCCCATGCAGTCTCCATGGTCAGCGGTGAAGACAACTACCGTGTTTTCGGTTAGACCGAACCGATCAAGGGTAGCGAGAATTCGGCCAACCATATCATCGATAAGCGTACAGTGACCATAGTATCGAGCAGAGATTTCCTGAAAACCCCGCCAGCCATAGTCGCCCAATCCCCACATCTTCTCGATATGACGCTGAACATAGGGCTTGCGCACAAAGGTCTCGCAGTAGCTTGGATGCTATGGAAAATAGTGATTGATGCCGCGAACGCCTTCGCGGAGGGTTAAGCCGTTGGCTGTGACGCCATGCTTGTGAGGATAGAGTCCGGTGTAGAAAGATGCACGGGCAGGAGAACAGATGGCGGTCGGCGTGAAAGCATTTTCAAACCGAACCCCCCGCTGCGCTAAATTATCGATATGTGGTGTGCGGCAGATTGGGTTAATGCCGTAGGCACTGACTGTGTCAAAGCGTTGTTGATCGGTCATCAGGACGAGGATGTTCGGTCTGGTGTTTGACATAGGTAGACCTCCGTGGATTGATGGGAAGATGAAATTTCCGCCTCATCGGGTTAAACCTAGAAGTTACGCAGTTGGCTTGAGACTTCCACAATTTATCTGCATCTTGAATCTTGTATTTTGATCGGGATTCAGGATACAAGATTCAAAGCGGATGGGACTTTACAATATGAAGTGCGTAACTCCTGAGACCAAAAACTTATGACCTACCGCTTATAAGGCATCACTCCTTCTCAAGCTGTAAGACAATGTGCCCAAATTCGGATGCGCTGGGCGAAGAGCCAGTAAAAGTCTCCGCCTCAAGCCCCCAAGCCAATTTGTAGGCGGCAGTAATCTGGACTAGCGCATTGGAAATATCGCCATGACACAGAACAGCGACAGTTCCACCGCCGCCACCGCCGGTAATTTTTGCACCGTAGAACCCACTGCGCATCCCGATTTTTCGCGCAGATCGGACAAGCTGTTCAACTTGAGGAGAACCCAACCCGACACGATAACGATAACTCCAATTCGAGGCGTACATGAGTTTCCCCGCTGCCATTAAGTGTCTCCGAACGTTTTCCGGTTCCGCATTCGCCTTTTTGATATGTTGGATAAATCGTTGCACACGGGCATGTTCATAAATCGGGTGTTCGACGCGGCTACGGATTCGGTACGTTTTTTGGGAATCAACTTGAGTCACGGTATCGACGGTTTCGCCGTATCGGTCAAGGAAGTGTTTGCCTTTCATCTGCTTTGGCAAGACCTTCCAGCACTTCTGCCGAAAGTCTGCAACAGAGAGTTTGCACAGGTAGTTATCCTCTAGCTCCTTCAACTCCAGCTCTTTTTGAAGGATGGTTAATCCCATAAATGCCGCAGTGCGTGCATCGATGTACGCCGAACTTGAGGTGCTTCGCTTGGCTTTGCTGTTAATGCCGATCAACTGTGTCCTTGGTGGAAGGGGCACCGATTCAAGGATGTGATCGGGTTGGCATAAAATTGAGAGCACTTTGCCTTCTTGTCCGGCAGCGGAGGTAATCTGGTCCATGATGCCGCACGGCGCGCCAACGATCCGGTTTTCGACAATCTGTCCCATTCGAGCAATCTCGAGCGCGTTGAGATTTAACCCATACAGGTGATTGATTCCTGTCAATGCCGCAACTTCAAGTGCAGCAGAAGAGGAAATTCCAGCCCCCATCGGAATTCGGCTTTTTATGACAACGGTTGCACCATGTGGCAACCGATTGATTTTTTTCTCTTTGAGCAGCACATAAAACCCGCCAAGGACATAACCTGCCCACGCCGTTTGCAGATTCTGCGCGAAAAGTTGGCGAATCTGATCGTAGGATTTGAGATTACCATTGACATAAAAATCGTCGAGGCAAATCCGTAGTCCGGGTAGAAAGCGACCTTCAGTTCCAACGCTCAATGCTCTCAATTCTCGATCGCTTCTCGCCTGACAACCTGCGACTGCTGCGTGTTCGAGTGTCATTTCAAAGACGCATGCGCCACAGTAATCCGCAATTCCCCCCATGACATCGAGCCGTGCGGGAGCTCTCGTGAAGATGATTTTTCCACTTTTCTCGAAGCCAAAATCTCCAAACAGTTGCAGGTCTTCGTACCGTAACATCGACTCAAATTCGGTGACGTCATGGGGTATAATTTCGGGACCGGAAATCTGCTCAATTTTCATGCGGCGTGTTTTCCTTCAAAATGTTGATAATCTGATACGACCATCCTACGAAATATGTTTTGATGGTGATGGTTATGGGAAGGCAAGCCTTTGCTTGAGAACAGGTTCTATCGCGGACCCACCGAGCCTTCGATTGTTCAGTCATTCAATTAACCTGTGAAGGTCACTCATTGACCAACCACCATTACTTTTTCGTTATCTTTCAGAGAATATTGGCCCGCAGTGACAACCATATCACCAGCGGAGAGCCCACTGATAATCTCGACGTTGCTCCCTTGTGATAAACCCAATTCGACATCTCGCCGTTCACTGATGTCTTCTTTTACAATAAAAACGCTCCGCGTATTTTTTGCGCGATCTTCGATGACTGCGGAGCGCGGAATAAGAATTGCGTTTTCGTGAATCTCGACAGGAATAGTGACCTTCGCAAACATGCCCGGTTTCAGCCTCATATCTGCATTCTCAATCGTGAACTCGACTGTCGCGGCTCGGCTGGCGGGGTCGAGCGTTGGGCTTATCAAGGAGATTTCCCCATCTACTGGTTCAGGCAGCGCATCAACTTGAATTTGCCCTTTGTCTTTCAGTTTCAATTTGCCCAGGTCTGATTCGATGACACTGACGGTCGCTTTCACGATGTCCATATTAACGAGTTCGAAAATAGGGGCAGTCGGTGATGCCATTCCACCTTGATCGAGGTACCGTTTAGATACAATGCCTGTTATTGGTGCAGTAATCGTTGCGTCGTTCAACCGTTTTTGTGCGAGGTCAAGCACTGCTTTTGCTTGCGTCTTCGCAGTTTCTGCAGAAATAATTTCGGCTTCCCAACTCTTGGCGGTTTCCAGAGCTTCGGTGGCTTCTAAAGCCGCTCGAGCGGCTTCAACCTGCAATTCAGCCAACGCCTGATCTTTCTCCCAAGTTTCCGTTTCCGCTTGGGCGTGTGCCAGCTTGAGTCCTGCTTCCGCCTGCTTGACCTGTGCTTCCATCGCCTGAATGTCCTCTTCCCTCGCGCCATTGTCGATGAGCCGCATTTGTTCGATAGCAATATCATGTTGTGCTTGAGCAACATCTAATTGTGTTTCGCCGCCTTCAAATAACTGTTTGCTAATCGCGCCACTTTCAAAGAGTTTTTTCAGCCGATTATAGTCATTTTCTGAGTTGGCGAGATTCGCCTTCGCTTGATTCACCGCAGCTTCCGCTTGTTTTCGATCCTCTTCTCTCGCTCCACTTTTGATCTTTTCCAAGTTCGCTTGGAGTGACGCAAGTCCGGCCTCTGAACCCTCAATTTGTGAAATTGTGCGAATCTCGGCGAGGTCTTTGACCTGTTGGAGAGATACTTCGGCAGATTCAAACTGTGTTCGTGCTTGCGTAATCTGCGTTCTCACACGGATTTCAGCCAGCTTTTTCGTCTGCTCATAAGCGGTTTCCGCGGCTCGATAAGCTGCCTCCGCTTGACGCATCTGTAGCTCCAATTCTTCGTGTTCGATAACAGCCAGCCTCTGATCTTTTTTTACGCGACTTCCTTCGTCAACACGCATTTCGATAATTTCTCCAGCCACTTTCGGAAAAACCCGAACCCGCGAATCGGGCTCGATTGTACCAGACAACTGCAACTCAGATCGAATTTCTTCCAACCGAACCTTAATAACCTCAACTGGTTTGATAGATGAAGCAACTGCTTCTTCTATCCCCGTCTTCTGTTTCAAGACAAAGCGTAAAATAATCACTCCGACAATGATGATAACGATGACTGCACCTATCAAAACTTTCTTCAATTTTATGCCTCCGTCACAATTTTAATTACCCAACTTCTGACCGATTGCTTTTTCTAATCGTGCAACTCCAACGACATAATCGTGCAGAGATTGAAGTCGGTTCACTTCAGCTCGAGCTAAAGCAAGCTGAGCGTCTGTGAGTTCAACACTGGTAATCATGCCGTTCTCAAAGCGTAAGTTTGCAATTCGTACGCTTTCTTGGGCCTGCTCGACTGTCTCTTTTTGAACCTCGATCAAAATCTGTGTTTCGATCAGACTACGATACACCGACCTGACTTCAAACTCAATGGCGTCCATCAACTGATGTTTTCCAAGCTGTGTTTGCTTCAGCGCAGATTTTGCCTGCTTCACTGCGGCTCGAGTCGAGAAGCCATCAAAGATCGGGAAGTTAAGTCGGAAGCCGAGGTTCCAGATCCGGTTCATTTCCGTGAGTCTTTCGTTGTCCTCAACCTGATAGTTTGCAAAAAAGGAGAGATCTGGTCGATTTCCGGTTTTCGCGACATCAATCTGCTTTTGAGTTGCTTGTTCGCTAAATCCAAACTGATGAATCTCCGCACGTTTTTCTATTGCCGTTTGGAGGAGTGATTCAATGTCCAATTCAACAATTGACGCTTCTAGCACGCCTTTGACTTCTACATCTTCGGCAAGATCGATGTTCAGAACATTTTTGAAAGCATCTTTTGCAACTCGTACCCGGTTTTGAGCCCGTATTAGTTGAGACTTTGCATTGGCCAACCGTACTTTCGCGCGAAGCACATCGAAATTGGTGGAAGCCCCCGCGTCAAACAAGCTCCGGGCAATTGCCAATTGTTTCTCGACCAGATCGACTGTCTGCTGAGCGACCCTGACGAATTCCTGCG
>JADFGN010000357.1 GCA_022567695.1 Candidatus Poribacteria bacterium | reverse complement strand
GAAGGGGCGGTTCCGACAGTCGTATTTGAATTTCTCTCCGATTCGACAGCGAAGGCAGATCGAGGGGAAAAATTAAGGCGGTATTTCTTGGAAATCGGCATCCACGAATACTTCATTCATCAACCTGACGTTGAACGCCCTTTTGAATTCCGAGGATGGCGTCGGAGAGGGGAAGGACGCGAAGAAATACCGCCTGATGAACGCGGGGCGTTGTATAGCGATGCACTGAACTTATATTTCTGGGTGGAAGATATTCCCGACGACAAGTTACGTTTGATGCGCCCCTACCTGCCTGATGGTACGCCGATACCTACATACGATGAGTTGCAAGCAGAGCGGAAAGCAGCTAAGGCACAGTCGGAAGCTGCTCAAGCCAGAGCCGAACTTGCTGAAGAAAGATCCCGGGTTGCCGAGGCAAGAACTGAAGCCGCTGAAGCGTTGGTAGAAACGTTATTAGAAACAAATGCCAGTAGAATTGCCGAATTGGAAGCTGAAATGACACGCTTACGGGAAACACTGGAACGACAGAATCGTTCATGATTGTAGTTAGGAGATATGACAATTTTGAATCGTGAAGCAGATTTCAACTTCGCCTTAAAATGTGAGCTTTCAATATGAAATCGAAATCCAAATCAAGCAGAGCATTTTCAATTTCACTGGCGTTACATTTAATCGCTAGTGTCATTGGATTCTTCTTTTGGTACGATCCGGAACCTAGTTTGGAGCCAGCCTCCATAAGTGCAGTTTTGATGCAAGTTGATAAGCCGAAGACCAAACGACTGACCCGTCCCAAACGGGCTCAAGTCCGAAAGCAGACCCAAAAGACAAGCCATGCGAATTTGAAAGTCCTCACCAGCAATGCCCCCGCGACGAATAGAGGAATCGTTTCAGCGGCAGAACCGACGAAATTTAACGCTTTAGAGTCCTTAGATTTAAGCGGTGGAATTGGCTTATCGACCAATGCGATTAACCTCGATCAAGGGATGCCCAAAATTGAGAAGGTGATTCAAAATCCCATTGAAAAGGAACCGACTGAAGAAGCTCGCCCAAAAAGTCGGCTTGTGAAGTTCATCGAAAGGCAGGAGGGCCCCCAGAGGATAGTATACTGCGTAGATCTCTCATCAAGTATGCTCGGTCTGAATTCACGCAAGCTCGAAAAGATAATCGCCATCATGCAGGATTCGTTGACCTTTCTTGAACTTCACGATTATTTCAATCTGATGACATTTAGTAGCAAGATTGAATTTTACCAGCGTGATTTTATTGCCGTAAGCGATGAAAGTATTTCACAAGCGAGTGCCTACCTCGACACAGCGAAGCCGACGAAGAGCACCAGTTACACCGATAAGGATATGGTTGAAGCACTTCAGGAAGCCCAGAAAACACCGCCGACAATCATTGTCCTGTTTAGCGATGGTATTCTGACGTCAGGCATCCCAGATCTAAAGAAGATGCGGGAACACACTGCTGATAATGTCCGGGTCTTTACGATGGCAACTGAGATGGCAGAAGACTTCCCTGGTGCGGTGTTGCTTCGGACATTGGCGGATGGCAGTAACGGCGAGTTTTGGTTGGTCCAATAAAGTCGGTGACGGCAAATTTGAGCGGTGCCTTCGTTTCCATAGAGGCATTTAATTTTCGCTGGTCAATATCTTTAACATCTGGTGTGAGTTTTCTCAGATCCATTGATGATAAGGATTTGTAGTTGCCCAATTTATTGGGCCTTTATCACCAAAGCCTGATGAATCAGGCAACTACGGTCGTAATTCACACCAAGCGTTTAACTTCAATTCCCGATTTCCGCAACCCCCCAATGGTTCCCCATTTCGCGCTTGATTTAAGTATGTGCTTTTGTTATAATGGCGATGAAAATTCTAATGGGAGGAGAAAATAAATGAAAAGGGTTGTAGCCAATTCAATGGCAGATGACATATCAAAAGAGGAATATGCTACGCTACTTGAGATTAGCCAGATCATCAGCTCATCAATGGATGTTGAAGAAATCTTAGATCAATCGCTTCAACAACTCGCTAAAGTGGTTGAAGCGACCGCAAGTTCGATTTGGCTCGTCAACGAATCAACCCAACGTTTGTCCGTTACAAGTGCAACCGGAGAAAAAAGTGAAGAGATTAAAGCGATTCAACTGAATATTGGGGAAGGTATTGCTGGTTGGGTCGTCAGAGAGGGAAAATCGTTCATGACTCAGGATGCACGCCGTGAAGTTCGCCACGCGCAAGACATCGCTGAGAAACTAGAGTTTGAAGGCATTACGATGGTCTGCGTGCCAATTCGCGCTCGAGATCACATTATCGGTGCCATTCAGGCATTGAATAAAGTTGACAATCGTGTGTTCAATGATAAAAATTTGTTCATCATGCAAGAGGTTGCCAATCTAACGGGGATTGCTTTGGAGAATGCTCGGCTTTATCGGCTGGTAGATCAAGAAAACAGAGCCTTGCGTCGTGAGCTTGGCAGTAAGCGTTTGGAATTCCGAGATATTATTGGTCGCAGTCCCAAAACGAACGAGATGTTGAGCCGAGCGGCGCAAGTTGCGCAAACGAACTCGACTGTTTTACTTCGTGGAGAAAGCGGTACAGGTAAAGAATTGGTTGCTCATGCGATTCACAACGCCAGCCTTCGCTCAAATAAGCCGTTTATTCCTGTCAACTGTGCGGCCCTACCCGATGCCTTGCTCGAAAGCGAGCTGTTTGGACATGAAAAAGGTGCATTCACCGGTGCAATTGCTCGTAAGGAAGGGCGGTTTGAACTCGCAAATGGCGGTACCCTATTTCTCGATGAAATCGGCGATATGCAAATTGGTCTGCAAGCCAAGTTGTTGCGTGTGTTGCAAGATGGGGAATTCTTTCGAGTTGGCGGTACACGTTCTGTCCGATGTGATGTGCGAATTATTGCAGCGACTAATCAAGCCCTCGAAAAAAAAATAAAGGAGGGAGAGTTCCGTGAAGATCTCTATTATCGTTTGAACGTAATCTCCCTTGAGTTACCCCCTTTGCGTGGACGAGCTGAAGATATTCCAATGCTTGCGAAACACTTTCTGACCAAGTATATTTTAGAAATCAAGCGGAAAAAATCCGGTTTCTCCCCGCAAGCCATGCAGATGCTAATGAGCTATTCATGGCCTGGAAATATTCGCGAGTTAGAAAACGCGATTGAACACGCTGTCGTATTGGGACAAACAGAAGAGATTCAGCCGATTGATTTTCCGATGAGTGTCCATAAGCCGGGCAAGGAAGAAACCATTGACTATAAGGAATCTTCTCTTGACGAGGCACAGCGAAGCTTCAAGAAGAAATACATTGAACACATTCTTGGAAAAACAAACGGTAATCGGTCTCAAGCCGCAAAGATATTAGAGATCCAACGCACCTATCTTTCTCGTTTGATCAAGGAGTTGGATATTCAGGCGTAATCAAAGTTGACACATTTCAAATTCTCCTTTACTGTTTATTTTTCTGCTAATTTTCGTTTAAGTTGTTCCAGTTGTCGACGCACGTTTGGCTGGAGGCGATCTCTTAACCGTGGTTGGCTATCTGGAATAGCCGCTTGAGGACGGGAGTGCTGTACGATTCCACCTGCCGGGGTATAGGTATCACTGAATTCAAAAGTGGTCTGAACCGATGCGCCCAACCGACGAACGGCATTGCCCAGTGCCCCATCCGATGTGATGACTTCAATGTGTTCACCCCCCTTATATCGCTTAATCCATTCGACAATATAATCGTCAGCCGTTTGATTCTGTTTCGTGTAAACGACTTCGATACCCTCCTGTTTTTTTCGCATGGCTTTGGTGAGATTTCGCTGTGGCGCGTCAAAAACCGCAATGACCCGATGCCCTTGGTACTCGGCAAAATTGGCGATCATGCGGATGAGTCTGCCACGGGCCAAATCGAATTGACGGTCAAGTTGGTGGGAAAATTGTGGCCAACTTTGTAACACATTATATCCATCCACTAATACGATCCATGACAAAATAATACCTCCATTCTTCGTAGGTTTTATGAGTGACGTTCAAACCTTGCGCAGGTTTTGAACCTTCGTAGGATTAGTCTCTCTTTGATCGAGAATTGGTATGAGAGTTAAATGCCCTAATTCGTCGATCTAAGACTTGACAAACAGGCTGTGCAGTAATATAATGAAAGAAGATTTACCGCGTTGGCACTATCGGTTGAACACGCCTCACAACTCGGTTGTGCCAATGACGTAATACTTTGGAAATAGGCTGTTCGTAACAAACTAAAATCAATTCTAAACACGGAGATTTAAAACATGGCAGATTACGCTCAACCTGAAGTTTTGGTTAGTACCGACTGGGTCGGAGAGCATGGGAACGATTCAGGGATTCGGTTATTGGAAGTTGATGTGGACACCTCCGCTTACGAGCAGGGACACATCGCCGGCGCCGTCGGACTCAATTGGCAAACTCAACTGTGCGATCAGGTGCGTCGTGACATCTTGACGAAGGATCAGTTTGAAGAACTCTGTAGCAACTCCGGTATTGACAACGATACCACGATTATCTTTTACGGTGACAATAACAACTGGTTCGCGACTTATGCGCTTTGGCAGTTCCGCTATTATGGACATGATGAAAGCAAGCTGAAGGTCATGAACGGTGGACGACAAAAGTGGAGTGACGAAGGACGCGAGTTGGTAACAGATGCCGTTTCGTATGATCAAATAGATTATAAGGCGAAGTTTCCAGATGACAATGTTCGTGCAACAAAGGATAACATCCTGCCCACCCTCAATCAGGAAGTCATCAATCTGGTGGATGTTCGTTCACCTGCAGAGTTCTCCGGTGAAATCATCGCCCCTCCGGGGATGAGCGAAACCGCGCAACGGGGTGGACATATCCCCGGCGCAGCAAGCATCCCGTGGTCAACCGCAGTCGCTGACGATGGGACCTTTAAATCTTACGATGAACTCAAGGAGATTTACGAAGGTCAAGGGGTCGATCCAAATAAAGAAACTATTGCCTATTGCCGTATTGGAGAACGTTCTTCGCACACGTGGTTTCTGCTGAAGTATCTATTGGGTTATGAGAAGGTACGCAATTACGATGGAAGCTGGACCGAATGGGGTAACCTTATCGGCGCGCCTATCGGGAAAGCTTAATTCCACATAGATTGCCGTTTTTAATTCGGACAAATGCACATCAGCGGTGAGTTGGTGAATTTTACGAACTCACCGCTGATCATTATAATATCGGAGTTTTGGCATGCCCAAATTTGCGACAGTTCATGTCATTGCTTGTATGACGCGGCAAGATGTGGAGCGGTTGATTAAAAAATTCGGTGAAGAAGAAAATGACAAGGTTAGAAATCTGCACGTTCTGTGTGATACACTGTCGGGTAGACTGATTTGTGAATGGGAAGCCTCGGACCGGCTTACTCTTGTCGAGTGGCTTAAAAGATGTAATGTGCATCTTCGCGGTACGAGTGAGTGGATCATGCAAGTACAAATTGAGGCTGTGGAAGGTGAGCTCATGAAGTGAGTATTCGCCGGATGGGGATTCTTTCATATCTTATTTATGTATTATCTAACACGCCAAATCGCCTTTGAAGCATCACACCACTATCGTATTCCTGAACTCAGCGACGCAGAAAATTATACCCTGTTTGGCCCAGCCGCAAACCCAAATGGTCACGGGCATAACTATGTCCTTGAAGTGACAATCAAGGGGGAAGTTCAATTCCAGGATGGGATGGTTATCAATATCGTTGAACTAGAGCGCATTCTCAGGGATGGTGTGATTGCTCGCTATGATCACAAGCATATTAATCTTCAACACCCTGTCTTTGCAAACAACCCTCATCTCCAACCGACAAGCGAAAACGTCGCTATCCAGATATGGGGTTCAATCGAGCCGTATCTGAAGCGATCCAGTTTACACAATGTCAGGCTGTATGAGGATTCAACTTTGTTTATCGACTGCTATGGAGAAGAGGAGATGGTTCATCTAACTAAAGTTTACGAATTTAGCGCAGCACACCGTTTGCACAGCCCATACCTTAGTGGTGAGGAAAATCAAGAGGTCTTCGGCAAGTGCAACAATCCACATGGGCATGGACACAACTATGTCCTTGAGGTTACGGTTAAAGGGGAGGTCCACCCGAAAACAGGGTTGATCGTCGAACTGGACTTTCTTGATGAAATTCTACAAAAGCAGGTCTATGCCCGTTTTGATCATAAACATCTCAATCTTGATACGCCTGAGTTTGAAGAACTCAATCCAACTTCTGAGAATTTTGTGAAGGTGCTCTGGGACATTCTCGAACCGAGTCTGAGCCCCATTAAACTATATCGCCTTCGACTAAGAGAAACACCGAAGAACTATTTTGATTATTATGGAGAAGATAAAGCCAAGCCATGAGCAACTCCAGAGAACAGGAACTTTTGACCCGCATTGCTGAGCTAGAAGCGGAAGATGATGCATCGCACTCCCGTATCGCTAAGTTGGAGGGACAATTGTCGAAAAAATTCCCTCAATCAAGATTCGTGGCGGAAGATTCAACTCCTGTAAATTCACAGTTGGAAGCAATCTACACGCAGATATTGACGCAAATCGACGAGGATGCAACCAGAGAAGGACTGATAAAAACGCCACATCGTGCGGCAGAAGCACTACAGTTTTTGACGCAAGGGTATCACCAGAACATCGATGAGGTCTTGAACGGTGCAATTTTCAACGAAGAATACGACGAGATGGTCATTGTTAAGGATATTGAATTTTTCAGTTTATGTGAACATCATCTGCTCCCATTTTTTGGCAAGTGTCATGTTGGATACATTCCGATTAAGAAGATCATTGGTCTCAGTAAAATTCCTCGTATTGTGGATATGTTTGCTCGTCGCCTGCAAGTTCAAGAAAGACTCACCCGCCAGATTGCGTTAGCATTGCAAGATGGGCTAAATCCGCTTGGTGTTGCCGTCATCATTGAAGCGCAACACTTGTGCATGATGGCTCGCGGGGTACAGAAGCAGGAGGCGAAAATGATAACGAATGTTATGCTCGGTGCATTTCGGGACGAGGATTCAACCCGCACAGAGTTTATGAGATGTGTTCAAGTTTCATAGACAGAAGCGTTTGAAGGGAATCGAAATGCTGAAAGACAAAGTTGCAATTATCACAGGCGCATCGCGCGGAATCGGCAGAGCGACCGCTTTAGCCTTTGCCCGTGCTGGCGCAAAAGTGGTACTTGCCGCACGGACACCAAGTGATTTGGAGACCGTCGTGAATGACATCCGTGCAAACGGCGGAGAGGTGCTTGCTGTACCGACTGATGTCACTCAAGCGAATCAGGTGGCAAATCTCATCCATCAGACACTGAAGATATACCGTCAGATCGATATTTTGGTGAACAATGCGGGGATTGGATACTTTGGAATGGTTGTCGATTTTGAAGAAGCAGATTGGGACAGCGTGATCGGCTCGAACCTTAAGAGTGTTTATTTGTGTTCAAAATGTGTTCTCAAGCCAATGCTTGAGCGTCAATCCGGACAGATTATCAACGTGCTGTCGATTGCGGCGAAAGTGCCGTTTAAAGCCTCAAGCGCCTACTGCGCGGCAAAGGCAGGAGCATTGGCGTTAACAAAGGTTTTGTCGGAGGAGGTACGAGGACAGAACATCCGGGTGACGGCGGTTTCTCCCGGATCGATTCACACGTCATTTTGGGACGGTATCGAGGGACATCCTGATTTTGATCTGATGTTAAAACCAGAACATGTTGCGGAAACCATCCTGTTTGTGGCTAAACAGCCCCTTGGGATGGTTATTGAAGAAATTACAGTCACACCACCGCTTGGGATTTTGTAGATGGGCGGGCAACTACGGTCGTAATTCACAT
>JADFGN010000015.1 GCA_022567695.1 Candidatus Poribacteria bacterium | reverse complement strand
CTTTCTCCAATCTGGTTCCCCGCAGTGCTTTTCGTTGTTGCGTCGTTGACCTCCTTCGCTACAGGAACAAGCTGGGGAACGATGGCAATTCTTATCCCGACTGCCATCCCGATCGCTTTCAATCTCGATGGGGGCGTCTACGGACTGACCACAATAATCTGCTTGGGCGCCGTTCTAGATGGCTCGATTTTTGGAGACCACTGCTCGCCGATTTCGGACACAACCATCATGAGTTCTATTGCCAGCTCATGCGATCACATTCACCACGTCCGTACACAGCTCCCGTACAGCCTGACCGTTGCGGGGCTTGCGCTAGTCTGTGGGTACATCCCCGCGGCATTTGGAATTCCGTCCTTCGTGGGGATTGGGGGTTCGGTGGTGGTGATTATCTTATTGTTTTATGTTGTTGGCAAATTGAGCGATTGAGAGTGGTAGGTCGAGATTCCAATCTCGACGATCCAATTTGGAATCAGTGGACAGAAGCACAGGCTTATCGTCATTCGTTGTTGAGCCCACAAGAGCTAGCGATGAGTATAGTTGAGAGCTATGAGAATCTCTGGATAATATCGGACAATACTTTGATGGAGGTGATAAGAAGAGTCTATGGTAACTAAAAAAGGATATTCCGAAACGTGTTCCATTCCCATTGGAGAAGGTCTGCTCATCCTTTACGAGCCCTATGTAAAAATAGATTATTACGGCCCCCCGCCTCAAGATGATTCTCCACCGTTTAAGGTGATCTATCTTGAGTCTGGGAAGCCATTGGTTCGGCAGGAGCCTCACCCTCCCAGATCTTGATTGCATCTGAGTTTTTGTTTTAACTCGCTGAACGGTTACAGGTTTGCAAGGATTAGGGCGTGATCAGTTCCAAGGCATCCGCACCGCCTGCAACAGCCGTTACTGGAATATGTTGGTCCAGCGTCGCAAGTTTACCGCCTTTACGGACAGCTAAGCCCAGCAGGTAGGTGGTCATGGCGTTTCGTCCCGGAGCTGGTTGACGAGTTCGAGCGTGACCACTTTGGCATCGGGCTGGCGTGGAAACAATGGCACACCGTTCAGAGTGCATCTGTCTGGCTGGCGACTCAGTGCGCGTCTCGCCAGGTCAGAGAGCACCTTACCGATGGAAAGACCTTCCTTTTTAGCGATCTCTTTGGAGGCGAACAGAACATCCTCGTCAATGTTGAGTGTTGTGCGCATGAGAGCTTCTTCGTCCTTATTCTACCTTGGTTGGCACGAATCAGGCCAACTTAGAAAGTTGGGCTACGACTGAATCGTGATTAACATTGTGAAATTATAAATGCTTACCGTTTGATTGTCAAGTAAGGATCTCAGGTTCCTCGACTCTCAACATCCGGGTTGAAAACTTAGAAGCCAGACCAACATCCCCAACAACACATCAATCGTCAATTTTTGACGAACTCGTAGATTCTTAATGGAGGCAAAAATGAATATCAAACAAATCACAGCAACCAGCGTCAGAATTCCTTATGCGGCTCCCGTCGGTCCCTACATCGGACGACGGAGCGCCGGCGGGCAAGGCACTTTGGGGGCGGCCGGACTCATCGTGAAAATCGAAACAGATGCCGGAATCATCGGGTGGGGCGAAGGCACGGGGCGATTTGAAACCGACCCAAATACCGTTCTCGCAGAACATCGCGTTGCTAACATCGAAGGTGCGCTTGCGGCGATGGAGCAGGCAGGCATCGGCAGAGGTCCAATGTCGGGGGTCGAAATGGCACTTTGGGATGCGCTCGGAAAACATGCCGACTTACCTGTGTGCCAACTCTTTGGTGGACAGGTGCGGGATGAGGTGGATTTCTGTGCCTGCATGGGGCTTAAAGAGCCAGCAGAATCGGCAGCAACGGCGCGTGAGTACATAGAACGGTGGGGGTTCCGTTTTCTAAAAACGAAGGCGGGTGATGACCCCGAGCACGATCTCCGAATTGCGGAAGCCATCCAAGGCGCGGTTGGCGATGAAGCCGTGCTTCGTCCAGATGCAAACAACGGTTACTCCCCCGAAGACGCTGAATCCCTGCTGCGGAAGATGAAAGACCTTGGTATTCGCTACTTTGAAGATCCATGTTCATCTCAACATATTGAAGCGTTGATTCGGTTTCGGACGGAAATCGGTATGGGCATCTTGGTGAATATGGGCGTGGGAACATCGGATACTGTTTTAACATTGCTTGCCAATGAAGGGGTTGATATCATTATGCCAGACACCCCGGCAGCGGGTGGGATGATGCGTGTGAAAAAAGTGGCTGCCGTTGCTGAAGCGTATAACGTACCGTGTCTGATGCACTGCTCGCATGACCTCGGGCTCAAGACCGCTGCCATTACACACATCGCGGCATCAACCCCGAACTTTTCTGGTCCTAACGATACCTGCTACCACGGATTGACGGATGACGTTCTTGTCGAGCCGCTAAAGTTTGAAAACGGAAAAATCCGCGTGCCATCAAATCCGGGCTTGGGCGTTGATGTGGATGAAGCGAAGATAGAACGATACAGCGTTTAACCTCACGCAGATAGAATTTCGGACGACTGATTTCTCAGAAGAAAGGTGGAAAATCGTGGGAGCGACAATAGAATCGGTGAAAAGTCAAGTCAAGCAATCTATTGAAGCCTTCAAGCGGGGCGATCTGACTGAAGAAAGACTGAACCGTATCCTCGAAACTTTGGAAATGCTCAATCAAAAACGGCAGGATTTACTCTACCTTCAGGCCGGAAGTACGAGCGTGAATGCTGGAGTTCACGGTATGCTGTTGATTCAGAACGGTGAGGTCATTGAACCAAACCTTGATGAGTCGCCTTATAAAACTGTGCTGCACGCAATTCGAGATGGTTGGAGAATCATCAAATTTCCGGAGATGGCTCTTTTGATGGATGAATCGCGTACCTACGGGCTCGGATGCGAATTCATCCTAGAGAAGTGGAGATAGGTACTTCCTGCTTCAGATGGATGGACATAAGATCTTCGCAAATTGTTTTCACACCAAAGATGGAGGTCATTCACGATGAGAAAAACCTACGACTGTGTGCCGACGCTTACCGACTCGCAAGTGCTGGAATTCTGCAAGAAAGGCTTCCTGATGTTGAAAGGCGTCGTTCCAGACGAGATCAACCGAAGGACGGTCGAATACCTTGACACCAACACGCATTACGAACCGACCGAAATCCTCGAAGAGGATTGGTTTGTGGACAACGTGATTCTCAATCCGCAGGCGGCGGGTGCAGTACGCTCATTGCTGGGCAAGGATTTCGGGGTGCCGATTCTCATGAGCAATCACCGGGTCCAGTGCCCGACTTCGGCGCAAGGGTGGCATCGGGATGGCGGCTCAAAACATGGTCCTGAATTGAACTACTTGCAAGTGTTCTATTATCCACAGGATTGTCCCTTAGAATTTGGACCGACCGAATTACTGCCCGGTTCTCATTTTCTCTTTTCATTGTCGAGTTACATGGGACACTACGGAAGCATTCGCGGCTCGTACCATTCTACCGCGCCAGCGGGTTCGATTTTTATTACGGTTTATTCGATATGGCATCGCCGTTCCGTTTCGACCGCCGAGGGGATTCGCAATATGTTGAAATACAACTATTGGCGAACCGTCCCTCCGCAACGCGACTGGATAATCGAACCGGATTTCGACTTCGCAACCGCTGACTACACGTTGGGTGCGCCGACCTTCCGGCAGCAGTTTTGGGATTGCTACGATGCCGCGGAAATGTTATTTTGGCTATGTGGAAAGTCTAGCGAGTTTCATTTGATGGGTGGTCAAGGGTGGCCTGTTCCCGCTAAGTTCATGGACAAACCCTACGGAGTTCCCTCATAAATAGATAGAGGATTCATGATGAAGAACCAACTGGGTATGGCTGTCATTGGTTGTGGGCAGATTGCACAAGCACACCTGAAAGCCATCGATCAGATCAAATCGGCACAACTTATCGCGACCGTTGATTCAATCGAGGAACGTGCGATTGCCGCCCAAAACGAATTTAACGCACGCCGTTACTACACCGATACGGAAGAAGCACTCGCTGATGGGGACATCGACGCGGTTATCCTCACCTTGCCGCACCATTTGCACAAACCGATTGCGATTCAGGGCGCAAGGGCCGGAAAGCACATTTTGGTCGAGAAGCCGATGGCACTGTCACTTGAGGAAGCAGAAGCCATGTGCAAAGCGGCGACAGAGAACGATGTCAAGCTGATGGTTGGTCAATCCACGCGATTTCTGCCAGCGGTGACTGAAGCCAAAAAACGCATTGTTGCGGGTGAGATTGGCGAGGTTTACCATTGCATCTATCAACGCCAGTTTCTGATCGATCGACTGTCAACAGAATGGCGATATTCGCAAGCTCAATGTGGGGGACTCTACTTGCCGCTGTTTGGCAGTCATGACGTTGACGCCATCCTTTGGTGGATGGATTGTTCACCCACGCATGTGTATAGCCAGTTACAGTCACGCAACCCTGTTTCTGCGGAAGCCGATAGCGATGGCGTGGTGACGATGGAATTTGCCGATGGTCAACTTGCGACCCTCGCGTTTTCGACAACGTCGCAGGACGCGCATCACCGCGTCACGATTATCGGTTCGGAGGGAACGATCGTACTCTCCCGGAATGAGATTTCGATCAATCACGAGCAAATACCGATTGAAAAGCGCAATCCGTTTGCCGATCAGATGCGAGAATTCGTCGATGCGATTCTTTACGAAACTGATAAGTTGCGGATTGCGTCCGGGAATCAGGTTCTGCGCGTTATGGCTGTCCTTGATGCCGCAAAGGAATCTGCGAAATCAAAACAGGTGGTCACGCTTCACAGATGAATAACCTTTGTCAATTTGGCTCAACAATGAATTGGCAGGCTACGGCCACACGCTAAGCACGGTCGCACGATAGTCGCGTATGTTCTCAATATCATCAACGGCCTTTACAAGTCCAGCCGGCGTTGTCTTTCCTTTTTCAATTTGGACGACCGCCCGGTTCGTTGCCATATCGACTTGAACCAAAGAAACGCCGGGAACTTTTTCCAGTGCAGACTGCACTGTGGTGACACAGCCTCCTCAAGTAATTCCTTCGATGTCAAGCGTCACTGTCTGTATTGTCACCGGCTGCTTTTTCTCCGGTGAGGGTGTTTGTGATTCTGCCTTCTTCGGTGAGTTTGTACAACTCGCCAAAAATAATAAAACAGCAAGAAATAGGTTGGCAAGTACAAGTGTTCTCATATCTATTCTTCCTCAAAACTTTGAATTTGGTTCTCGCCGCTGCCCTAATAAGATAGAGGAATTTGCTATCGTTTTTCTGTAAGGGCTGTCACAAAAGCATAGGAGTTGTCTATGAATTTCGATCCCATTCGATTGGAGCTTTACAAAAACATGCTAGCCTCAGTCGCCGAAGAAATGGGCGTAACGCTCTGTCGAGCTGCGTTTTCACCGAACATTAAAGAACGCCGCGATTTCTCATGCGCTGTTTTCGACGCGGAAGGTGGAATGGTTGCACAAGCCGCACACATTCCGGTTCATTTGGGTTCGATGCCTCTTTCGGTATTATCCGCAATCGAGCACAGCAACATGTCTCCGGGCGATATGGTCATTCTTAATGATCCCTTTCGCGGCGGCACACATCTTCCTGATATCACGCTAGTCGCTCCTGTTTTTGTGGAGTCTACCAGTCCCGCGTTTTTCATCGCGAACCGCGCCCACCATTCCGATGTCGGTGGTATGACGCCTGGCTCGATGCCTCTGTCGAGGAGCGTGATTCAAGAGGGCATCCGCATCCCGCCGGTGAAATTAATTCAAGGTGGAGAACTGAACACAGACTTATGGGAACTCATTCTGGCCAATGTGAGAACGCCTGTTGAACGACGGGGGGATATTGAGGCGCAAATCGCCGCGAATCAGATTGGCGAACGAGGCTTAATCGAGATTACACAAAAGTACGGTATGGCTGAAGCACAGGAATATATGACACATCTCCAGGCGTATTCTAGACGGATGATGTGTGGGATGCTACGCGAGATTCCAGATGGGCGTTACCAATTCTCCGACTTTCTGGACAACGATGGCATCAGCGACAAACCCATTGAAATTAGCGTGCAGATTACGATTAAGGGAGATGAAGCGGTTGTTGATTTCACGGGTACATCAGGTCAAGTTCAGGGAAGCGTCAACGCAATCTATGGAATCACACTTTCTGCTGTGTTCTACGTTTTTCGGTGTCTTGCGGGTTATGATATTCCCTCCAACTCCGGCTGTCTCGCCCCTATCAGAGTCATTGCCCCGGAGGGAACAATCGTGAATGCGCGATTTCCGGCGGCCGTCGCAGGCGGAAACGTGGAAACCTCTCAGCGCATTGTCGATGTTCTGTTAGGAGCACTTGCTAAAGCGTGTCCGGGTCGGATTCCTGCTGCCAGCAGTGGAACGATGAATAACGTGACAATCGGTGGGTATGACCCTTTTCGCAAACGCGACTTTGCTTACTACGAGACGATTGGTGGTGGTATGGGGGCACGCCCCGATCGAGATGGCATCGACGCCATCCACACACACATGACCAACACCATGAATACGCCTATCGAAGCAATCGAGACAACCTATCCAATGCAGGTTGAGCAATATGCAATCCGCCAAAATACAGGCGGAAAGGGAAAATTTTGCGGCGGGAACGGCATCGTGCGATCGATACGCCTACTCTCAGACGCACAAGTGACAATTCTCTCGGAACGACGGAAGTTGACTCCCTATGGACTCAATGGGGGTCAACCTGGTAGAGTCGGAAGGAATGTTTTGATTCGTAAAGATGAAGAGATTGAATTACCCGGAAAGACGACATTTACAGCGCGCAACGGGGATATCGTCCAGATTGAAACGCCGGGTGGAGGGGGATACGGGAATGTCGAATAAAAAAAGGTGCCCTGCCTTTATCAGCAGGGCACCTTTTGGGATCGAATAAAATAAAAGCGTTGTTCCGTTCAACTGTTTATGGAAAGATTACAATATTCACTAACGGGCGTTTCTGATTTCACCCCATGTCGTTGTCAGTTTACCGACAACTTCCACTGCCGCTACGGTTAAATCTTCCATGCTCTCTAGAATCTCTTTCTCCGTTAGTGCTCTATCCCACACCTGGACCTCGTCGATTAGGCCGTTGAACTTTTGTCCTGTATTTCCCCATGAGCCAATCATTGTGTCGCCAGCATTGCCAAGATAAGCAATTCCAACCTTACCCGCGTCTTGGACAACTTCCTCGCCGTTAATGTAAATCTTTCTCGATTTCCCTTTAACGTCAAGCCAGAAGCAAATATGTGACCACTCCTTTGCTTTGACTGCACCGGGAGCATCAAGATCATTGCCATAGAATCCCATCCGGACTGTGCCATTGGTGTAGATTCGGTAGTGCAGGCTTGTGTTTGTCGCATTGACCTGTGTTTGTGAGAAAACGCATTGCTGCTCCCCGCCTGCCAAATTGGGATTGACCCACATAGAAACGGTAAAGCTCTTGTCGTTCAGTTCAATATAAGGGGCTTTGACCTCACCAGTTTCACCGAATTCCATCGCCTTGCCAAATTTGCCATCGACAAATTTTACCGTGCCAACGATTTCCCCATCATTCTTATGTTTAGACAGGTCTTTTATGGTGTTTCCTTTTCCTTCATTCGCAGAAAAGTACAGTAGTAAATCGTCATCTTTGATATCGAGTGCGTTAGCAATAAAAGGTGTTATCATCAAACCAACAGCCAATAACACCATAAGTGGCCCTTTCATTTTTAATTCCTCCATTTTTAACTTTTGCAGTTTTGACGGTGTGACTCATTAATGTCACATATTCAATTCATGTAAAGAAAAAAGCGCTTGAGTTGGGAATAAGCCGCATCCTGTTCCCCGAATTGCTTTCGCGCATCGGGGCGATGATCATTCATCTAGGATTGATGTTACCATCAACCTCAAGCAGCCTTACCCGAGGACTTGGCGGGCCACCTTTACGTCCTCCTATTTGGCCTTGCTCCAGACGGGGTTTACCAAGCTCCCGGCGTCACCGCCGAGACTGGTGCGCTTTTACCGCACCGTTTCACCTGTACAACGCCGAAGCGTTGTAGTTTGCTTTCTGTTGCACTTTCCATAGCGTCACCGCTCCTGGGAGTTACCCAGCATCCTGCCCTACGGAGTCCGGACTTTCCTCATCCCAACTTCTTGGGACGCGATCACCTACCCAACTCAAGCTAGGAATATAATACCACATCCTGCTACGTGCGTCAATTACCAGTTTTTAAGAGCACAAGGCGAGCTTTAGGAAGGTAAAGGTCATCCTGAGCGAGGGAAGAATCTCTTGCACTGAGATTCCTCGCCTCGCGTCTTTTAGAATGACCATGCGAAGCACAGCTTGTAGTGCTGATTACGGCATTTAATATACCATGCGTCTAAGCCACTTTTCGACACCACAAGAAATTCTGTTGCTAAACTTAGTCATATGTTGATTTCCCATCTCGAAAAACGGGTTTATCAAGATGGATTTTCGCCAAACCCTTGCCATCTCATTAAATTCTCACAAGAGTTGAAAGTAAGCCGATACTTTTTGCGGCTATCAAAACCCCAATTAGAATGAGAAAAATGCCCCCTGCGCCCGTAATTCCTCCAAGGCCTAAGAGCATCCACAATCCACTGACGACAACACTTCCACTCAGTAATATGCCCAGAAGAGCAAAAGAGTAGTTCTTATATGCCCAAGCTAAAAATCCGAGGGAAAGAACGACAACAACACCGAAAAATATGAGAATAGCTACTAAAAAACTGTCTAAATAGCTTCCTCTTTTTAGATTTTGAGAGAGCATTTTAACAGTCGGTTGCGTGGCTGTCATCGCATGATTCTGCATGTCAGAAGTCATGCCTGTTTCTGGGTAATTGCCTCTCTTGCCAATAGTGTGTCGTATGGGCTCACTTCTGAATCCCTTCCAAAAGTGAACGGTACGATTCTTCGCATTCATAATACTGTTCTTTATCAAAGAAACTGGTTTCGCCCAACGCAGTTGTTGGTAGGTATCGCGAGGTTCAAAGATTATGCTGGTAGCCACACTGACCAAGAGGGTAAAAATCAAGATCAATACGACCGCAGATGTAGCGGTGTTGCCGCTATTGTTACCTAGCAATTTGGTGAGACAATATGTCACACAGCCGAAGGGCTGTTGATGTGCATAGAGCCGTATTTGGTGGGAAGGGTTTTTAAGCATGATTAACCTCCATGTTTCGGGAGCGCAGCCATCCTGATTATACGAGGATCTGTCGCTTTGTGTCCCACCCTTTCGAGTGGTTTACCTTTATCGACTACAGA
Source organism: Candidatus Poribacteria bacterium (assembly GCA_022567695.1). Taxonomy (GTDB): domain Bacteria; phylum Poribacteria; class WGA-4E; order WGA-4E; family PCPOR2b; genus JADFGN01. The sequence continues at coordinate 23,099 of JADFGN010000015.1, read as the reverse complement.
GTATCATTAAATCTTTGGAAAACTTTAGCGCAAAATATATGCCATTGTAATATTGCCTTGGTCTTTAACGAAATCACTCGCGTTGTTCTTGGTATTCTGTTTTTCATTTTCACGCGAAGTTTCTTCTCGATTCCGAAACCATGCTTTGCACCATTTCGCGCAATTTATGCGGAGGAATGCAAAAACTGCGTTAGCCCTTCAAGGTCTGAGGCCACTGGATCGCTATATTGTAGGTGTTTGCGACAATTACGTCCTGGTATACAAATTGCCTTAATCTGTGAAGATTGAACCCGAGCTACATCACTAAACTTAGTGTTGCGGTGAAATGTCAAGAGAAAACCGACAATCGAGGAACGAGGTACAAGGTTCTAGGAATTGAAACAGACTCCCCCTATCGAGTGCAAAACGAAGGTTTGCACCGGGGATAAGACAATTTTATCAACGCCGAATTTATCCAGGTTGATAAAGTGGGTTCTTGGTAAGAAGTGCATAAACGAGACGAACCCGCTTTCGGGCGGTGAGTACCCAGGCTCGCTTATGCTGATGTTTGGTCACCTCCTTATACTTTTTTGGGTAGTAAGCACGGTATTGGTCATTATGAATCCGACAACAGTTAGCAGCTTCAACGAGATAATATCGCAGATGCATGTTCGCTGACTTTGCCAATCGTCTCTGCTCCGCTTCAAATTCTCCCGATTGATTTCTATGCCAAACGAGTCCGGCGAATTTGGCGATTTGAGCATCAGAAGCAAATCGATGAATATCGCCAATCTCGGCAAAAATGCCAGCTGCGTAAACAGGACCAATTCCCGGCACCGATTGCAACGTGTTGGGAAATGCGGCAAATGCATTCTCAATGGCTTTATCGATTGCTTTGACCGACCGAGTCAAAACGCGGATGTTTTGCCAACTGGTAGCCAAGACAATTGAAACACTTTTGGCCAAGGCAGGTCGAATGCGATACGATTCTTTAGCAACCGTCTTGATTTTTTCAACGATAGCCTTTGGGTCGCCGAAGCGATTTTTCCCCTTTGAGCAGATGAATTCAACCCATGTCTCGATATCGGTGTTGGCGATTTCATCAACACTGAAGAATTCGGAAATCACGGCTTGAGAAGTTGCACCAAATGTGTCGGCAAACGGTTTTATTTTCGTAAATGCAGAAAACTTGAGAAAAAGATGAGAGAGGAAATAGTTCTTCTCAGCCGCAATCTGCTGGGTCAGATGGGCACGAAATCTCGTTAACCCTGCGGGTGGGAGGAAGAACCTCACGCACCTCTGAAGTGGGAGATAATTGGCGTGCGCTTCAAACGGATGAGGAAGCCTGCCAAACCTCAAGAAGTCGGCAATGAAGAAAGCCGCACTTTCATCGGTATTATCACTCTTCTTAAAGCGTTTAATCAACTTGGGGTTAATCCGATAGGTTTTGGGTCCGAACGGTTTGAGTGGATGACAAGTTGCCAAATACTCAAGGAGATGAAAGTCATAAAATGAAGTGGCTTCCGTTCCAATAAACAGTTCATCGATTTGATGCACAGAACAAAGATGGAGTCAATGTGCTTCAATCGCCTCAGCTTAAGGCAACGTATTGGGGTAGATATTCGGTTTATTAAGTCGTTGTCCATCCGTTAGCAGACAGCAAAGCGCGTTTTTTTGGCTACCCACATCAATACCCGCATAAAGTCGATTTGGCAGAGTCATTTTGGTCTCCGAAGAATAATGGGATTGTCCCTTTTATTCCGTTTTATGGAACAGCCTTGCGAGCAATAAGAGCGAAAAGCACTCAAGTTGCGTGTTAGAACTCAAAAAAACGGACAAAGGGAAACAGACTCAATTGAGCCGTCTAAACTGCAAGGAGGAGAAGAGTTTCCCAAGAAAAAGAGTACCGGGACAATCCACAATAAGCCACTTTTATCGACTCTCCTGTTTCTGAGAAGCCGCCTGCTGTTGCTTAAATCGATAGAATCCCCACAAGGTTTTCGCCGCCTGAGATTGCATATCGTCTAACTGCTGATGAACTTCGGCTGGCAGATACTTTTTGCGATGTGCTAGATGGATATAATACTCCACCTCGGTCAACGAACCTCTGGCAATTGAAAGGAAGTAGATGTACGCTCTTATACTTTCTCTCCCACTGCCTTCGGCGATATTGGCTGCCACAGAAACGGCTGCCTTCTGGAATTGCTGGGTGAGGCTATACAACTGATGCTGGGGAAAGTAACCCTTTTTTAAATCGGTCACTTCGTAGACTTTGACCGCTAAATCGTCGGCTTTTTCCCACGCCGCTATGGTGTGAAAACCTTTTTTTGCACACATGAGTTTCTCCTTTGCTTTGGGTTGTGTCCCTAGAAACCTTGGACCTTAAACCCTACAGCAACACGCAGAGACGATACATATCATACAAGGAGGCAAAAAATGGTTGCGAATTTAATTACCCTCGCCAGAGTCATTCTGGTTTTTGTCGTTATTGCGCTTTTGGGACAGGATTTTTACCTTGATATTTTGATGATTGCGATGACAGGTTTTATTCTTGCTCTCGATGCAGTTGACGGCTACGTTGCGCGCAAGCGGAAGGAAACTTCGGATTTCGGAGCCTTGTTTGATATCGTCGGTGATCGGGTTGTCGAAAACATCTACTGGATCTATTTTGCCGTTGTTGGCTTAATCCCCTTCTGGCTCCCAATGATCGTCCTTGCACGAGGGTTTGTCACGGACGGGATACGCAGCGCAGCCTTCGCGCAAGGCAAATCCGCATTTGGCGAAAAAACAATGATGCAATCGCCTTGGACCCGTATGCTTACTAGCTCACGCGCAAGTCGGAATATTTACGGAATATTCAAAACAGTTGCATTTCTCTACCTCGGTGGCGTGATTGCCCTCAAAAGTGCTGCGGCAGCTTACAATATCCTGCCTGAATTCATCGCGAGTTTCGAGGTCGCCGGAATGGTCATTGCCACTCTCACCGTTTCAATGTGCATTGTGCGTGGGATTCCTGTCCTGGTCGATGGTTGGGAGTATGTGAAAGGGTAAAATTTCACATGCTTGAGGGAAGGAAGGGGAACATGGGAGGAAGGAAAAGGTACGGTTCTTGTTTTGTACTTCACGCTTCAGGTCTGATTTTTTTTCCTCTCCTTCTGGCCACTATTGCCATGGGTGATGAGATAATCGATGCACAGTCGAAGCATCTGATTCGTCAGATCACGTTCGAGGGTAACGAACACCTAGACCAGAAAGCGTTGCTAAGAATCTTCGGGACTGAAGCCGGTCAACCGTATCGTCGTGCCGAGGTCATGGAGGGATTGGACAGAATTACGGCTGAATATGGCAGAAAAGGATTTGTCTTTGCGTCACTTAACCCCGAGATCGTTCCTGTCGCAAGCGATCAGGTTCATATTCGAATCCGCATTGACGAAGGGCAACGGATTCGCACGGGCAAAATTGTTATCAGTGGAAATCAGCTATTTCCTACACAAGAACTCCGCCGTGAACTTGGTTTACGTGAAGGACTACCTTTCAGCCAAGTCGTTTTTGAACAGGGAATTGAGCGCATTTTAGCCCGATACAGCGAGCACGGATACCCAAGAATCGAAATTGAACCGACCAATTTTCAACTCTCGCCTGAAGAGGGAAAGATTAATCTTCACCTGCAAATACATGAAGGCAATCAGATTCGGATTGCCGAAGTGAAGTTGAGTGGCTTAAAAAAGACGAGAACAGAGACAGTGCTCCGTGAGTTGCCAATCCAACGGGGTGAGGTTTTTGATCAACGCAAAATCGATCAGAGTTTCCATCGTCTCGTGAATCTAGGGTACTTCTACGAAGTTAGCCCAAACCTGCTGGAAGAAGGGAAAACCCCTGACGAACTCATTTTTCATGCGCGAGTGACAGAAGCACGAACGGGTCGATTTAGCGGCATCATTGGCTATTCTCCTCCGACTTCGGAATCCGATAGCGCGCCACGCCTCACTGGCGTCATTGACGCGAGCGAAAACAATCTGTTTGGTACAGGACGACGGGCAAATTTTTCATGGAAATCTGGCTTGCTTTCAACTTTACGGCTTGGTTATGAGGAACCTTGGAGCTTCGGCAAACCAATCCGTATCGGCGTTGAATATGCTCAGATAAAGCAACGTGACCAGTTTACAGATATGGAATCGAAGGAACAGACAGGAAGTCTGAAGGTTAGCACCCGTTTTCGCAGCTTGTTTGAAGGTGCCCTGGCTGTTAGCTATAAATGGATTAATCTCTCCGCCGCCGATTTTTCGCCACCGACAGATTCAACCAACCCGCTTTCTCGTTCAGAGTTCCCACAGCCTCAATCACGACTCAACCCCGCCTTTGATGGACAACCCCAAAATGGTGTTAAGTACGGACTGACTTTTAGCCTCACACGCGACAGTCGGGATTTTTTCTTGAATCCCACGCGAGGACGCCGCGATCGCGTGGCCTTTGAATTTTCACGGGGTGATTTCAAACTTCGCAAGCTATGGCTCGATCTCCAGCAATACCTGCCAACGTGGCAAAAACAGGTGATTGCAATCGGTGTACACGGTGCCGCCACGTGGGGAGGTAACATCCCACCGACAGAACTCTTTTATCTGGGTGGAGCGAAAACGTTACGTGGCTATGACGAGGATTGGTTTTCCGGGCCCCGCCGCGCCTATGCGAATATCGAATACCGATTACTGGCCGGGCGAACTTCGCACCTTTTCGTGTTCGTTGATCTGGGGGCAGTAACGAAGATCAATGAACCTTCCGTTTTTGAGCCGCTACGGGTTGGTTACGGATTCGGTATGAGATTGGAATCAAAGGGTGGAATCATCAGCATGGATTATGGACTTGCTAAAGGGAGTTCTGCTTTGCAGGGCAAACTTCATGTGAATATTGGAACATCATTTTGAACCGTAATTGGTAGTTTAGAAAAGTAGGATTTTGGTCCTTAACGAACAAAGAATCGGATTTGCGTTGAGCAAATGTTGAAAACATGATAAGATTATAGGCGTTGCTTAGGACTGAACGTAGACCTTCGTATCAACAGAGCAGCATGAGAGTAGGAGAACCAAAGTTTATTGCCCGTTTGTGGCTTTACGCATCACGCTCCGCGTTAGGAGGAATCTCAAAATGACAGAGCAACAGATCAACTTCTTTTCGACATTTGGCTATCTCAGTTTCCCCGGCCTGATGGCAGACCGCATCGAGAGAATCGAGCGGGCGTTTGAACAGGTTTGGCAAGAACATGGCGGTGGACATAATGGAAAGTCGCATGAAGGAAAGGCGCGTTCCTGCATTGTTCCGTTTATCGATCAGAGTGAATACCTTTGTAGCCTGCTGGACGATCCCCGTATTCTGGACATTGCCACAACCCTACTCGGGGATGACTTTAACTACATGGGCAGCGATGGAAACTACTACGTTGGGGACACAGGCTGGCATTCCGACGGGGGACACAAGGTAGGCGATCCGAGGCACATCAAAATCGCGTTCTACCTAGACCACCTTACCCGTGACACAGGCGCACTCCGCGTAATTCCGGGTAGCCACCTTCTCTTTGACGATAGCTATGCCGATGTACTTCAAAAGGATATTCGGCATAGCCAAGACCTTTGGGGAATCCACGGGCGGGATGTACCTGCGGTGGCTTTTGAAACGACCCCGGGCGACCTTGTCTTGTTCAACCACAACACGAAGCATGCGACATTCGGCGGCGGTGTGCGACGACGGATGTTTACGATGAACCTCTGCCAACGCTATCCGCAAGACCGTCTGGAAGACTTGCGAAAGTACATCGGCGGGTCAGCACGTTTCTGGATTGACCGGAAGTATGGCGAAAAGATGGTCCGCACGGCTGACGCTGAGCGATGGAAGCATCTTGAGCAAGTTCGGGCGAACGACGGACATCTCGCGGAGCTTTCGCGACAAGCGCGGGAGAAAATGTCCGAACCGTCGCGGGGTTGAATTGAAACTCTGGCATAGAAAAACCCCAACGCAGGAACGAATCTGACGCGCTGGGGCATAGACTCTTCGACTCTTCTTAACGTTGTGATTTGATCTCTGCCCACATTGTGGTTAATCGGTCTTTAGGAGAAACGGGAGCGAGGCCAGTTGCCTTCCCCAAACCGTCCTTCATAATTAATTGAATGTCCTTTTGGTCCAAAGGAACATTAAATATTCCTGCCTCGTCAATGAGGCCGTTTCCGGGTCTTTCGGTGGGAGTACCGCCAATGAATAAATCGATGCCGAAGACTCCAAAACTCCCGCCTGTGGGTGCCTCAACATCAACCTCACCATCAACGTAAATGATCTTAGTCTTCCCGTCGTAAGTAAAAGCGATGTGGTGCCATTCGTCATCGTCAACGGCGGTCGGTCCTGAAAGCCAACTTGGAGCGAGTTCGGCACTGCCGACCTCGACGGCTCCCGGAATGGCTCTCCCGCCACGACCGAAGACATTTAGTATGTTGTGCCAACCGGTACTGAAGGCAAGCACCATTTGGTCGTCGGCACAACAACCGCCGGGAGCGACTCCTCCTTTTCTCTTATATTTAATCCATGCGGCACCGGTAAACTCGTCCGCGGTACTCTCCAAGCTCTTAGAAGTGGGTACAAGAACATAATCATTATCACCATCAAGACTCAACGACTGATTCTGGATTTTTGCCTCATTGACAAAGTCCGCACCCTTCATGAGTTCTCCATCATTTCCATTTTTGCTTGAATCGTTGGCATTTCCTTCGAAAAGCCAAATGCCAACAACGGTATCTGGATCAATGGCAGCAAAGCTCTGCGTTGAGAGAATTAAACCAACGAAAACCAAACCTATTGGGGTTAACAACTTCTGTCTCATAATCTGTAATCTTCTCCTTATCGTTTGGATTGAATAACGATGCAACAACTGCTAGATGGACAGGTGTTGCATCGTGATAGCAAACAAAGAGAGGTTATCCAAAATATCTCTGTTCAGTGACCATTATAACATATTATACTATCTTGACTTTGGTAATTAGGTTTTTATGTTATCAAGCCACTGTTTCTGTTTTTTTATATGAGATCGATGGGCAGATAATTGGCCTCATTATTACGGCTAATTTTATGAAACAATTGGCCAAAGATGAGAATCACACACTAAAAGGAGACAATTAATGTCGAGAAAATATACAGCTGCAATTGTCGGATGTGGCGGAATTGGCAATTCCCACATGGAAGCATATAACTTGGTTGAAGCGATCGAAGTCATCGCCGTCGCCGATCCGTATGAGCCAGCCCGCAGGCAATACATGAACGATTACAACATTCCGGAGGGATACGCCACGATTGAGGAAATGTTGGACAAGGCACAACCGGATATTGTCAGCGTGTGTGCATGGCATCTGCTACATGCACCTTTGACCGTCGCAGCGGCTCGACCTAGCGTCAAAGGCATCATCTGTGAAAAACCGATGACGGTCAGCATGGGCGATGCAAACCGCATGATTGAGGCTTGCGATGCGAGTGGCACCAAGTTAGTGATCAGTCACCAACGACGCTTTACGGCGGGTTGGGAAAAAGCGCGTGAACTGATGCAACAGCAAGTCATCGGCCAGCCGCTCTGGATGGACTGCAATGTGAGAGAAGGACTGCTGAATTGGGGAACTCACGCGATCGACGGGGCACGCTTCGTCTTGGGCGATCCGCAAGTATTGTGGGTGATGGGCGCAGTTGAGCGACGGACTAATCGCCATGAAAGAGACACACCGATTGAGGACAGTTGTATGGGGTTAGTTCACATGGAAGATAATCTTCAACTTTTTATTCAATCAGACCTCTACAAGGAACCGGCGCGTTCGGGTGGCTTCCTCATCCGTGGCACTGAGGGAATGTTGGATGTCAACGAAGCGAATGTTAAATTGTTCAATTCGACATCGAATGGTTGGCAACAGATTCCGCTGAGAGTAGAAGCCGCGAAGATTCGGGCAATTGGCGGGGAAACCAACGCGGCACAGGTACGTGAACTCATTGCATGGATCGAAGGCGGACCGGAGCATCGCGGGTCAGGGTACAAAGCCCGTGTAACTGTGGAGATAATGTTAGCACTTTACGAATCCGCTCGCCAGCACCACGTCATTCATCTGCCTTTGAAGGAAGGGGAGTATCCGCTCCAGTTGATGATTGATGAAGGCAAATTACCCGTTGAGCAACCAGAGCGATACGATATTCGTGGTTTTCTCAAACGCGATAGTATAGACGAAGAGGCGTACACACGTCTACGGAATCAGGGTATGCGGCATCACCAAGCCATGAGAACGCTGCACGGCGAGTAATTGATCTCGGATTTGCTACGATTTGTAAAGAGGAATTACTGGCGATCGTTGAAAAACTAAATTTTCACATTTGCACTCCGATACTTGTCACGTAGCACACGCCGCATGACTTTGTTGGATGCGGTGCGGGGCAGTGCCTCAGCGATCACGACATCGTGAATCCTAAAAAGCGGATTGAGATGTGCCTTGATTTCTGCTTGCAAAGCATCCTTCAATTTATCTTTGAGTATCTCAGCGTCCGGCAAGAGTACGGCGTAAACTACCAATCGACTGGGCCCTCCATCCTCTGGAGATACCGCAATAGCAGCGGTTTCACGAATACCGTTCACGGTGTTGAGCGTGCGTTCAATCTCTGCCGAACTGACTTTGATTCCCCCAATGTTCATTGTATCATCCACACGCCCGTGAATGCGATAATAGCCGCCGGCTAAACGCTCGATCTGATCTCCATGACGCCTCAAGGGATTGGCATGCGGCGGCTCTGCTTTTTCGTTTCTCCGCGCCAAATCAGGAGTTCCCTCGAAATACACTTCGTGATGATCTTTGTTCAATAACTCTGTGGAAAGTCCAATGGAGGGCGGTATCAGAAAAACCTCTCCGTTGTCGGTGGGCTGACCGTTCTCATCAAGAATGGTAAAATCCAATCCCAATGTAGGTGTGGTAAACGTCGCTGGCGCGGCTGACTGTACGAGCGTGCTGGTAATGTAGCCGCCGCCAATTTCTGTGCCACCACAATATTCGATAACGGGTCGGTAATCCGCAAGAGACATCAAGAACAGCATGTCATCAGGATTGGAACACTCACCTGTTGAACTGAAGGCTTTGATTCTGCGCCAGTCAAGTCCTTTCATGCAACTCGTATTCTTCCACGTCTTTACGAGACTCGGCACGACACCGAGCATCGTCACACGGGCATTTTGCACAAACTCCCCAAACGCTCTACCCGTCGGTGCGCCATCGTATAACGCGATAGTTGCCTGATTGATTAAGCTGGCGTAAATCAGCCAAGGTCCCATCATCCACCCGAGGTTCGTTGGCCACGCCACGACATCTCCGGATTGAATATCGTGGTGCAGGTGCCCATCCACCGCAGATTTAATCGGAGTGGTTTGCGTCCACGGAATCGCCTTGGGCTCGCCTGTCGTGCCTGAAGAGAATAAGATATTCGTGTAATCCGACGGCAAGCGCACGATTGAATCAAACTGATTGTTATCGCTCAGGAATTGTTCCCAAGTGAGATCGCCATCTCGCAATTGCAGACGCACAGTTTCCCCGTGTTTACAGGGAATCACAATCGCTTTCGGTGCGTTGGCAGCAACGACTCTCGCGTATAACGGCAGATGTTTTCCGGCACGCGGGATATAATCTTGGGTGAAGATTGCTTTCGCCTTTGCCAGTTTCAGACGCATTTCGATCTCATGTGGCGCGAAGCTATCGGCAATTGAAACCACGACACCACCCGCCCTGATAATCCCGAGATAAATCGCTACCGACTCCGCCGTCATTGGCATGTCAACCGCAATCGTATCGCCCGGCTTGAAGCCAGCATCCATCAGCGCATTGGCAACTCGATTTGTCAACGAATTGAGTCGCTTATAGGTCATCGTTGAAAGCGTTCCACCTTCCGATTGAGAGACGATTGCCGTCGCATGAGCTGGAGCGTTAAAACAGCTTTCTGTGATATTGAGCTTTGCGTCCACAAGCCATCGAGGAAACTCGGCGCCTTTGGAAAGATCCACAATCTCGGTAAATTCCTTCTTGAATTGAATCCCCAATCGTTCAATCATCAGTTTCCAGAAATCGGCGCGATTCGTCACCGACCACGCATGAAGGGCTTCATAAGAGTCCAACTTCAACACCTTCATTAACTGGGCGATATTCGTGGTTTGGATTTGCTCATTAGAAGGAAACCACGCTGGCGGCGGGCCTTGTGTTGTCGCATCCCAATCGGAAAAAACGGTTTCGTGCAGAATCTTGTGGAGTGCGAAAGGCAGCTCGGGGTTCAGAATTTCTTGAGAGATCTTCTGCCAGCATTCAGCGGCTGGAGATGATGAAATTAATTGGAGTGCCTCCGCCGATACAGATTTATCCAGACCTCTCTCGATTAAATTTTCAAGGGTGAGTTCCTTTGCCATGAATGATTACCTCCGAGATTTCCCTTCACGCCGATGCGTTGCCACCCAATGGTTCAGGGACGGACAACCTCCCCCAGCCCCTCCTTCGTAAGGAGGGGAGAGTAGCAGATGACGCAGGTTCTCCCCCTTTCAAAGGGGATGTAGAGTATAGGTAATACTCCAGATGTCTTCTCTTGTTAGAGGGGGTTGGGCAAAATGACTGACTTATTTAATTGCCAATCCTTATTGTGGAGATATTCCGCGACTTCAATCACTGGGGCTGTCCAGATTCGATCGCGAACGGCGTCGAGATAAGCCAGTAATTCCTGAAAATCTGGACGTGCAACGGGTAGGTGACCCTCCCCGACACCGTGGAAAGTGAAGATACTCCACCCGCCCTGAGTCGCAGTTCTCTCGACTAACCCAATCAATTCCGCCGCGCTCCGCCGTTCGCACTTCCACGAGTTGAGGCAGTGTAGGTCGGCGTGATATGGAGAATTAATCGAGTTAGACATTTCACCGCCAGCCCTCGCTGTGAAAAAGAGCTCCGCTACAATTGGAACATAGCTTTTTCGATGCTTCCCTTTTCCAACGAATGTGTTATAGCATGGATAGCAGAAACTCCAATGCGCAACCTCTGGAAATACCGATTTGAATCGTTTATCCGCGTCAACCAATTCCGCCTCGACCTCTTCAAGTGTTCGGTACTCAAGCCCACGTTGATCAGGATTCATGACGCCTGCACAACTACACCAGTGATGAATTGAGTGGTTGCCAATCTCGTGTCCAGCCTCAAACGCAGGACGGAAACGCTCCAACCCTTTTTGCCCATCATCTTCGCCTCTGGCAGTGATGTAGAATGTTCCCCGGAGATCATGCCCATCGAGTAACGGTATCGCCGTGTCGAGGTGTGAGTTCATACCATCATCGAATGTTAAGCTGATTGCGGCCTGCTTGTCGTCGTCCCATAGAAACTCCATATAACTCTCCCCTCTAGCCTTGAAAAGGTTCCAAACCTTTTCAAGGTTAACTTTTCTTATGCCACATCTTCTCAAAATTGTCCTTTGGGGCGAAGCCAAGAATTCGCTTCGCTTTCTCATTGGAGAATCGTTGATGCGGAAGGTCTGCGAAGATATTGAAAATCTCGCACCGTGACGGCAACTTGTCGAGTTCGATCTCTAAACCAAGTCGGAATGCCTCCCCCGCATCTCTCCATGTGACAGAAAACGGATTGAGGTCTGTGCCCTCGCCGCCATCATCATGATTGCGGAAACTGAGGAATAGATAGGTCAACACATAAATATCGTAGTTTTCCGTGAAGACCTTACAGATCTCCTGCCCAAGTCCTTTTGTGATTGGGTACAGCCCCGTCGAGGGATGAGATGGAACATCAGGATTAATCTCGTAATCGTAGTCTGTGTAGGAATTCCCTTGAATTGTGAAATGGGGGCCGGTGTTGATCACTCTTCGGATGCCGTGCTCGACCGCCGCTCGCATGGTATTGTAGCAACCCTGTGTGCTCACATCGAAAGCGAGCTGCCGATGGTCACGAAGGACAGAGCAATTGATGATTGTGTCCATGCCTTCTGCGGCTCTCATCACCTCGTCCAGAGATGAGACGTCAATCTGCATCGACTCATGTTTCGTATCGATTGGCTTAATATCGGTAATCCGCAGTTGATGATACGGCTCCAACGCTTTCTCGACATGTGGACCAAGATAGCCGTGTCCACCTAAAATCAATACCTTCATTTTTCACCTCATTTCCAATCCTTCAAAGGATGCGTGTTATGCTCGTTTTAACAAAACCGTGAATTCCATCTGCTCAAAATGGTGGTCACTGGTAAAAGCCTCGCTCAATCCGAATTGTCGCATGACGATAAACGACGTGCAGTCAGTAAAGGAAAATGTCTTGTCCGAATATTGCCTGAACAATTCCCACGCCTTGTCTTCAATTTCTTCGGTGATGTGAATAATCTCCACTATTTTTGAGAGGCGAATTTTCTCGCCGAAATCAACGGCTGCAAAATGTCCAACCTTTGTCAATAAACCTGTGTAAGATTCGTCCAGAACAAAGTTGGTTGTGGTATAACGATGCCCTCTGGAGAGCAAATCCCTATTGACGCGGACCGCTATATCATGTAGTTGATCACGTTTGCTGTTGAGGGCGATCCAACCGTTGGCATCGGCAAAGACTCGTTCCATTTGTCTCATTTCGGATCTGCCCCTCCGTAAAGGTACTTGTCCAGATTTACTGATAAATCCTTTGGTGCTTTAGAGTCATAGCCTTCCATCTGATAAACAGGATCTTGCGTAACATCCAACCCTTCTTTCAACTCAGGCAAACGTTGCCGAATCCATTCCTGTACCAACACGTTAGTGGCCTTTCCGAGACGCTGCGCCGACTTTTCAAGTTGTTGGTATTCTGTATCAGATAGTTCTATGGTTAATTGAGCCATTGGTATTCTCCTTTGCTAGTTTCTGACCAGAAAACAAGATAGGGAAATGAAGTCGTAGAAATCCCCACCGATCGCCAAGGCAAGTAGATTCTATCTTGGTTTTCAAGTATCACCGTTGAATATACCACCTTAGAAAGTTAGGCTACGACTGGATTATTTTCTAATCTGATTGGGAGTCAAGGTCTTACTCATTCATGAATTGTGGATTATATTTCAAGGCACTTTTCGCTCGACCAACTGAGAAACGGGAGTTTGGAAATTCGGATTGAATATGGAAGATTGCCCACCTCGCCGGCGAGGATTTTAGCGCACACTCAAAGGCGTGAACCGCATCGTCCACTTCAAGCCACGCTGAATCAAACGATTGGTTTGTCGCTTCATCAGCCGTGATTAACGAACCTAGCCTGAGGACTGTCAGGTTGATGCGTCCTTCACGCGCAAATTCTCGACAGGTAAATTCGCCAAGATGCCGTGACAAAATGGGGACATCAGTCGTTGGTCTGGGACGCCAACTTTCGGTAACGGTCCAATCTTCGTCATGTTGGTCAAAGAGGTGAAGTGTACTGGCGTAAATCGCATGCGGAACTTTTTCAGCAGAGGCTGCCATCAGGAGGTTGTAGGTGCAGCGCGTCTGAAAGTCAATTTCCAGATTTTCCGGTTGATCTGATTCTTTGAGAGTGGATGGCGACAATTGCGCGAGGTGAATGATTGCATCCATGCCTTTGACAAGTTGATTGGTTTCGTCTCCGTGCCCGAGGTCGCTACGCACAAACTCAAAATCGGTTTCGACATCGATTAGATCTGTTAGGCGAATCTGATGTTCATTGGATAGGGCACTGGCTAATCTTTGCGCCAAATCGGAAGCCGCCGAAGTTATCAGAATATTCATTGTAAAAACTCCATAAAATGTTGTCAATACGAGTTGTTATCAATCAAATAACACATTGCTCATCTGCGTAAACGTTGTCATGACGTATCCTTCAAGTTCGGTAAGTGTTTGTCGGATCTCAGTTCATGTAATTAGTCCCACAGGTCAAGCCCCAGTAGTTTTCGCCCGAGTGGCGTCAGTTCTGCTGGACCATAATTTTTTGCTTCCCATCCACGTGGATCGCCAGGATAAGGTCCTCGGCCGAGGGCTCTTCGCTCTCGCCACAGCGTGATTCGTTCTTGTCGCCGTTCTTCATTCATCGGATGGGGGACGCGGTAGAAGTTCATGTATTGCGCCAGTCGCGGTTTGTCGGAGGTGTTACGGCCGTTTCCATGCGGAAGTGCAATATGCCAAATCAGCAGTGATCCGGCCTTGGCTGGCACTTGAATAAAGTGTTCTGGCGAAATTTCTGGAGCCCACGGATTTTCCTTATCGATCAGCGACTTATGTGCTCCAGGCCAACAAACGAAAGAACCCTGATTGTCAGCCGTGTCCGTTAGAAACAGGACGCCTTGTGTTCCGAAACGAACTGGTAGTTTTGAGGTGTCCGCATCCCAGTGGTACATGCCCTTATGATCCCAATCGGGATGGTCGGGATGCCGAGGGGGTTTCATGTTGACACGGTCAGGGTGAACCCAAATCCGCTCGGTGCCATAAACCTCGGTATAGATTTGATGAATCGGCGGATGTTGGTAGACGTTCCACATCGCCTGATGTTGGTACATTTCGACCATGCCTGCACCGGTTTTGTGGGGTGAGCGATACCAGTCATTCGGGTTCTCAGCATCCATTTCTAGGAAGGCGAAAATTGCATCGACCACAGCGGTGCAAAGGTCGGTGGGGACAGCATCTTCGATCACCATGTAGCCGTGTTCATCAAAGTGTTCATGATGTGCTTGGGTCAATATTCCCATCTCAATTCCTCGTTCCTAATTTGCTTTTGAGAATAATCATTTGGTTCTATTGTTTAGGGGTTGCCTGTGTTTTGCATCGTTTCCTTTGTTCTCCCTAAACGCTTACAGTCGGGATTATTTTTCATCAAACATGTTGGCGAATTTTGTTCGCAATTTCACGAATCTGGTCGGAATCGTTTCCCTTGTTTCTCCAAGGCGTCACTAGCCCGTCACCTTCCCATCGGGGAATGAGGTGCAGATGGAAATGGAAAACCTCCTGAAACGCAGCAGATTCGTTGGACTGAAAGAGATTTAATCCATCTGAATTCAAAGCCGCTTTAATTGCATTGGCAAGCTTTGTTGCAACCTCCATAATTTTACCTGCCGTTTCTGGTGGAATGTCGAAGATATTGCGATGATGCCGTTTTGGAATAACAAGAAGATGTCCGGGATTCGCTGGGGCAATATCCATAAAAGCGAGCGTTTGATCATCTTCGTAGACCTTCGTTGCGGGTATGTTGCCTGAAATGATTTCACAAAAAATGCAGTCCATCGTTGTCCCTTTCTTATTTTTTGGAACAGCTATCACTTTGTAATGTATTGATACCAACCCGCGTTAATCGAAGTCACATCTCTGAAGTGCAAAAACTCTGTTTTCGCACTCCAAATCAGATTCTCCTTTTTATTGCAAATTGGTATGAGATGACATTTTTCTCGTATATCCAGTTTAGCAAACTTCTCAGAGGCAATCAAGTCTTTTCTTTATCTTCCGAGTTGTGTTTCTGCTACCACTTCCAGATCTTAATGAAGGTGTTGCAAATGCCAATGAGCAGTGATATAATAGCATTTCAATCTGTATAATCAAGGAGAATTTGGTATGAACAAAAGGCATTGGATTTTTGGCGTGACGACCTTTTCTGCACTGATATTAATTCTATTTAGCCTTAACTATGCACAGAGTCAAGGCGATCGGATTCAGCGGGGGAAATACCTTGTTGATACCATCGGTGCTTGCGGGTCGTGTCATACACCGCGCAAAGGTGCATCCTTAGATATGAGCATGTATCTCGCGGGACACCCCGCTAATGAATCGTACCCCAAATATGATTTCAGTATGATGCAACAGGGAATTTTCGTGTTGACATCAATAACGATGACTGCGTTTTCCGGCCCATTCGGGACATCTTTTGCTGCGAACTTGACTCCCGATAAAGAGACAGGGCTGGGCGAATGGACGGAGAAGATGTTCATCGATACCTTGCGCACAGGGCTTCATCAAGGTGTGCAGGGCAATCGAAAAGTCTTCCCTCCCATGCCAACGAAAAATTACGCGAACATGAGCGATGAAGACCTCAAAGCAATTTTCGCTTACCTAAAATCGATTAAGCCTATCAACAACGAAGTCCCTTCTGCGCTTAACTCCAGAGGTCGGCCGTTTTAGAAAAACCACAGATATGCCGTAAACGGTCACAGACTGCGCTTATGCAAGATGCAAGGTTCAAGATACACGTTTGAACCCTGTATCCTGAATCATCCAAAAGCGTAATTTGCACTCGCGTTGAGTATCATGTATTGAGGATTTGATAAGTTCATTACGTTCACACCTTATGCACGACAGTTTTGGAGAAAACTCTGATGACATCAACAAAAGACAAAGTACGAATTGCAGTTGTTGGTATGGGCATCGGTAAACCCAATGGTCAAGCCCTTTCAGGAAATCCTCGTGGAGAAGTGGTTGCGCTCTGCGATCTACTTGAAGATCGGATGGAAGAATTTGCCAAAGACCTGCCGGGAGAGGTCAAATTTTACACCGATTATAAGGAGATGTGCAAAGACCCCGAAATTGATGCCGTGTTCGTTGGTACCCCAAATCAGTGGCATGTTCCCGTCGCACTGGAGGTTGTACGAAACGGCAAGCATGTGATGGTGACAAAACCACTTGCCGATTCAGAGGAAGCCGCGAGGACGCTGGTCGCGGAGGCAGAGACCGCTGGTGTAGTCAATATGATGTCTCTCTCCACACGCTTTGGTCCGCCGTGTCAACATCTGGGCAATCTCGCTCGAGATGGATATTTCGGCGAATTGTACTATGCCAGAGCGCGTAGTGTTCGACGAAGCGGCATTCCCGCATGGAACTTGGGGTTCATTAAGAAAGGTGGTGGCGCTTTTCGTGACATGGGCGTCCATGTGCTTGACGCCGTGTGGTGGATTTTGGGCTTGCCGAGGCCTGTAGGCGTTTTGGGGGCTGCGGGCGCAAAGTTTGGGCCGCGAGGGTTGGGTTACTGGAACAACACCAGGCCTCCCAAAGAAACCTATGAACAGTATGAAGCCGATGATTATGCCGGTGGCTTTATTCGATTCGAAAACGGAATTGGCTTACAAATCGAAAGCTTCTGGGCATCGCACCAACCGGGAGAATTCCAAATTGAGCTTTTTGGTACAGAAGCTGGAGGGCGTTTACATCCGTTGACACTTTACCGCACTGATAAAAATAATGAATTTGAGGACATCAATCCCACGCTTACCGAAAACGGTTCACCTTGGGATGCCATCGCAGGTCACTTCATTGAATGCATCCTCGACGGCAAAACATGTAAAGCCCCGCTTCGTCACGGGTTGATTGTGCAACAGATGATGGAGGGCTTGCTCCAAAGCGCAGAGATCGGGAAAGAGGTTCGTATTGAGGTTAGCGAATAGATGTATTGTGTCGTGTGAAAACCTCACGCATTATACGATGCCAATCGGAGGGCTTATGATTTCCGTACCATTTAGTTATAAAAAGATTAAACCAGAGGGGAAGTGGTTAGAAGCAAGGGTAGTCGTGAATCAATATCTGCTCTTGAAAGTTGGATCTGCTTTTATGGCTGGGGAACCGGAGATGATAGATTCATCTCAATTTATTTTGAGAGTGCCCATCATCTACACAGGAGGAAATGAAAACTTCAAGGTCGGCAGTTTTTTCGTTAGAGCGGATACAAATCGCTTACTTTTGGAGCGTTCCGGCTGCCCTCCGAATGGTGATGTCCAGTTTTTCTGCTGAACTAGGAGAGAAATACTCCGAAGAAAGTTTGCTCTCACTTTTGGGAACTGCCGAGTCAGGGAGTGTATTGGAAAATCTCTCCCGAATGGAGGAATTGGGATTTCGCGCAGAAGTCGCATCGTATAATTTAATGGAGATTCGCTTATACTTGACTTCCATCAAAAAGCCTGTAATCGCTGTCGTGTATACAGAATACCTTCCTTATTTGACCACAAGGAGTTTACACGCCGTTGTGATTGTTGGTGTAGATGAGCAGCATGTCTATTTCAATGATCCGCTTTTGGAGCAAGCGCCTATTGTCCTTTCGATTGAAGAATTTCAAAGGGCTTGGTATTTCTGGGGAAATGTTATCATTATTTTGGAGCCTTTAATCAGTGAAAATAGGTAATCGTTTAATCCCAAGCGGTTGTTCTGTATTTATCAAGGAGAAAAAATGCCTCCGGCACGCACAGAAATTAGTGATGCCTTCGCTCAGAATGGATATGCCATTGTTCCCCACCTTTTCGATCGAGCTGAAGCACAAGCACTCAAAGTTGAGATTCGTGATATTTTAGAGACAATTCGGCACGAGGCTACGGCGGCGGGTAAAGATCCGAAACGTATCGCAGACCACGGCGTGTCTGTCGGTTTAGCGGTACGTAGCTCCGTGTTTCGTCAGGCGGTGCGTGATGAGCGATTGCTCGACATTCTAGAGGTTATCCTTGCTCCAAATATCGAATTCCTCAGCGATAAGGCGGTCTTTAAAAGCGATTATATGACATTCGCAAGCCCGTGGCACCAAGACTGGCACTACTGGCATGGTGCTCATAAAATCTCGTTATGGGTTGCCCTTGATGATGCCACGGTGGAAAACGGCTGTCTGAAACTATATCCCGGTTCTCACAAAGCCGCTGTGGTTCATGATGGCAAGGCAAATGATGGACACGGATTTGGGCATCGGCTTCGTCCTGATGCAGTAGATGAAACCAAAGCCGTCACTGCGGAGCTTGAAGCGGGCGGCGCGGTATTCTTCCACGACCTCACCCTTCATGCAAGCCACCCGAACAGATCTGGTGCAGATCGATGGGTGTGGATTCCCACTTACCGCGATGCACAGGCAGATGATCTGGATTACTCATGGTCAGTCGCTGCCGCGGTGGTTCGGGGCAAGGGCAAATCGGCTTGAACAACAATGATTGAAACATAGGAGGATTTCATGGCAAATAAATTAGCAATCGATGGTGGAACACCTGTCCGCGATCTCCAAGCAAAACCTTGGTCACCTTGGCCATTGAACACCACTGAGGAATGGGAATCAGAGATCGAACCCAAGCTGCGTGAAGTCTATCTCAGTGCCACTGAAGGAATCGCCGGAGGCAAGGCAGAAGAACTTGGTGAAAAGTACGCCCGGTATTCTGGCACGAATTACGCCGTATTGATGCCACACGGTACAGACGCAATTAGTGCAGCGTTGGCCGGGGCTCTCGATCTAGATGGTTTCGGTGATGGCGGTGAGGTTATCGTTCCCGACTACACCTTTGTGGCAACAGCAAGCGCTGTGCTCGACCGTCGCTGTACGGTTGCCTTTGTGGACATCGACCCCGACTATTTTACGATCGATCCGGAGGCTGTGGAAGCGGCAATCGATCCGAATCGGACGCGGGCTATTTTGCCTGTGCATCTCGGTGGGCATCCGGCCGACATGGATGCGTTACGACAGATTGCACAGAAGCACGGACTTGCGCTGATCGAGGATTGTGCGCAGGCGCATGGGGCTGAGTATCAGAACAAAAAGGTTGGCTCGCTCAGTGATGCCGGAGCGTTCAGCTTTCAGTCGTCGAAGAATCTCACCTCCGGCGAGGGCGGCATGGTGACGACAAATGACAAAGACATCGGCGATCGCGTTCATGCCTTCATGAATGTGGGGCGTGCGCCCGGCGGTGCGCGATGGGAATATCCACGACTCGGCTGGAACTATCGCCCTTCAGAATATCTCGCCGCGCTGTTGCTTGTCCGCCTAGAAAAGTTAGAAGCCCAAACAGATCGCCGCAATGCAAACGCGGCTTATCTCTCGACGGGTCTTGAAGAGATTGAAGGGATAACGCCTCCAAAACTCGCGCCTTGGGTGACCAAACACGGTTATCATCTGTACTGCATCAGGTACAGTCCCGATGGATTCGGTGGAAAATCGCGCAGTAAATTTGTTGAAGCGCTGAGTGAAGAAGGGATTCCCTGTTCAATCGGATATAGATCTCCGCTGTCGCAGGAGCCTGGCATCGCGCATGTGGCTCAGAAATATCCACACCTCATCCGTGAAACTCCGTGTCCACACACAGAAAAAGTTTGCCAAGAGAGCGTTTGGCTTTTCCAGAATCAGTTGCTTGGTTCAGCTGGAGATATGGATGATGTCGTTGAAGCCGTTGCAAAGATTCAACGGACATGGTGCTAGTCACTGTTAAATTAATTATGCAAAGTTGCTGGGAGGGTGAGGCTCCCGCCGAACCATTCAAGGCGCGGCAGGAGCCTTGCCCTCCCATCTGACAGTGTAATAGGAGCGGAATCTTTTGCAAAGACCGTTAAAACTTCAACAGATTGTACCGAGCAAGGTTTGTTTGTCATGCGATGTTTGCTGTCGATTCCTCGATCAGGACAGTTTTCTCGCGCCAATCTTCACAGATTCGGAAATCGAAACAGTGATTGCAGACGGCGCAAATTCCGATTTATTTCGGCAAATGACGGATGGGAAAAGTGCGCAGATTAAACTCAAGCCGCATAAGGAGATGTACATCTGCCCGTTCTTTGACCCCGAAACGAGCGAATGTACCATCTATCCCATCCGTCCGCTGGACTGCCAAATCTATCCCTTCGCACTGATGTACAACGAAGATCGGACGCAAATTGTGCTCGGTGTTGACATGATCTGTCCTTTCGGTGAAGCAGAATTTCAAGCCGAGACATTCCAGTCCTATATCAATCACATCGCAAGTTATCTGGAATCGGATGGGGTCGTTGAAATGATTGCAACAAATTGGAGCTTAATTGGACCTTATCAAGAGACCGTTGTGATTGTCCGTGTGCTGGAAAAGCTGAACCGTGCGTTGATTGATTGCGGCATTTAATTTACCCCATCTCCCTCCCCATTTTCAATCTGTCAATTCAAGGAATGGTGATACAACCGCTCACACTAGCAAATAAATCGCTTTTCGATCGATATGCCTGTCACACCGCCACGCGCTTATCGAGCTATGCGTTTGCGGCACTATACATCTGGCGGAATCTCTTCGAATTTCATTGGGCAATTATTGATGATCGATTCTGCGTTTTTGCCAAGCACGGCGGCGATTACTTCATGCCCATCATGCCGATGGGCAGCGCACCGAGCGAAAGAGCGATTCGTGAATCTTATGCCTTTATGCTTCAAGCAAATCGTAACAAACAAATTGCGCGGATCGAAAATGTGCCTGAAGAGCGAGTCTCTTTTTTCCAACAGATGGGCTTTCGTGCCGTCCTCAAAGAGACGGAATACTTCTATGAAACTGAGGCACTCATCCAACTCAGAGGAAATCGTTACAAAAGCAAACGCTCGGCTTACAATGCCTTCGTCAAGAATTATCCCGCCGCTGCGCTAGAGCCGTATCAGCCCTGCTATCTCGCCGATTGCCTTGCCCTCTACGACTCATGGCGGCAGGAACGACGAGCAAAGTATGATGAACCGATCTATCAAGGCATGTTAGATGACTCTTGGCATGCGCATCGCACAGGGCTGATGACAGCAGCACAATTGGGTTTGATTGGGCGTGTCGTTTACATTGATGGTGAACTGAAAGGCTATATCTTTGGGTATCCTCTCAACAGTAAGATTTTCTGCATTCTCTTTGAGGTAACGAGGCTGGAACTAAAGGGACTTCCCCAATTCATCTACCGGGAATTCTGCCGAGAGCAAACCGACTATCAATGGATAAATGCGATGGACGATTCCGGCTTAGAAAATCTGAAACGGGTGAAGTTGTCGTATCGCCCTGCCGGATTAATTTCATCCTATAATGTGTTTCTACCGTGACATCTATTTCCTGCTCCAAAACTATAAGATATGATTCACCTAAAAGCAGTTTACAAAAAAGAAAGTGGCAGAGCGGATACATTTCCCTTTAATGTCCCAGCCATCCAAGCTCTTGGGCAGGTTGAGTTTCGCCAGCCTGTCACTTTTCTGGTTGGCGAGAATGGTTCTGGCAAATCCACGTTTTTAGAAGCTCTTGCGGTTGGAGTTGGTGCAATCACAGTTGGGGGCGAAGACATCAAGTCTGATGAAACTTTGCCACATGCTCGGAAATTAGCCGCTGGATTGAGACTTGTGTGGCACATGAAAACTCAGCACGGTTTTTTCATGAGGGCAGAGGATTTCTTTAACTTCGCAAAGCGAATTAACCAAACATGTGCGGAACTAACAGCGTTGGCCACTAAATACGAAAATGAACTGCAAGACAAACCGGATGACTTTGGTGTTCGCCTCGCGCTGGACATGGCTCTTGGGGAAAAATCTGCTCTAACCCAGCGATATGGAGAGAACGCAGATGCACTTTCTCACGGAGAAAGCTTCATGCAGCTATTTCAACAGCGCATGACTCCGAGAGGTCTTTATTTAGTTGATGAACCTGAAGCTGCTCTTTCACCATTACGACAGTTGGGTTTGTTATCGCTGCTTAAGGAAGCGGTAGAGCAGAATTGCCAGTTCATAATTGCAACCCACTCACCAATCTTAATGGCATTTCCCGAGGCATGCATCTTGAACTTCGATAACCTTCCTATTGAAGAAACTGAGTATCATGAGCTTGAACATGTAAAATTGACAAGAGATTTTCTGAATAATCCAGACGCCTTTCTAAGGCATTTATGAGATTACATGTCAGAAATTACAGACCGAGCCGCAGAAGTAAATCGACACGCATGGGACTCCTTGCGCCGACAGCGGGACGAAGGGCTTGTTGACCTTCAACCGCTCATTCACCCGGACGCAGTACCGACGATGTTGGCTCAAGCTCCAGATAACATAATAGTCGATGACTTAACGCCAGAGATGATTCGCAAGTACGTCGGCGACATCAAAGACAAACGGGTTTTGGATATGGGGTGCGGATATGGACTCTCAACGGTGCAATGGGCACTTGCAGGTGCGCGGGCAGTGGGAGTAGACAATTCGGGAAAACAGTTGGAGGCTGCGAAGAAGAATGCGGATATTGTCGGTATCGACTGTCGCTTTGTACGTGCTGACTTGTTGCGAATGCCCAAAGATTTGCTAAATGGAACGTTCGATCTTGCCTATTCGTCGGGTGGCGTTAAAAATTGGATCGGCGACCTTCAGCGGTGGTTTGCTAACGTCTATAAAGCACTTCGG
>JADFGN010000356.1 GCA_022567695.1 Candidatus Poribacteria bacterium | reverse complement strand
GTTGAGTTGGCGGGAAACTGGCTGGCAATGATTACTGGTATGTTTTTTTCCTTTGCCTTTGCGATAAAGCTTTCGAATGAAAAAACACCGCTCATCGGTACGTTCCCGGCCCCAAAAGATTGAAGTATCACTCCACCGATGTTGGGATCATCTAACAATATGTCAAAGTTTTTAGGAGTCAGACCAGGTATAAGTGAAATTTGGAGTAATCCCAGTTCAAAGTCGGGTTTGAAATCAATTTCGCCACGCCCTTCAGGATTTACCATCCGCGCTCGCGGAGCAAATTCTATCGTCTCAGTGATATCAGCAAGAGGAAAAAAAGCTGGTGAATGAAATGCATCAAACAAACGTTCATCTTTTTTTTGTGTACGGCAACCACGGAAAACATAATTTCCAAAGCAGATAACAACTTCTGGGACTTCCTCTATTGCGACTTGAACTGCACGAATTAGGTTTACTCTTGCATCACCATGAGGTACATAAGCTGTAGTCTGTGCTCCAGTAAACACAATTGGAAAATTCAAATTGCGACCGAAAGCAAAAGCTAAAGCTGAGGCGGAAAAATGCATAGTATCTGTTCCATGAGTAATTACGAACCCATCATACTCATCCTTTCGCTCGTAGATTGCTTTTGCCATCAGAGTCCAGTCATTCGGGTTCATATCTGTACTGTCTTTATTCAGTAAGAATAAGAATTCTGTATCTGCGATAGTATTAATTTCCGGTGCCAGTTGGCAAAATGATGAGGCATCTTTGGGCGGGCGTCTGATCCAATCACCATTTTCATCCTGCTCCTCAATCATACCAATCGTCCCCCCAGTATATATCAGGCAGATTTTTTTTAGCTTTTTAGCAGTATCTGCGTTGTCAGTCATTTTCATACTTTCTCTCTTTGTACCCGGCACGGGGTAAAATTGCGTTTTTTTTCAGTCGCGGCAAAAGGATGATACACGCTTGAAATTGTCATCGTCGACAGATATTGTCTCAATCACGAATACCACGCCCTTCGGGTGGGAGGGCAGACCTCACGCAGAACCGAGCACAAATCATCGAATCACACGAATAAAGCCTAATAAAGGATTTACTCGGCTCCGGACTCGCCTCCCATTCGTCCATTCGCGTCATTCGTGATGAATTTGATGCCTTTGGTGGCACGGATAACGGGCGTTTCCAACTTTTGTACCATCCTAACGAAGGATTTTGATAGATTCAGTACTTCACATTTTTCAGTTTCACCAGCGTTTTTCAAGGTTTGATGGGGATCTAGGAGCTTGATTCTGGGAGCTTGGGGAAGGCCTTGTCTCCCCCGCATATTCCAGTTCCCAGCGCCTAGTTCCCAGTTCCTCGCCTCCGACCCGGCAGATCGGGCAACAACGCCCAGTAGGGACTGAATTTCATGAAATTGTGAACTACTGAGATTGAATTATTTTTAAATCCTTCAACGGTATGAAATAGACAGCCATCCAAACGGTTACGTAGCGCATTGCCCCTTGACAATTGGACGGCTTGGGAAGTCAAAACTGGATGGAAGGGAACAAGAAATCAAAAAACTGCTGGCATTGAAAGTCAGTAAGGCTTCAATCGCAAAGATTACAGGGGTTAATCGGGGAACGCTGGTTCATTTCATCAAGTCGAGAAAACTGATTGAAAATCCTTAATGGCAATTTCTGTTCCATTGCTACGGGTGCGATTCTCAATCAGAAGCACACGCCTCAAATCCAGTCATAAAACGGGTTATCGCCAAAATGTTGCGAATGGATGCACGTTCGTTACTTTTATACCTTGTCCTTTTGTTTCCCACACCACCTTTTCAGGGGATGCAGTTATAGTAAGACTTATCAGGATAAAAACTGATAGAGAAATCTAGTCTCCATTGCCTGAGAACTCGCTAGGGCGCACCACGCAACGAAACCCATTGAGGTAGTTCCTGACATCGGGTACATAGTCGAAGCGGTAGGTGACGCGCAGACCGTAATCGAAGTCGAGCCACGACCCCCCACGCAACACACGGAGTACTGTTATATATGTAAAGTTTTTATCACATGAGTTATAATGCGTAGTGAATTGGCGGTTTCCGATTACAGGATTTTGCGGTGGTCAGAAATCGCCTTTTTTATTTTCATTTTGAGAATATCGTTGCGTTGATGTCACCCTTTGCCGAATATCGTATAAAATAAAGCGAACATATAAGCAGGAAGCCTCAACATGTCAAAGGATATCCCCGCCACCATTCGACCGCGTACTGTGCTAATCGGACTGATCTGTGTAGTGATTCTCTGCGCCATTACTCCCTACAACAACCATTTTCTACGAAACTCCAAAATTGCTGGCAATCATCTGCCTGTGAGTTCAATTTTTGCACTGCTCTTTTTGGTGTTCCTCGTCAACATACCTCTGCGAAAGCTCAAGGAACAACTTGCACTCAAGCCCGCTGAGCTAACCACGATCTGGCTGATGATCATTGTCGCCGTTGGCATTCCATCCGCCGGTTTTCTGCAATCGCTCCTACCGACGCTGGTTGCCCCCACCTACTTCGCAACCCTCGAAAACAGTTGGTCAGAGACGTTACATCCCCATATTCCACGATGGTTATGTGTATGGGATGCAAATGCGGTGACGAATTTCTACGAGGGAATCGAAGCGGGAGAAGCGGTGCCTTTTCTCATCTGGCTGAAGCCGTTGTTGGTCTGGACGCTGTTCATATTGGTTTTCTATTTTACAACGCTCTGCCTCTCAACCCTCATCCGCAAGCAGTGGATTGAGCGAGAACGTTTCTCGTTTCCGTTAGTCCAGATCCCTTTGGAGATTGTCGCTGAACCACCGAGCGGGGCGAAGATTAATGCGTTTTTCAAAAATCGTCTCCTCTGGATGGGGATGTTGTTGCCAGTCATTTTACATCTCATTAATGGGCTCCACGCTTACTTCCCACAAGTACCCGAAATTCCTCGTATTTACCACGTCTATCGTGCATTTCACGACAAGCCGTGGCATACGTTGGGGTGGTGGCCCGCCATGAGAATCGCAATCTTTTTCTCCGTGATCGGAATCACGGCGCTACTTACGCTTGAAGTCTCATTTAGCTTGTGGTTTTTCTTTCTGTTTTTCAAGCTTCAGTACGTTATCATGAACGCGCTCGGTTGGGGGATTAGTCCGTGGGTCAGTTGCAGCCGTCAAATTATGGGCGGACATATCATCTTCGCTCCCGCAGTTTTTTGGACGGCGCGGGAGCATATCGCCGACGTGTGGCGCAAAACCGTCTCCGCTCACTCGACGGTGGACGATACCGACGAACCGCTTCCCTACCGCGTGGCGAGCCTCGGATTTCTGCTCGGTTTTGTAACGCTTGTCCTCTTCTGCTACATCGCCGGGATTTCTTTATGGATCGCTGCGTTGACCCTAATGTTAGCTTTTACCACATCGATTGTGCTGTCATGGATGGTTGTCAACGGTGGTTTGCTGCTGGTTCAAGCCCCATTTTATCCGTCGCAATACCTGCAATTCACGCTCGGTTCATCAGTGATTGGTCCCAAGAGCCTTGCCGTCCTCAGCTTCCAACGCGGTTTCTTTCGGAATTGGACCGAATTTATGATGCCCAACTTCCTGCACAGTTTTAAGGTTTCAGAGGAAGTGGCGTTTTCACGCCGAAAGATCATTCCGATTCTCGCGCTGTCCATTGGCGTAGCGATTGCGGTTTCATCATACACATCGCTTGACCTGATTTATCACAAAGGGGCGTCGTATCTGACACGCGGAGTCTATGTCAATCAACCGCGCAATATCTTTAGAGCAATGAACCGCATGATCCAATTCCCTGTCGAAACGAAATGGGATGAGGTATATAGCATGATCGCCGGGGCGGGATTCACTAGCGTCCTGCTTTTTTTGCGCCACCGTTTTATCTGGTGGCCGCTTCACCCTATCGGTTACCTTTTGGGAGCAACCTCTCCACCGTTTCATCTCTGGTCATCGGTATTTATCGGTTGGCTGATCAAGTACAGTGTGTTAAAATTTGGCGGCGCATCAGGGGTCCGAACGCTTCGTCCGATCGCCTTGGGGCTGATTTTCGGGGAATTTCTCATGGTCGGATTGTGGATGATTCTTGGGCTGTTTACAGGCGTAGGATATTTCGCGTTGCCCGGATGATCTGCGGTTTGTCGTTATGTCGAAACGTGCAATGTCAAAAGGTAAAGGTGGTTTCCGGCATCTATTTACGATGGTCAGAAATCGCCTTTTTAATTCCACTTGGAAATACGTCAGTTCTGACGTATAATAAATCTGACGTACATTAAATCCGACGTACAAAAAGGTGATTGTATAATGATAACCAATCCAGGAGGCCAAATTCCTCCAGATGAAGTCATCGGGCGAGATGCGCTGATTCGACGACTGTGGCGGATTTTGGGACGGCAGAGCCTTGTCCTCAGTGCAGAGCGGCGGATGGGAAAGACGTGCATTGTCAAGAAGATGGTGGCGGAATCTCCGCCAGACAAGTTGTGTATCTACCGAGATCTGGAAGGTATACGGACCCCGCTTGAGTTTGTGCAGACGGTGTTTGACGATGTGGAAAGTTACTTGAGCCGTATAGGCCATACAACGAAACGAGTGAAGGAATTCCTGGCGAAACTCGATGGTATAGAAAGCGGCGGGGGCGTTATTCTCCCGGACATCGCTGCTCCACACTGGAAGGCGGTGCTAACTAAAACGATTGAAGAGCTCGTTGAGCATCAAGAACAAACAGTTATTTTCTTCTGGGATGAAATGCCACTGATGCTTTACAACATCAAGGAACACAGCGGTGAAGACGCGGCAACGGCGATGCTGGATATGCTACGATCGCTACGCCATACATACCCTGATTTTCGGATGGTCTTTACGGGGTCGATTGGCTTACATAACGTGATTACTCATCTCAAGCAAGAGGGGTATGCTAACGATCCAACGAATGATATGAACACGATAGACGTACCCCCCCTGTTACCTACTGATGCCCAAGAGTTAGGGTATCGGTTACTTAAAGGTGAAGGTATAGAAACGAGCGACTTACGTGCCACTGCCTCTGCTATTGCTGAGTCGGTAGACAACATTCCCTATTTTATCCATCATATTGTTGATCAGATGGTGCTACAAGAAGATATCGCGACCCCGGAAACTGTTCGTAAGGTTGTGAGTGTTTGTCTCACTGATCCAAATGACCGTTGGCATCTGCGTTACTACCGCGATCGCATTGATATCTACTACAAAGAAGTCGAACGTCTATTTGCGCTGAATTTGCTGGATATTCTTTCTGTTGCAGACGAACCGCTTGCACTCGGCGATCTGTTCAACCAACTCAAGTCTCGTATGGAAATTGAAGACAGCGAGATAGTCCGGGATGTTTTAAATCTGCTTCAACTCGATCACTACATCATCCAGCAAATCGATGGTAAATTCCACTTTCGTTTTTCCTTCATCAAACGTTTTTGGCAGTTACACAGGGAATCGATTGTGTCTGAAACACCCCAATCTATTGCCAAACAAAAACTTGCCACAACTGCTTCTATTCTTGAAGAGAAGATTACAACTGGAGATTTTGACGTCTTCCTCTGCTACAACAGTTCAGACAAAACTGAGGTAAAGGTAATCGCGGAACAACTGAAGGAACGAGGGATTTTGCCCTGGCTTGATGTGTGGGAATTACAACCAGGGAGCCCATGGCAACGGGCACTTGAAAAGCAAATACCGCAGATTAAGTCGGTCGCAGTTTTTGTTGGTAGCAACGGTATGGGACCTTGGGAAGACCTTGAAGTCAGATCCTTTTTAAGGGAATTTGCGAGGCGAGAGGTCGGAATTATTCCTGTTATCCTTGAGAGTACACTAAAGGCTCCAGATCTACCGATTTTTCTTGAAGATGTATCTTGGGTCGATTTTCGCGAAACCGATCCTGACCCTCTGGAACATCTTATCTGGGGGATCACCCAGAAGAAGGGAGATTTGCTGTGACAGCTTGGTTAACAGCAATATCGACCTATCTCTATGTTATAGCTCCACTGGTCTCAGGCGCGTTTTTTTCGTTTGTTGGACTCGCTAGACAATATCCTACCACACTTAAATACGTCTTCAAGGCATGGTGGGCAACCATATTCTACCTCCTGCTGTCTTCAGGGGGCGCGTTGGTGGTCACATTGGTTATGCGGAAAGTGGGAACACAAGTTGTTGACATAGTTCTCCTTAATGATGTATTGATGGGGATACTAGGCGCGGGGTCGTTTCTTGGAATAATCTCAAAAGTAACTATTTCCAAGTCAGTCGATAAAGAACTCGGTTCTCAACTGAAGACCTTACGAGACTATGTATATGAATTCCTTGAAGGCAAGATTTCACGCCAAGTAATGCAGATTGTTGAATCGAAAATCCGCACAGTGACTCAGAGACCTATCGACAAGGATCGTTTTCTTAAGGAAGCAAATCGGCTTTTAGGAGGAACAAAACTGTCTCAAGATCAGAAAGGGAAGATGCGGATACAATTTGATGAATGGGTTCATAAAGAAGGAGATTATGGCTCTGTCATTCGCGAACTGATAAAAGACTACGAAGTTGATTACGTAATCAGAGAATTAGCTGAACGCATTCCGGAGGAAGAAAAATCTTAGGAATTGTTGAGTCTAGTCGTTTCCACTTTCTATCCCTCCGATAAAACTGACAAAATACAGGAGATTAACTTATGAGAGAGGCTTTTCTCTCCCGCTTCACGCCGAGTTTGATGTCACCGGAAACGCTGGAAGCGATCTTCGTCCAGAGAGAGAAACTTGCGAGTCGCATTGTTCAACTCACCCGCGACAGCGCACTCACACAGTCCAAGCATCACACGTTGCTCATCGGGCCACGCGGCATCGGCAAGACGCACATCGTCGCGCTCGTCTATCACCGCATCGTCGCAATGGAAGACCTACGCGACCGACTGCGTATCGCGTGGCTGCGTGAAGAGGAGTGGGGCGTCACGTCCTTCCTCGATCTGTTGCTACGCATCTTCAATGCGCTCATCGAGGAATACAAAGACGATGACTTAGCCGAACACCTCGAATCCCTCTACAACCTACCGGCCGACGCCGCCGAGCGTACAGGTGCGACGATTCTCAAGGAATACGTTGGTGGCCGCACGTTGCTTCTCCTCGCAGAGAATTTGGATGACCTGTTTAATGGTTTGGGTGACATCGGCCAAAAGCAGCTTCGCGCTTACTTGCAAGAGAACTCCTTCTGCACAATTCTGGCGACGTCGCAGAGCCTGTTCAACGGTGTGTCGCTTCAAACTTCGCCGTTTTACGGATTCTTCCGCATCCGGCATTTGGAGGAATTAGACTTTGACGACGCGGTGCGATTGTTGACACAAATCGCTGACAACGAGGGCGACCGCGAGTTGGGGGCGTTACTCCAAACACCAACGGGACGTGCCCGCATCCGTGCCGTCCATCACCTTGCCGGCGGCAACCACCGCGTATATGTCATCTTCTCGCAATTCCTGACCCGTGAGTCGCTGGATGAACTGGTCGATTCGTTCTTGAGCATGTTGGACGATCTAACGCCCTACTACCAAGCACGGATGGCGTACCTTTCGCCCCAACAGCGGAAGATTGTCAATTTTCTCTGCGACCACAGCAGCGCCATCCCCGTCAAGGAGATTGCCCAACGCTGTTTCATGACCCACCAAACGGCGTCCAGCCAACTCAAAAAACTACAGGAAATGGGCTACGTCCGTTCTGAATCCGTCGGGCGTGAGTCGTATTACGAACTCCGGGAGCCGCTGATGCGCATGGGAATTGAGGTGAAGAAGCACCGGGGTGAGCCGATTCGATTGTTTGTGGACTTCTTACGGCTCTGGTATTCGCAGGAAGAGTTGCGGCAGCGGCTTGCGAGTCTTCGTCCAGATGCCGCCCTTGACCGGGAATACCTTCGCCATGCGCT
>JADFGN010000355.1 GCA_022567695.1 Candidatus Poribacteria bacterium | reverse complement strand
ATCACCTAACAAGCCGTTGCAGTTGACCCTTCGCTGCGCTCGAGGGCAGGCTTGGGGAGCTATTTTTATCAATGTCTTTGGGGTTGTGGTGAGTTTTAGTTCGTCGAGCGTCTTTCGGTAAATCCCCGCCGCGCCTGAACTTTTTTCGCTAGGAGGTAGAGAAAGCAAACGATGAAAATAGCAACCATAAAGAATATCAATATACCTAGAGAAGAAATTCACGACTTCTGTAAGCGTTGGCGTGTGAAAGAACTTGCGCTGTTCGGTTCAGCATTGAGAAGTGACTTTAATCCAAGTAGTGACATCGACTTACTTGTTACGTTTAACGGTCAAGTGAACTGGGGTTTGCTTGACCACATCCGTATGGAACAAGAATTGGGGAAGATATTTGGTAGAAAGGTCGATCTGTTGAGCAAGCCAGCTATTGAACGGAGCCATAACTGGCTTCGTCGTCAAGAAATCCTTAACACAGCGGAGGGGATTTATGGACCATGATCAAGCAACCCTTGTTGATATTGACCGAGCCGGGCATTCCGTTCTACGGAACGTCACCCGCAGCAATCCGCCGCACCATTTCTTCGTCTACTTCAACGCCCAACCCCGGACCGTTGGGCACTTCAATGTGTCCGTTCACGACTTGGATCGGCGTCTTCAGCACTGGAGTCTGGTCACGCAGCGGGTGCGTGTCCTCTCCATAATATTCCTGCGGATAGATGCACTGCTGACACGTCGCCCAGAAGTGCAGGTGCGCCACCGTCATTAGCGCAGGATCGGTATTGTGGCAGGTCAACGGGCGGTTGTAGGCTTCGGCGAGAGCTGCAATTTTCATCCCTTGTGTGTAGCCTCCACAAGAGGTAATATTCGGTTGGAGTATGTCGATGTTCGCTCTCGTGATTAAATCTCGGAACTGCCAGAGATTGTACTCCTGCTCTCCCGCTGCGATGGGCACGTCCAACGCCGCTTGTAACTGGTTGTATCCGTCTAAATCCCAGGGCGCAATTGGTTCTTCAAAGTGAGACACCTGCAATTCCCCCAAGGCTTGTCCTACGCGCATCGCGCCGGGAACCATGTAGGCCTGATTGACATCAATCAGAATCTTGAGCTTGTCGTAATCACCGCACCTATCGCGCAACGCTTCAACCGTTTCAATCGTCCCGTCTCTGCCCTGGTCAAATGCCCATCCGGTTGCTGTGTGAAGTTTCACCCAGGTATACCCCTGTTCCATTCGGGCTTGCACCCTTTCTACATCCTCCTCCGGAGGCAGATGACGCTGCATCAAACTCGAATAGACTGGCACCCGATTGCGAAACTTCCCGCCCAGCAAGTTCCAGATTGGCGTTTCTAACGCCTTTCCTTTGATGTCGTAAAATGCGATGTCCAAAGCACCGATGACTGCAACATGTGCTCCCGTGCTCCCGATTCTATACCCGGTTCGGAACAGCTCTTGCCAGATTGCATCTGTTTGGAAAGGGTCACGTCCAACAACCTTTTGCCCTAACGCCTCCGCGATCTGGGCGGTAATCTTTCCACCGTGGAACGCTGCTTCGCCCCAACCGGAAATACCTTCGTCTGTCTCAACCTTTAGGTAGACAAATCGATCATAGAGCAGAAAAACTTCGACGGCGGTAATTTTCATTGTTTCCCCTTCATTCGTTTCTATTGCTTGATTCGTGGGAGTTAGTGGGAGTACGAAACATCACACCAGGCTGTCCTCGGAGAAACCTATATGCATCCCCATTCACATTTCTGCTTGCTTTCTATTTTGTTCAAAGTATTTTTGACTAATACACTGGAATATTTTCTCCCTTAGTTCCAGGCGCCGAATCGGTCTAACAATAAAGTCCGAAACACCTAATTCAACACTCCTTCGGACCATTTTCTCTGCGTTTTCTGCTCTGATGATTACTATTGTTGGAACCTCCTTGAGTTTGGAAGATTGCTTCAGCTGTTTCATCGATTCAAATCCACTCATGTTGAACGTCATATCTATAAAAATGAGATCTGGTCTATGTTCTAAGGCAGAGGCTAAGACTTGCTCACCATGACCGACTTTATGAACGATGTACCCCTCTGATTCGAGGATAAACTTTAATTGCTCACGACTTCTGAGATTATCGTCAACAACCAGCAGGGAGTAAGGCCCTTGGCTCTTAAATGCTTTGAGTCTGTCACGCCGCTGTTGTGCTTGTTGGGCATATTGCTTTTCTATATCATTAAACCAACCCCCAAGAAAATTGCGGAACTTCTTCTTGAAACCGCCAAAAACGCCCTGAAGTTCTTTGTCTTTCAGTTCATTAAAGTTCTGATTCAACTTTGCCGCGTTAATCACCTGAACGACATTGCTAAATTCCGGCTGTGACAATTTCTGTTCAAACTGTGTCAGCTTTTCCTCAACGGCTTGCTTCAGTTCGTCGTGTGATTCTGCGGATTGTCTTTGTAACTCCGGAGCTGCCCGAAGGCTTTTCTCAATTAGCCTATTCGCGTTTTTGAGATTAGCTTGGCTTTCAAAGAACTGCTTTTGGACTTTCCTAAAAGCCGCATCTTTGGTCTTTAGCATTGATTCCAGTTGTGAAATTCGTGCTTTTCTTTTTTCAATGTCGGCCTGTTGGCTTAATTCGTTGTATCTCTCCTTAAGACGATCTACTTCTGATTGTGTTTTCTCAAGTTGAGATTCTAAAACCTGTACCTGCTGTATTTTTTCCTTCAGATTCGTTTCAAATTCTGAAGCCCGTTTCTGAAGAACTGTGTGTGCTTGTTGAAGTGAGATAAGAGTTTGCTCTTTAACTTCTAGCTCAGATTCGAGTTCTGGAATTCGTAAGTCCGTTTCCTCAACTATTGTTGTTGCACTCGAATTCGCTTTAAGTTTTGCCTTCAGAGAATCCATCTCTGATTCAGAGTTTTTGAGCAAAGATTCTAATTCTTGGACCTGTTGCTCTTTCCCTTGCAGTTGCTCCTGCAAAGTTGCAAGCTCAGTTTGGATAACAGAGAACCTTTTTGGGTGTGAAGACCGCGCTCTGGTGTGGAGTAGCAACCAAGCAGAAAGTACTCCCGTAAGAGGTCCAAGTACAAATGCTAAGAGCAATACAATGTTTTCCATAATCGAACCGCCTAGCGTGTTTGAATGCTGTTACAATGCTAAAAAAACTTCCACCATTTAAAAGGATTGGATTTTGGAGTTCTTACGAATTAGTTGTGAAGTGAGTTGATAAAGCCAGAAAATCCCGTCGATTCTCTGGTAGAAGAGCACTGCAGAATCGATTATCCCTTTGTCTGCTTGTCGTGGGGCACGCAATTCTCGTGCCTTGGTATATGCGTGAGGTCTGCCGTCCCACCAGGCAGGTTCTGTGAGTGAGAGGGAAGACCTGGCGCAGCTTGAGCCTTTCCGAAATATCTACTCATGCCGCAAAGCCTCTGTAGGTGTCAGTCCGGCAGCCTTGTTAGCGGGGTATATACCGAAGAAGATACCGATCAAGGCAGAAACCCCGAAAGCAACCAATGCAGCTTGAATAGATACAACAGCGGGCCAATTCGCGTCTTTGATGACGAATGTCGTCATTGCCCATCCGGCTCCAGAAGCAATACCGCCACCGATGAGTATGCCAATCAGTCCCCCGGTAGCACTCAACACGATAGCCTCGATTAGGAACTGTTGCAAAATGTCGCGTCGTTGCGCGCCGACCGCTTTGCGGAGTCCAATTTCCCTCGTTCGCTCTGTTACAGAAACTAGCATGATATTCATGATTCCAATACCACCGACGAATAACGCAATACTTGCAACCCCACCGAGCAAAATCTGGATGACGCGACTCACATTTCCAACCTGTTCTAGGACATCTTTTGCTGTGAAAAATTCAAAATTCTCCTCAGAAACGTGCAGGCGACGCATAGCTACCTTGACTTCTGCCAATGCCTGTTCGACTTCCTCAAAGCTAACTGCTTGGATCCAAAAATCAAGCCCCCAATACCGATTGCCGATAAAGCGCTGTTGCATCGTTGTGAACGGGACCAAAATCTGCTCGTCCCAGCCTTGGGTCGCCATTATGTTTCCCTTTTCCTCCATGACTCCGATGACAGAAAGACGACGCTTTCCAATCCGCAATTCCTGACCAATTGGATTTACTCCCCGAAATAAGTCATCTTGAACTTTCCATCCGATCACGCACACAAGACTTTTTGAATCTATGTCGTCCTGCCGAATAAATCGTCCAGAATAAACACGCCAGTTATGGGCTTCCGAGTAAAATGGCGTAATACCTTCAACAAGAAGTTCCTTGTTTTCACCTTTGTGGGAGATGAGCAGTTGCATCCGATCCACTTCTGCGGAGACGCTCTTCACTGACGGGCAAGTTCTCAAAATTTCATTGATATCTTCATATTCAAGTTGCTCAGGGCTTGTATTACGAATCCACTTTCCATCTTCTTTTTCAATATGTTGCGGTCGACGGACAACAATTGCGCTTGCCCCACCGATTCGTTCAAATTCAGCCAAAACCAGAAACTTCGCACCACCACCAACGGAGACCATAGCAACCACGGCAGCAATCCCGATAATAATGCCAAGTACAGTTAGTAATGATCTAAACTTGTTTCGTTTCAGGGCAGATAGCCCTATGCTAAAACCTTGTGTAATCCTCATTTTTCCTCACACATTCACTAAGTCTCAATTTTCCCTTTAAGGGTGTTGGAACACTTCAATAATTTCGCCACTTCTATTTCAATTGTATCCACGTTTGAAAATAATTCCGTCCGACGACTTACAACGAAAGTGTGTACTCTCAGTGCTAATATTTCAACTCATCGGTATTTTCTCGTATCTTTTTAAACGCCTCCAAAATTAGATCCATATCGTCCAGTTCTCCCAAGAACATCGCATGCGAGAAACTGCATACTTCCTCTGCATAAACCCTTTCTGCGTTGGGGCAATGAAGCTGGCTGTAATCAATTTCTCCATCATAAAGTGAGCCTTTCCGCGCACTGCCGAGTTGATCGAAGAACGTCAGATCGGCGAAGGGACCCTCCCGATAGATCGGCTGACCATGCGCACCGTCGCCACATGAGATTCCCTCTGCCCGAAGGGCTTCCAAAAAACGCGCCTTCGGAACGCCATCGAATTCATCAGGGATGTAGCGGAAGTCCCAATAGTAAAAGCACCACCGTGTGACACGTTCATCTCGTGGAATGGCGTCAACCCCTTTTATCGTTTTCATCCCCTCGGCAAGATAAGCTGTATTTCGTTCTCGTATCTCAACCTGCTCGTCGAGTCGTTCCAGCTGACATAGCAAAAGCGCCGCTTGAAGATTGGTCATACGCATATTGAGATTTGCAAATCGGCCCGCTTTTTCAGCCAGTTCTTCATCATTCGTGATCACCATGCCGCCTTCTCCACAGGTGAGCGTCTTCCCGATCTGAAAGCTGAATGCGCCCAAATGACCGATGGACCCAACACCTTTTCCTCGCCATTGCGAACCGTGTGCATGGGCGCAATCCTCAATGACCCGGAGTTTATGTTTGTCAGCAATCTCCATGATTCTATCCATATCGGCGGGATAGCCACCGTTGTGGACGGGAATAATCGCCCGAGTTCTCGGCGTGATAGCGGCTTCGATTGCTTCTGGACTGATATTATAAGTTAAGGGATCGATGTCAACGATAATCGGCACCGCGTTGACTAACACCACTGATGTGCCCGTTGCGACAAAAGTCAACGCAGGAACAATGACTTCATCCCCGGCTTGCACTCCCGCTGCTTTTAGGGCACACTGCAAAGCGAGTGTTCCATTTGCCACGGGAATTCCGTATTTGGCATCTTGGTAAGCGGCGAACGCTTCGCCGACCTGATCGACTTTATCACGACGATTCCATGCTCCGCTGTGTAACACTTCCAAGAGTGCCTTTTCTTCTCTCTCATCAAAGATGGGCCAACGTTTTCCCAAAGCGCGTCTGACGACGGGTTCTCCGCCGTTTAATGCCAGTTTTGCCATTTCCGTTGCCTCCTGCTGAGTTCCGAAAAATCCTAATCTACGATATATGATAACGTCCTTCCACTTTACCTTACCACCTAAATCTTCAACTAAGTTTGAAAATGTCGTATTGTTTAACGGATTCATCATACCCTTTGAGGGCTTTTTGTGTGTTCTTATCAAGGGCTTCGATTTGGCAAGGCAACCACGCCAACTCACGGAATAGACGTTTGGTATAAGGTGTCCACGAAAGGGCGAAGATGGCTTTCTCTCCATCCACAGCATCTGTCTTCCCACGCGAAGGGTGCGCTTCACGATGTGCAAAGAGGTCAACCATCCGTTTGGCAGATTCGGTGCTTTGGAAATCTTCCCGAATAGTCGCTTCCAGAACATCGATCTCCTGATTGATCGGTATTAGGCACGTATGCCCCCACACCTGATAATCGGACACACCCATGACGGAACGTCCCCCTTCGTAATGCACCCGAATCGTATCAGGCGTATGACTGCGCCCGTATTTCTTCTCTCTGCGAATCAAAGAAGCGACTTGCTCAAAGAAGATGCTCAACTCTTGGGGCGCAAAAAGAGACGCACGGTTCGTAAAAATTAACGTTCCTCGTTTGGTGTCCTGCTCTTTCTGTGATTTCCCCTCTTGAGATATTTTCGCCGTCGTTATCTCAAAAGGCACAACAAGTTTCTGATCCGTAGCTTTGAGTCGATCGGTAAAGAGCTTCTGTTCCCGATTGAAGAAGTTCATTTTCCTATTCCTTGTTTGGTCTGCTGATTTTCCAAGATTGATAAGGAAATCTCGAACAAAATCAATCCCTGAATCGGGATTTCTTATGAGACGCGCATCGGGCTGAAAGGGTTAATGCAACTTTGTGATTCAATATCGGAATCCTCAGGAAGATAATTAACCTTTAAAACTTCACATCGGTTTCATTTCTCAAGGAGAATTTGATAACTTTTGCGTTGACCTTCCCCCAAACATCGTGTATCATTGGGCAAATCTGACTTCATGCGAAGGAGTGCTTTATGAGCGCCATTTCTCAAAATGCTGACCCCGTT
This sequence comes from Candidatus Poribacteria bacterium, assembly GCA_022567695.1. Taxonomy (GTDB): domain Bacteria; phylum Poribacteria; class WGA-4E; order WGA-4E; family PCPOR2b; genus JADFGN01. The sequence goes on along the minus strand of JADFGN010000355.1, from coordinate 910 downwards.
CCAATGACTGAAGGACAGAAATTTTTCTTTGACTTAAAAGGTTGGTTGCTCTTGCCCGGTGTGCTTGAACCTTCGTTAATCGAAGCATGTCGGGAACACCTGTACAAACTCAAAAATGAGCCGGAATCTTTGCCAGTACACGAACGCTACTCTTTGGCAGGGCCCACGCAGGAACTTATCGACCACCCGTCAATTGTTGGAGTCCTTCGTGAAATTCTCGCTCCAGATCCGAGCCCCGATGCCTATGGTTTCCGGTGTGAGAGCAGTTTCGCAATGACTCGCAAAAAAGGGCAATCAGGCGCACCGCCACACTGTGGCCCAATTGTGGGACCGCTTGCCTATCGGGTCCTCAACGGCAGAATTTGGTCGGGTTTGACTCGCGTCGTCTGGGAATTGACCGAAGTTAAGCAAGGTAAGGGGGGCACACCGATTATGTCCGGTTCTCACAAGGCCAACTTCCCGGTGCCAGAAGTTTACCGGGAATTCAACCCGTCAATGTATGAGAGCTACGAGTGTCCACCCGGATCGGTATTGATTTTCTCGGAAAGTTGCTGGCATTACGGTGTAGAGTGGAAGGATAGCACACAAGACCGAATGGCAATTTTCAACTGCTACAATAGCTATCTCGCGCAGTGGCACAAGGTCAATCTACCCGCCGAAGTCATTGCCCAGATGCCGCCGAAACGACAAACGGCGTTCCGTGGCGTGTGGGGACATAACTTCCATAAAGGTCAACATAACAATTATTATACGACGGATAATCAGGCGTTGTAGAAGTGGGCTGGAATAGGATTTTGGAAGGTTATGCAATTATTCAATAGGACTTATGCCCTTGACGTTTTCAGATCATTGAGATGTGGATGGTTCATTTTAGGGTTGAGTAGGGGCGAGGCATGCCTCGCTTTCTAAC
>JADFGN010000014.1 GCA_022567695.1 Candidatus Poribacteria bacterium | reverse complement strand
TGCAATCAACAAGGCACTCGTACTTTTCAATAAAGGAGGCTCACATGCGTAAGGTCATGAAGTTTAGAGGAACGGTTTCCTTAACGTATTTCGTTGCCTTGTGGCTTTTCACAGGGTTCACATCTGCGGAGGATTTCAATGCGAAGTCGGCGTCCGTGCCGGCCCCAAGAACGGTTACGGCATCTCAGGCTGCGAGATCTCTGATGCCGCCAAATCCACAGGCGGAACTTGCCGCGAGACAGTCTCGTTTACGTGATCACCATCTCCCGGTGCCGATAGGCGTGGCCCCGCTAGCGATTGTGCGCGCCGCGCCGGCGCCGAGCGTAATGGCAACCTCAGTCGCGGCGACCACGATAAGGCTTATCACCAACCGCCCATTGACGGACTCCGAGACCAGCGGCGTCACGAGTACCGTGAATGAACCGAGCATTGCCGTACGAGGCTCAGAAATCTTGGTGACAGGGAACTGGTATGCTACTTTCTCCACCGACGCAGGTGCGGCGTTGGCGTTTTTCCGGCGGAAGTCGATCGCCACCTGGGCGAAGTAGGAGACCGCCTGGACCGGCTTGCCCTGCTTCTGGAGGTTCTCGGCCAGCTTGTTGATCGCCCCGGCGGCGAGGAAGTGCTTGCTGTAGTCGACGTCCTCGGCCATCTCCGCCCACAGTGAATGGAAGGAGTCGGAGAATTCGCAGACACTGAAGGACGGTCGTGTGGGCACGCGGTGTTCCTGGATCTAGGGAGAGTCGTCCCCGTCGCGGTCTTCGTCCTCGAAGGCCTCGAACGAGTCGATGATGTTATCGTTGTCCTCAATAAACTCGAAATCCTAAAGGCTCATTTCATGGGATATTCGATGGGTGGCGAGGTTTGCTTTGGCATTGCAAAATACGCCCCTGAACGAACACGCTCTTTAATCATCGGAGGGATGCATCCCTACGCCCCTCAATATCCTGAAGTTTACAATCAACAGATTCAGATTTTAACAAAAGGAATACCGGCTGCCGCAGACGCATGGGGACAAAAGTCGCCAAAAGAAAGAGGTCGATTTCTGAAAAATGATGCACAAGCTCTAATTGCATCAACAATCGCCGCGCGGGATTGGAGTGGCTGTGCAGATATTTTACCAGCGATGAAGATGCCTTGTTTGCTATACGCGGGTGAATCCGACGAATTGATGTACTCTTCGATAAAAGAGTGTGTAAAACATATCCCGAATTCTGTTTTCATTTCTCTACCTGACCTCATTCATGGTGACGCCTATGTACGGAGTGATTTGGTGCTACCTCACATCAAGAGGTTTTTGTCAGAAATGAGATAAGCCTAACAAGCCGTTTCTAAAGGAGGGTATTTATAGTGCAGCGACAATACGGGCAATCGGAAAGCCAGAGCCTTGACTTCCGGCGAAAAAAAGAAATGAAGAAAGTCATCACGAGTACGGAACAGATTACTCCGGAGTGGTTGACCCAGCGACTTCATGAAAAAGGGGGCCTCTCTCACGGGAGAGTCACGAAAGTCGAGGCGACGTCGTTCCCGATGCGATATGCCTCGGTGATCTCCTTTTTGAACGTCAACTACTCGGATGACGCCCCCGAATCCGCACCGAGACGATTGTTCTTAAAACGTTCATTACATGAATGCTTCGACGATTGGGCGATCAAAGAGGTTTTCTTTTATAACGTTATTGCCGACATGATGATCGACCCACCAGTTGTCGGTTGCTATGATGCGGTCTATTCGCAGGAGATTGGGCATTACCATCTTCTACTTGAAGACGTATCAGAAACACATCATGTGCTGGAGTCGGAACCCTTACCTCCAACCAGATTGCAGTGCGAACAGATCATCGACTGCGTGGCAAAATTTCACGCCGAATGGTGGGACGATTCGCGACTCGGAAAAGAGATTGTTGGGCATTTCTATGAGGAAGCGTACCTCACAGGTCTCGTTGATAACACGGCGAAGAAGTTTGCTGAATTTGCCGATTTCTTAGGCGATCGACTCTCCTCCGCCATTCGCAAAAGTTATGAAAAGATTTTCGCGGCATGGCCTTCTCCGTTCGTAAGGCGTCTTTCGCAACGAAAACACTTGACCCTGATTCATCGAGACTCGCATGTATGGAATTATCTGCTTCCGCGGACTTCGATCCCCGGCGGAGTGTACATGATAGATTGGGCGGATTGGGAGATCTGCGCGGGGGCGAGAGACCTTGCATACATGATCGCACTCTACTGGTATCCTCAATTTCGGCAGACACAAGAAAAACATCTCCTTTTGCGCTATCACAGTGCTCTACTGGCACACGGTGTTGATGACTACGACATAAATGACCTGTGGTATGACTACAGGTTGAGTGTGATTCAACTGTTTTACCTTCCGGTGTGGCGATGGGCGAATAATCAACCCTCGTGGTGGCATGATTTACAAAGGTTTGCGCTTGCTTTTGAAGATTTGGGGTGCGCCGAACTTTTGGAAAGTTAAGGAAAAAAGGACTTATAATTCAACTCCCTCAGATTACCTCGAAAAATTCTACCCATACTTCAGCCAGTTGTCAAACAGCGGTTTGATTCGCGGACTGAGGTTATCCAAAAACTCCGGATTGTTCAACCATTCCTGACTCGTTGGACTCTCTGGATTTGGCGGCTCATCCTCTGGTGGCGCGACGATAAGGGCATAGTGCAGGGTTTGGCGTTTCGCGCCCGATTTGTTATAGCCTTTGTGGAGCAGACTTGAGTTGTAAAATACAATATCGCCCGCCTGTAACTTTACAGCCATCTGATTTGGCATATCGGCCTTGGGCGAATTCCGCAGAATTTCCCGTTCGGCATCGGTGATTTCTCGGCGATGGCTGCCGGGGACGATGTAGAGCGTTTCATCGTCGTATAACGCGCCGTTAAGTTGCACGTGACTCTTGAGCCTCGCCAACAATCGCTCAAGTGGAACTTCGCCATCTCTTGCCGAATCCCGATGCCAGTTGATATGGTACGGCTTCTGCTCTGAACTCACCAAAAGTGTACACAGGTGATAGCGCAACTGTGTGCCAATTAAATCTTCAATCACGCCTAAAATTTGCGGATGCCCGACCGATTCGACAAGGGCATGTTCCCTGATGCTTGGGTGAAAGATGTTATTTACCCCCCAGATGTCATCCTTCTCACCATCAATGTGGCGCAAATATTGATGTGCCTTTTCAATGCGACATTTATACAGAATGCGGTCTACAGCTGCCCGGTACGTTTCAATGTCCCTTTGAGATAACACCCCTCTGCGAATAACGTAGCCGTTTTCGAGAAAAGACTGGATTTCTGTGTGGTTTAGCATGTTACCCTCCGAATAAATCTAATCCTCTGAATTTCCCATTGGACGGAATGACGATATAAAAGTTGAAAGTATGAACAGCTTAATGGCGACATTCTCTTTCCACGTTCCCGTCATCTGGTCCCAAAGTAATGTCATTCCTTCGCTACGCTCAAGGGCAGGCTTCGTGAAGGATTCGAGGGCAGGCTTGCGAAAGATCTAGATTCTTCGGCTTCGCCTCAGAATGACATGAGGATTTCTCGATTCTAAAATTGTAGTTAAACGTGTCAATCGCATGAAATTCACAACGCAAGAATTTTCAGACCGGCTATGAACTTTTTCTATCCTTGCGGTGTCAATGTTAATGACCTGAATGGAGTTCTACAAGCAATCCTTCCCCGATCAAAGAACGACTGAGCAAAAGGATAAAGATGATACCATCGGATGGAGATCTCCTTGAGAGAGTTCGGGCACGCGACGCTAACGCATTTGACACGTTGTTTGAGCGTTACCGGGATGCCATTCGCCGACATGTCGCACGGGCGGTGCGAGACGGCAGCGCCGCCGATGATGTCGTACAAGAAGTCTTTCTGCGTGTGTGGACGTGTGCTGAACAGTGGAACGGTCGAGGTGAATTCAAAGCATGGCTTTATCGCATTGCAACCAATCTTTCTCTCAATCATCTCCGTACGGTGCGTCGGCGAAGGCAACGACCGCTCGAAATCCCGCCGGATGAGACCGACGAAGAGGGAGAGCACTTCAGTCCTAGCCCCGACTGGATGATCGACGCTTCGTCCCCTGGGCCAGACGAAGTGCTTGAACAAGCTGAGCAGCATGACTTGGTTCAGCGGCTCGTCGATGGATTACCTGAAGAGAAGCGCGAGATTGTTCGTCTTGTATATGAAATGGAGATGGATATTCGGGAAGTCGCGGGGTTGCTGAGTATTCCAGAAGGTACTGTGAAGTCACGTTTACATTATACGATGAAGCGTCTTGCTCGTGAGTGGAAGGAACTCGCAATCGAATGGGAGGAGTGATCAGGACAAGATACAGAATGCAAAGTACAGGATGCAAGATACAAGATGTAAGATGCAAGATACAGGATAGTGCGCTCTAACAAGATGCAAAATGCAAGATGCAAGATGCAAAATCCTGTATCCTAAATCTCTTAAACGCTTAGTGTGAGTTATTGAAAAACAACACCACAGACCTAACCCCCCCGGCCCCCTTCCCTGCGAGGGAAGGGGGAGATACTCACTCCCCTCTCCTCGCAGGAGAGGGGCCGGGGGAGAGGTTTTAGGATCGGCTAACTGAAAAACTCGTATTAATATCTCTGAATTTCTGAAACAGGAGGACACATCATGTCACGCAACATCACTGCCTTTTGGCATAAAGCATCTTTTGATCAATTGATGACGGATCGATTACCACAGCTTTTGGCTGACCGACTCCCGCTCAACGATTGTCATTTTGTTTCGACCGGCTCTCACACTTGTCAGGTGAAGATATCGCTTGCGACTTCATCTGGAAATGTTGAAGTGGTTTACACCGATATTCCTTGCCCGGATGAGGAAGGCGTTTTCAAAATCGACGGTGAACATTATGTGATTGTTCCAATTGCTTCACATGAGGAATTAGATACCGCTGAGATTAAGTGTGTTGGCGAACAGTTTTACGACAACTTTAAGGTACGTTTGGAAGGCGTATCTTCCGACCTGCCGTGGAGCGCGTCGCTTCTCAAATCGTGGATGCCGCTCGACACATGGGTGCGAGAGTTGATACTTGACGGGTCGTGGAACAATCGGCTTCAGGAGAGAAATTGGCTTGACAAGCACACGCATCTTAGGCGTGTCCGCGTTTTATGGCGTGAAAAGGTTTACAATCCCGCGCATTTCGGGCGTGTCTGTCCTTTCGAGATGCCGGAGGGGCCAAGCGTTGGGACGATCTTGAGTATTGCTGTCGGTGCTGAAATTCGGGATGGAAAGCTTGTTATCATTGATAACCAGCCTGAAGGGATACTGGGGCTCACCGCAACGATGATGCCATTTTTGGAGCACAATGACGCCAATCGGCAACTCATGGGCGTCAACATGATGCGGCAGTGTTTTATACCACCAGATCCGGAGCCAGCTCTCGTCCAGACTGGCAATGAACCCAATGTACCTGACTTCTGGTATGGACGAAATGTGTTGACTGCCTACGTCTCTTGGGGGGTTGATACTTTCGAGGACGCAATCATTATGAGCGAATCGTGCGCGGGACGTTTCAACTATCCCCACCCCGTTGAGCCGGGCGATAAGTTCGCCAACCGGCACGGCGTGAAAGGGTGTGTGACGCGCATTCTTCCCGACAAAGATATGCCACATCTGCTTGATGGAACACCAGTAGAGCTTGTTTACAGCTTTATGGGCTTGCAGACACGGATGACCCTTGGTCAATTGCGAGAAGCGATCATGAGCCGCATCGCACGAGCAGAGGGGAAACCCGCCATTGTACCACCATTTCAAGCACCGAGCCGTGAAGAACTCCGTAAACGCTTGAAAGACGCAGGCCTTCCCAAAGATGGAATGGAGACCCTCACGCTTGGTAGGAATGGCAAAAAGCTTCAGCGACCTAGCCTGGTGGGGTGGGTCTACTGGGGTACACTCTATCACATCGCACGCGAGAAAATCGCCGTATCAACGGGCGAACGTGCAGAAGCTCAAAGTTTAGGGAATGCTGAATATCTTGTGTTACGCGACCTTGGTGCGTTTGAAACCTTAAAAGATCGATTCAACACCTGTTCTGCCGAACGACCTGATGCGAATACCCTCGCTTCTCGGCTTGCAGCCGGCAAAATCCAACAGGCTGGTCCGCCCACGCCAATGTTTTCAAATCTTATGCAACGTTTGGCAATTGCGGGAATTCGCGCCGAACTTAATGGCGAAAATTTGGCTTTTCGGTTCGCGCACCGCGAAGGCAAAGTCCTCAAATTGGCTCATCCAATTCCTCATCCGTGGCTTCGCAGCCAGACCCTTAATCAAGTTGGTGTTTTTGAGAGCACGGACACGGGCGGTGACGAATCCAAACACTTGTATCACGACGGAATGTGGTGGGTGGGCGAGAAAGTAAGGCGGGATGAAAATTCACTCGCCGCCTACCAAGCACTCGTCGAAGTTAACGAAAGAGCCGAGCGGATGTTGGCAACCAGTACACCCCAAAGCCTGACCAGCCAAACGTTGAATCAACTTGAGGTACGTGTTAGAGAATACCTAGACACGCTCGTTAGTTCAGAGCATATGCGTTTCCATACGCCAACCCTTTTCAGTGGACGTGCAGTGATCGAGCCGGACATCGACCTGAGACATGATCAGGTCGGTATTCCAGACAAGATGGCGTGGACACTCTTTGGACCCTTTGTCACGCGGATTATCGGTAGCGACGCCGATGTCAATGCACGAACCCAGAAGGCAACGCAAATACTCGACGAGATTATGGAACACTCGTGGGTCATTCTGTATCGTGCGCCGGCACTGATGCCCACTTCATTCCTAGCGTTTCACCCCATACGGCATGAGGACAATGCGCTCCATATCGATCCAATCGTCTGCGGACTAATGAATGCAGATTTCGACGGCGATCAAGCCGCGCTCTTCCTACCGGTCACTGCTGAGGGACAGCGTGAGGCAGGAGAACTCCTTTCTGTGGCGGGACATTTTAAACGTACTCCGGGCTTGCTGACAACCCTACTCCCCGCCAACGAGTCGATGTTGGGGCTTGTAAACCTCAGTCGTACACCTGCCGGACGCCAGGAGATCTCAAGGCTTGCTGGAACCGACGTTGCGACAACTGCCGAAGGCTTCGCTACAAAGAAAACGCTTGCCGACGCAATGCGGGAGGTCCTGAAACGCGAGGGGGTCAACAAAACGCTGGACCGCCTTGAGAACCTGATGCACCGCGGCTTTGAGCTTGCTAAAGAGTCGGGAATGTCAATGAGTCCGTTTATTGGCGAAAGTTTGCAGCGAACACCTCCACCTGAAGATGCCGATGAGGAAACTTGGGATGCGTATACGGAGGAACTCATTGAGCAGCTTGCCACACGGAAGGAGTTCGATGATAACGATTTGGGCCCCCAACTCCTCGCCATCAAGAGCGGGGCGCGAGGCAGAATGGATTCCCTTTCGCAGATCGTTGTCCGATGGAACAGTTCTCACTTCGACAGGCCAACCCCGCCCAAGGTTCGTCACGGCTACCGAGACGGTCTGACATCCGATGAATTACGCGCTATCATTCACCGCCATTGGGAAGGATTGGCACGAGTGGTAAGCCAACAGACATACTTTGGGGAAGGAATGGGCGGCATCGGAGGTGGCTTCACTGTTCTCGGACGTGCGATGCGAGCCAAGCGTCCCGGCATTGTCTTCGCCCTCGCCGCAGCAACCGAGGATGTTGAACGGCTTGTGGACGTTGATAGTCGCCTTTTCGTCGGATTACCTGTGAAAGGTGATGGATAAGTGCCCGGACAGAATTAATTGATAACTTTCGGAAGGTTTCAAGCTGGCAGATCTAGAAATCCTCATGTCATTCTGAGGCGAAGCTGAAGAATCTAGATCTTTCGCGTTGCTCAAGATGACATGTCAAATTAAGAAATAGTATAAACTTTGGAACAGTTAGATCTCAATGGCTGAACGAACCTTCCGAAGGTTGGATTGGACCATCTCAATATTTCGGGTAACAAAGCCCACTGTTTTTGACGCTTACGGATGAATCGTCTCGACCAGTGTCGGAATTCTTTACAGTTGTTGAATTGCTCAAAAAACACACGGTATCCACGATTGAACCATTTTACGGTTGTTTTAGGAGGTTGAATGTCGGGTTTCTTCACACTTTTTAAAAATCGTGACAAAGCAATCTATGACAAGGGTTTCGAGTGTTTTGACCCTTTAATAGCTAACGGTTTTGGGAAATCGTTGAATTTCGTTGTTATCATCCTTTCCAAATCCCAGTGGCCGAGCGACTTTTCAGATGACAAGTAATCATTCAAAGTCCCGCTTTTAAAAAATGTTAGCTACTGAACGATGTACCCCTTTTTACCGGGCAAACAATTCAACCACGAAATGACCTTATGGTAACGTGAGTTCGATATAAGAAATCCAAGCTGCTTCTGAGTTCTACAGCATTATGGTGACTGGTGTCTGGTGACGACTCATTTGCTTCCTTGTTGACTACGGCGAAGATAAGCAATATAACTGTTGATTTTCGCAATGGTCGAAGCGCCGCAAATCAGATGGTAGCCTTCTCCCTTGAGTTGTTCGTTGTTTTCTCTCTGACCATAGTCCTCATCAAGGCAGACGTTGATGTCGTCAAGGATTTCCTCGGTCGACCCTCTAGCAATTCGACAGAAGCGCATGTTTTCTTTATACTGCCAGCGCCCATGACCTTCGGCGATATTGTTCGTCACCGAGACAATTGCCTTCCTCATCTGTTGGTCCAGACAGTAATGTTCTTGTGGCGGAAGTTGCTTGATGAGCGGATTTAATTTTCTGGTTAATGTTGTCAGCGCATTAATTGCTTATACCTACCAAGAGAAAAAACCTTCGCTCAACATCCGTTTACCTCAGTTGGGGGACTTACCTGCTGTTATCGTTTAATTGCTTACGTCGAACTCACGTTATGGTAGGGAGATAGATTGGAAGAAAGGCTCTCACGCGATACGTCACCGAGGGTTGGGGCAATTCGGGCGAATGCGGGTTCTTCATTATTGGCAATCAACGCCCGTTGAAAGACGTAAGAGAGTTCAAGCAGATCGTTAGAAATAATCCGAAAACCGCGCTGTTTGAAGTGTGCTGCAACACTCGCTGTTCCTGCAAAGAGATCACAGAACGTCCCTTTTTTGATTCCCAGCTGGTCGATCACGACTTTTTCAAGGTGAGACAATAAGTTCGATTTACAGCCGATATAACGCATAAACAACCAATTCAGCTTCCATATCCAACTTTCCGTGCTTTGCCCACTCCACACCGAGTATCATATCTGTTGAATGATGAAATTATAATACCATCTGTTTCTATCGTCTATGGCAAATACACCTTGTAACCATTCAGGTGGTTTGGGAGGGCGAGGCGGAGATTTATGATATTACGCTGGCGCATCCTGAAACAGAAATAACTCTGCTTATCTCATGAAAGCACACCACAATTGACTGAGAGTCAGCAAACACAACAGCGAGGAGATGTCAGCGTCCATGGCGATCAATTCATGGTTCGTTCAATCTTAATCAGAAGATTACCCCAGACACTCCAAGCTCTCTGGAATTCATCATGGGAAAGAATCATGGGGTATTCCTCTCGCAAAGGGTCATTGAAGTAAATGTTCTGGGCATCTAGCCTGACAACGACGACAGCATGCAAACTATCACTGTTTAGATAGGGAATGTACTGAGCATACACCACTACAATAACGGGCTTTTTCTTAGCTTGGAGGTAAGCTAACAACTCCGACAAATTTGAAGACACAACCTCAACCTGAAATCCTAACTTGGAAATTCTCATCAGATTTTCCAAAAGACTACCGCTTTGACTGGTCCCCAATAAATTAATCAGATCGAGTTCGGCGTACCTTTCTCCAAGTCCCTTCTCAAAAGCAGAAAAACCATCCGAATGGACGCCGGAATACAACTATATTCTGATTCTTGCGGATAATGCGTTTTCTCAATCAATTTCTGCATTGTGGTAAATTTCTTCTTTGGGAGTCGATTTCGGTAGTAGCAGTTTGTTGGTGTCTGCTTTTACATAAAATGTGCCGACTTCTTTATTGCCTTTCGTGGTTGTATACAATACCGGCACCTGAAGCAAACAACTGTCCTTGTCTACGAGTGCTGGATTTCCTGCCATAAAGGCGCTACCGATATGAAAAAGCAAATATTGGTTCACAATCACCCGAGCTTCTAGCCAAGGCAGGTTCGCTTTCACTTTAGAGAACATAATAGATTCCATGGTGACTTGCTTCAACTCCTTTTCTGAGGACGTTAAGGCGAGCATCTTAGATCGATACGGTTCTTGATTTTGACCTCATCAATTAGGTAATTAATCAATCAACCGTGCATTGTATTGTCGCGGTGTGTGCTTGTACCCACGAAAAGCCGTTGCATCAAAAGGCGGCGGAGTATAGACATAGATCGCATCGCTATGCGGGTCATACAAAATGACCTCTTCGCGCTCGTCCCCGCACACATTTGCAGGAAAGCAGTGATACCACCCCATCTTACCTCCTGTCGGCGGTGGCAGATTGGGAAACGTTACGACCTTGTTGCCATAGCCATCGTAAAGCGCAGCCGGACTATAGATCAGGTCTGCTTCATTTTCTCCGTTCCAATGGATGATTTCCAACCCTGTGTTGTTTGGAGATTCATCGGCTTGAAATCGACTGAGCACCTCGCCGCTGTGGCTCACAACCATTAGATCGGGATGGTGTCCGTTATAGCGGATGACGAGTTCGGGGCCCGCTGTGTCGAGGCGAAGGTTCCCGTAGCGAATCTCCTGCCCATGTGGAACGAGTTCCATGCCCAGTTCGAGCAACGTATTTCCGTGCCCATCGAGAACTTGCCCACCCCCGGATAGGATAGCCTCTTTTCCGTTACTCTGATCGCCATCCCACTCCTCGACGAGAACGGCATCCATATTGTCACCGAGATACTTCTCCCAAAGTACGTTGCCATCGTGGTCAAGTCCGAAATGCCCGCCGTTTACTTCGTCTCTGCCGTCGCCATCCAAATCGCCGACAGCGGGAATATAAGCAGCATGCTTGGAGTAGCGATACCACCGATTGGTGTATTGCCACAAGATTTCAAGTTCATGGTTAAAGGCAAGTATGTCATTACCAAGCTTGACGACGAAATCCTGTGGTTGTGAGTTTCCGGTGAAGTTGGCAATCATCAACCGATGGTGAACATAGTTAGAAAGATGGAGTTCACCATCAACATAAGCGTTGCACTGACGAAGTTCAGCGGGCGAGGCGTGCCGTTTTATCTCTCCTGTTTTCCCATCTAAGATGACGAGATCGATTGCTTCAAGATTCCACCTGCTCAGAGGTTGGGAAACCGCTCCCACTTCATCAAAATCGATCAAAAAGCAAATCACTTCTGTTGTACCGTCTTGATCAATATCATAGATTGCGACGGGACCGGGACGGTCTGGAGAGGTTGTCTGAAGTATATCCTCACTATCGGCATCCATTGCCGTGAGGTCTTTATTGCCGACAGACCAGATCGGTTCACCATCAAGCGTGAACGCTCCGAGAAAGCACGGCTTGATCCCTCCGAGTGATTTATAGACGAGGAAATCGACGTTGCCATCGCCAGTGAGATCGCCGATGCGGATGTCTCCACCCCAGCGTTGCCCATCGGCATTCACGGAAATGAACTCATCGGGGATGGGAACTTTTTTATAGAGAGTCGCAGGTTGTGGAGTCGAGATACGAAAACGCATAGTTTCCCTTTTCATAGAAAGAAAGTATTACGACTTTGTTACATCTGTGGGAGAGTCTTCCTAGACTCGATGCGTGCGCTGGGTGTTCATCGCGAGAGGGATCTCGCTCCCACAAGGATAGGATCTCGTTAAGGTTAACGGTTTTAATGTGACAGAGTCAAGGTATAATGACGCAGTGGATAAACTTTAATGCGTCAATGAATAGACGACTGCGTTGATGCCCATCCGATAAGCCATATCTGAGTATTTCCGTGGATAAAAATCCTCCGCCGCATGTTCCCACGCATCCCCAATGTCGGTGTTGAAATTGATCATCATCATTAAACGCCCGTGATCGTCATATACGCCCCGGCAATAGACGGGATAACCGTCAACCCGCTCATACGTCCGTCCCCTAAAAAAGGAAGCTAAACCGGGAATCTGGATCAGTTCGTCAATGTCGAAAAAGCAGTGGAAGATGGGGTGGGAAATCGGAATATCCTTAGGCTCGCGTGTTGGAAAGATCTTTTTTAATTGCTGATAAAAATTACGCCACTCCCGGCCACCATGAAAATCATCAATCATGATGAAACCACCACGCAACAGATATTCGCGTAAGTTCCTCGCCTCGGCGTCGGTCAATTTCAGGGATCCAACTTCCAAGATGTAGGCAAAGGGGTAGTTGAAAAGCTCCGGTGAACCAACATGAACAATCTTCTCGCGAGGGAATACCGGGATATTGGTTGCCTGTCCGAGATGCCAGATGAAATTGCGATCAGAGGCCGGCCAATCGACATCCCATCCGTTGCCGCGCCACCTCGTTCCTGTATATCGCAGCCGAACAAAGGTAAAGAGATCGGAATCATCAATGCCGTTGGCGAAGGCGGGAATGCTTATACAGAATATAGAGAGAATAAAAACATACAGCAACAGCAAAAATGCCAGATGGACGAATGGACGAATCCAACAATTGGTGAATGGAGTCATGAAAAAGAAACAGGCAGATAGGTGAATGAGGGAATCAGAATCAACTGTGTACCTCCTAAAATTAAAATATCAGGAGATCCGTTTTCTTTTCTGATATGTTTCAAAACCGTGTCATCAGCGAGATTCGATTGCTATTTCCAAGCTCGTCATTGCTGAGGAAAGCGTAATCAATAGAAAAAGCTGCACCTGTGATGAAAGAGAGCCGTAAACCAGCACCCGCCGTTAGTTGGCGAATCGTGTTCAAGCCCTTGCGTTCCTGAACGCCAAGCCTAAGTGACAATAGGTCAGCGAAAACGTATTCTGCGCCGTAGTGCATTTCAAAGGAGTAGAGACTATCGGTGTCGGTTGTCAACAGCAATCGGCTGTTTAAGGAGGCAATGTCCTGACTGTAAGAAACACCGATTCTTAAATTCTGATCGATTGTGTCTGTATTCGATGCCTGCCCTTCAGCATCAGGTGGGGTGTTCCAGTAGAGTTTCGTCTTAAAGAAATCTTGTGCAACAACACCAACTGAAAACCGGCTAGATCGCTGAGGGTTTGTGTTCCAGAGAACACCGAGGTCTCCGCCCAGCCCAAAGGCATTTGTGTTGCCGAAGGAAGCGATATAAATCAACTTAGCATTTCCACCCACATATAGGTCTAGTAGGTCCAATCCAATTCGTCTTCCGTAGGAAAATATAAAAGCGTTATCCGTATTGCTAAAAGTTCCATCCTCTATTGGACGATTGCTCGGTCCAATAGGTCGAGAGGTCACACGTAGGCTCGTAATTGGGATGTCGTCGATGCCAACACGTAGCCAACTGACGCCGATAGAACCATTTTTACCAATCGGGTGAATATAGTTGACGAAATCATAGCTATCCAAATCACCAAGGCTGGAATGCATGAAAGCAACTTCGGAATGGCTCAAACGCCCAAGTCCCGCAGGATTCCAGTAAGTGGCTGTCGAATCATCAGCGATTGCTGCAAAGCTTCCGCCCAAGCCTAAAGGTCGTGCGCCGACGCCGAGTGTCAAGAATTCCCCGGCGAATTTGTTTGCGGCGTCGGCAGTGGTGTGATTGAGAAGAACAACCAAGATAAGGATGACGTAAAAACGGTGATGCATGGGTTGTTTAATATTCCTCTTTCCAAAGCTCAACGACTCAGTTCTCCTTGCATGATATTTGTCATTCCTCAATTAACTATGTGAACAATGAAACAGGAGCGATTTTCTAGAACTTTGTTGTGTAAACCTCATAATTTTTCCTCATCTAAGTTGCTTTTCACGGCAAGTCCAAGGCGAGACGCAAGCACGTTTCGACGCCGCGTAAATCGCGGTCAGTGAGGCGTCCGATCGTGACGTGGATTTCGGTCGGGGCGAGTGTGAACAAAAACGAGGTCACTACGCTGGCGCGTCTTAGTCCTGCGGCTTGCCAGTCCTGTAGTAAATAGTCGGTCGAGGTCTGGTGTGCCGACACGTTGCCGCTGATACGAGCAACCAGCACATTGACAGGCTGCGCGGCGTGAAAAGCGTCACTGCCCACCACGACGACAGGGCGCAGTTTGCTTCCCGTCGCGTCGGCGAACGGCACCAAAGCTAACGCCACATCGCCGCGCTGGTATCTCAGTCTTCTCATTTTGTTCTCCCGGCTTTCGTCTTACGATTCGGTTTCTTCTGGGGCTGCCAGTTGTCCCAGTCAGCGGCGTCAATGGGGTTATCCCATACTTTCTGGTTTACCGCCGCCGACAACGTTTGCCACGCTGCCCGCTCGGTTTCTGAGTCCTCCTCTTCCAAATCGTAGGGGAGGTCCACCACTGCTTGCGGGGGAATGTCATTAAGAATCAGGGTTGCCAGCCGGATCCGATCTGCGGCAGATAATGACTTGACGACTTGCGCATAGAGTTCTCCGACTTCCATTGCCATTGTTTATCACCTCGCTATTATCAATTATTTTTGATAATGCCTGAATTTTATTGGCAGAAAATTGCTTTTGACTACCATGCGATCCAAATCGGTTGGAGTTCCTGAAAGGTCCCGCAGGATTTCCTTGCTCCTGTTTAATGTCTCCTTTAAGTATAGCACAGTGACCGTTTTCATGCTACCATGGTCTCACGATAGGCGAATGGGTAGGACACAGATTAAAGACTGAAACGAGCCCATGTTCAGATCCAAATTTTTGCAAATTCGGCTACTATACTACTTCAGCTTCATCATCTTGATGTACTCCGTGAGGTCTTTCTCTCCCTCCATTTTAACGCGAATCTTACAATAGTAAACACCGTTTGCGACCTCTTCACCGTCTTCATCATAGCCATCCCAAGGCATCATCATAAATCCGGCGGAAGCATCTTCCTTGAATTCTCGGATCAGACGCCCGGATAGGCTGTAGATCTTGACGGTCATTTCGTCGGCAACGCCTGTGAGTTCGCAAGTGATCGTTGTCTCACGCTTGAATGGATTCGGATAATTCATCGCTCTAAGTAACTGAAGCAGTTTATGGACACGGGCTTCAATTTCTTGCTGAGATTCATTCCCGTCAAGGTCGCTTGCGGTCAAACGGAATTGATATGTGCCAGGTTCCAGCTTGGGAGATTGATAGTTCAAGACCACTTGGTTAGCCCCAGTACGGTGAATTAGTCGATATTCTGTTTCTGGAATCAATTTAAATTCACGGTTGTCCTGGCTAACTTCCAGGCGGATGGGGCGAGTGATGTAATCGATACCGTTATCATCCCCAAGTGTGGCTTGGATAAGCGGTTCTGGGGAGATCGGATCGCCGTCAACGAAATTTTGCCTGCCAATGGTTAACTGAATATCTGGTGGAATCGTATCGTCGCTTCGCATCAATGCTGTTCTTCCGAGCATTGGAATTTCGGCACGTATGCGCCCGACCTCTTTGGTCTCAAATCGGAAGCTATCACCAGCCTCAAAATTCCATTTGCCCGATGTAATCTTGAGGGTCAAACCAAACTCTGAATATGTGAATTCCTCCCCAACCACACCAAGAATCGGTTGGTTGTTCCGGGATAAAATACCAGTTTTCTGGCCTTCCACCTGGAAACGTTGCGAATCGACCAATAAGATGACCCACCCATCCGCTGGCATCTCCGAATTCGACGCCAGCCGTATGTATTGAATGGTGCCAGTTCCCCGGTTCTGCTCACGAAAAGATGAGGCATAAAAACTTGAGCCTCCATTGGTTTCGCTACTTGATTGCGCGACTTGAAAGGTGAGTACATCCCCAAACTGAAATGCCCTCTCACCCGGTTCTATTTCAATCGAAACGCCCCCACTGAAATTTTGGCTATCCTGGAATTGGTTAATCGTCTCATTTGGATTGAGAACTTCTAGAGGATTACCGTCTTTGCCGATTAGCGATCGGTAGGTATTGGGAGATGTGAAGAGCAGCACCCTTTTACCAGGGGTTGCCTCTGTTGACGCTACGGTAGCATTACCAATTTCGCCGTTTCCATGATTGGATTCACGGACGTTTGCTACCACCGTTTGGGTCTGCATTAACCTGTTGGCAGACGTGACCAATTCCGAATCGAGGCGTACCCATTTGCCGAGGGTATCGATCCAAAGATACGCGCCAATCTCTTGTGCCCGCTGTTCAGCACCTTCGTTGATCGCTGCAATCTGATCGGGGTCGAGAGCAATAATACTTGGTTGGAATGCGGAGTCCTCCTCAACACTTCCAAATAGCTCATCTCTAATACTGGCTTTCAAGGCATCAAGATCGAAGCGTATCTCGACTGGAATCGGTTGATTCAATTTCAGGTTAGGAGACTCATCATCCAGCGTGACGTGATAAGCAGCGGCATCACTCCCATTTGGCAACGCAATTGGCTTCAAACTCGGTTGTCGCCCAGTTAGAGCGAGGTTGAAACCTGCTCCCTCCTCTTGTACCTTGAGTGGAGTAATTGTTAAAACGGCGGGCTGAACAATCGCGCTTGATGGCACGCGGAAATCGATGACACCATCTTGACTGAAAGCACGGACATCGCCCTTCCCAATGAGAGTCCCATTTACCTGAATGCGGCGAACGCTGATGTTATCGGTCTCATCACCTTCACGCACCTTTCCACGAGGTACGCTTGTGGTTTCTTGGTTGGAAGTATCGCTTTCCCACACGGCATCTACCCACACGAAGAGTTCGTAGTTGCCCATTGATAATTCATGCTGGATGGTCGCTGTCGCGATCCAGTTGGTGTTGAGAGGATCTTCCTGGTAGGTACGTAGGGGCGAGGATGAACTCTGTGTTGAGTTCTCATTCGGCTCTAGCGGATTTCGCCGACTCCATGCTGTGGGACGGAGCTGCGTTTGTCCTATCAGCTTGGCATCTGCATCTACAACGTTGTCCTCGTCAAGGTCTGGATTTCCTTCAAAGAAGGCAACTTCCACACTGTCCTTCAACTCGACATCTTCAACCTGTTCGATATCTGCGTTAAGCGTCCAGGCATTCGCCTCAGACGAATAGCGATAGTAAATTAGCGGTTCATCCGAAAACGATGCCGTGTCTACAACTCTCAGATCTGGAAACACAAATGGTCGGAACCTCAGCGTTTCGGATTCCACGCGACGCCCATCGGTGTCAACGACGACGATCTGATATCGAATCGTGTCACCATTCGCGGACAACGGCAATGGTTGTGAGACGGTATACCATCCCTCCCCGCGTGATGAATCTGGAACCATTGTTTCCGTCTGCCACTGCCGCACGATTGGATTGCGCCAATCAAGTGTGACCTCCTTGATGCCCTTATCTCCCAATTCATCCGAAACTTGCGCGGAAATGCGGAATGTGGTGTCAGTCACAACTTCGGGCTGAACATCGAGAATCTTGGGTACGAGTACCGTGAAGGACTCGCCTCCAACGGCAATGTGAGTGGCGTTTTCAGCGTAATATTCTACATGAGCGGTTCCCGCGCTTATTTCTTTCGGCACGGTAATAGAAATCCCTGAGAAGCGACCGTTGGTGACACTCAATTCTTCCGTGACTGTCACATCCCCAGTGTAAAATTCAACCGGGCCTTCTTTCCCTTCGACGGTCTTATACTTGCCGGGGAAAATAGCTTTGACCTGTAGCTTGCCATTGAAATTTGGAAACGGGGTAAATGTCTTCTGTTTAAGCCTTGAATCATAATCCGCTTCATAGATCTGTCCGGGCGCGACTCTGAGCGTACCGCCCGGGGCAACCGTATTGGTTTCGATCTTGGGTTGCATTTCGTAATCCGCCATCGCCAACTTCATGGCCGGATCGCCGAAGAGGGTGTACGCCATCATCACATCAATTTGACCCAGTCCCTCTTGCATGAGTAGCTCCACTTTGGAGTTGAAGCTGATAGCACCGAGTTCCCGTTCATTTCGCTTAAATATGTCGTCGAAGATGATTCGATTGAGCGCATCGTTACCGCTACCGTAAGTCAAGCGGGTAGCACTCAACATAGCGATGATGCCGCCTCTATCTTTCCGAAGCAGCTTTTCCGCCATACTCGGTTCGCCGGGGGCATCAAAATAGCCGTTATAACAGCTCAAGACCAGCATAAACGGGAGATGGTCTGTCTGATCTAACAGGTCTATTGCGGCGTTATCAAAGATGGCTTCATGCGCCCATACAATCCTTCCTCCATGCCCCGCGTATTGCGCGATAATGCCTCCTTGGCTCAACGCCTCGATAACCATATCTTTCGCCACACGTTGCGGTAATTTTCCCGGAAAGTTTTGGGGGTTTGCTTCCACCATATCAATGACATCTTCGAGGAAGATTTTAATTGTTTCATAACCGAGGAGGGTACGACTCTGTGCAATTTCCGTCAAACTTTTTTTGAAGATGAAATCACCAGAGTTATTGACTTCATCATCTGCCACTGAAATGATCTGACGCCGCCAGTTTCCATTTGGCCGACTCCGTTCATAATTAACGATTTTGTCGACAATCGCGTTGGCATGATCTAACGTCTCTGCGCTGAGTCTCCCGATGAAGAAGTCTGGGAGTTCGTCAAAGCCGCTAACCGTTGTATACCAGTGATCGGTCGAAGTTCGTCCGAAGGAGCTAGTCCAGATATAGTGAGTCGGGATATAACCCATGACTTCGGGAGCCTCTGGATAAAGCTCTTCGTCGATTCCCCGAAAGTCATACGTTCCGTCGCCCATAATCGCAACATAGGAGAGTGCGGGTGATGTCCAGTTTTCATAGGCGTACTTTAGGAATTCCTTGATGGCTTGTGGATTCACCATACCGTTGCTGAAAATATTGTAGATTTGCGTGACATCAATCACCTTTGCTCGAAATCCGCCCCCTTTCGGCGTTGATCGCCACGCTACCAATTTTTGTGCGGGTTCAAAATAGACGGGGTGGCTAATGATTAGATAGTCCGCACCGTTGGAATTGGACAGCAAATCGCTGGGGAGTACCGCTTCTACGTGGACAGGTTCACGAACCCCCGCCGACGAAACGGCAATGAATTTTGCATTGCGAGTGTCAGGAAACTGGAAAGTTGCATTATAGGCGATACGCGGAATATCAAAGA
This sequence comes from Candidatus Poribacteria bacterium, assembly GCA_022567695.1. GTDB lineage: Bacteria > Poribacteria > WGA-4E > WGA-4E > PCPOR2b > JADFGN01. Next base: position 13,442 of record JADFGN010000014.1, on the reverse strand, counting down.
TTTCCTCTAACGCTTCTTCGTCTTCTCCGCGCTCGACGTTGGATTGAAAGATGGCACGGAGGCGATCGCGTTCAGCTCGCTCTAAAACCACGCGGGCGATTTTCGGATTTTGCAATTTGGAGATCAACCTCTCGCCGTCGTATTCAAAGATTTCTATGTCAGGCGAAAGAAATGCTTGAAGGGTATATTCCAATTTTCGGCGCCTACGGATGGAATATGACTCTTTACTGGCGGGAGACGAGAATTCAAGATAGTCATTGACCGCCTTCAGCAGACGGGTATACTCCACATCAAAAGAGTTAATGTAAACATGGTAAGGATAGCGCGTTGTGTCATCTTCAGACGTCGTATCGACCCGCGCGAGACTCATTACGTTCATGTCGCCTTTAGTGATGTCTCGTAAGTTATCCCAAACCCGCAAGGTTCGTTCAATTGTCGTAAAATTCTGGCGTTCCCATTTTGCGCTTTTGCCCCCGATTCGCACGTCATTGAGCGAGACCAAGATCTCGTGGTTGGCGGGAGTTCCACCTTGCAAGGTCACTTGGATTTTCGGTTGGGCAAAGCTCTGGGCGAGGTCATACAGTGGGAATTCCAAATCTTTTTTATCAAAGTCACTTGAATTTTTGATGCCTGTCCAAAACCAAAAATCGAGAGCCTCAAACCAACCATGTTTGTCGTCCGGCGAAACATCCTCGGGATGAACGTGTTCCAGATTACTTGTAAGATGGTCTTCTTCAAAGTGGTTTTTAGAACGGAAAACTGGTACAATCGTTGCTGTTGGATCGGCGGGACTCGCGTTGAGTTCTGAAACGCGCACGCCCCGAGTCTTTTCCACACTGAGCCAATAGACGTTCCACCGTGTGTATCTGTCCTTCGCATCCAAGCCGAGAAAATCAATGTAATCTCCACGGTCAAAACGGCCATCTCCCTCACCATGAACGTATATTGGAATCTCTTGGCTCTCGTTACCACGCGCTGTGTCGTAACGTTGTAAATGCAAATAGCGGGGATCGACATCTCTCAGCTCTATCCCCCACTTTTGACGCAGGTCATCACTTGTCAATCGATATATGCCCGTTTCATCGACGAGGATTTTATACCGCATCGTTGTCGTCGCTTGTCGGGCGGCGGGAGCCATTGGGGTGCGGTTATTCTTTCCTCTGGGTAAACGCCAACGTTTGGCTTCATCGTAGTTCAGGATGAGGTGTTGGAATGTCCTCTCGAATCGCTCCGGCTCCTGAACAATGGGGGCTGAATAGATTTGTGAACTGCTACTTGATTGGTCGTAGCTGGGTGTAGGACGACTGAACTGATTTTCAAAATGAACGCGCACAACCATGCGCGGGTGAATCCGTAATAATCTCGTTCGCGCGTCATATTGGACGGGATGCAATTCAAGATAGATAAGGCGTTGCGAGCGGAGGTAACCGTCATAAACAATACGTGCCAAATCGTGAGGGTAGCTACCGCCTGTTCGATAGGCGGGACCATCCTCGCGCCATTCTTCTACGGGGGTTTGGATCTCTTCTACAGGGTTCGGAGTGGAGATGCTATTCCGGGGTTGGGAAACGAAATGTGGAACGGGCAGGAGGCGGTAGCCCTGCTGTGTTTTGTTCGTTGCGAGTTGCACTTCAATGCGGAAATTCGTATCCGGCGGCACGCCAAGTATGACTCTCGAAACAGGAAGGCGAGGGTTTCCCGCTTCGTTTGTAAAACCGCTGTCATCGTAACTAACTGTTTGATATCGAATTCCGTTGTGTTCTACCGTTGTCGTTTTCAATTCCGGAAGATTCAATTCAACAGTAATGCCACTTGAATCCGATTTCGCATTTAATGCTGAGTGTGCATTTAATGTAAGACCGTTGAAAAAAGCGAAGCAAAGCAGAAAACCTAAAACGTGAAACGTGAAATTCCCTCTCGCTTTGTATCCTTGTACCTTTTGATTATTCATTCAGTCGCTACCTCCTCGTCGCAATCGCGGATGGGTGAATTGGTCGTGCGTCAGGTTTAGTGATTTTTTCAGATTAGATTCTTCATCGCTTTTGGATGATACGTATCTCTATTCCGCGATTCCGTAACTTGGGTCACAAACTGTATGTGTATTGCGCGAGAATGCAACGTACAGCTCGCTACTGCACTGTAAAATAAAGTGCAAAGTTGCCGGGAGGGTGAGGCTCCCGCCGAACCAAGATAGGCGCGACAGGAGCCTTGCCCTCCCAGCTATAAATAACTATCCTAATTTGTCAAGACCTATTTAACAGTGTACTGCTTTTGACATAAGCCAATTCTGCTATCTATAATGAGGTCGTCAGTTTCTGTTCCCACCAAGCGAGGTATTCTTCATCGGTGATGTCGGAAGATAATCCCTTGTTCTCCATCCACTTTTCAAATTGCCCTGCCATCTGATTATCCCAATACGCAACGACCTCAGCACCCTCAGGAATCTCCCCCATATCGCCCGTTTCAATAATCCACTGATCGAGTCTTGAGCGGAGTTCATTGCGTACCGCTTCGCATTCTTCATCTTCGACGAGATTGTGTAGCTCGTGCGGGTCGTGCTGGAGGTCGTAGAGTTCCTCCGCTGGACGTTTGGATGCCATGAATCTTGCTTGCTCTGGTGAAAGCAAACCTTGTGCATGGAGAACCTGCATTAGCGTCAACACGGGATATTGATTCTTTTTGTAGGCATTGAACTGTGTGTAAGGACGGTCGGGGAAATAGTTTCGGATGTACTTCCAACGCTTCGTTCGCACACAACGAATGCGATCATCAGTTTCATCACATCGGTCTCGTGCGGCGAAGACGCATTCGCGTTCTGAGGATTCAGAGCCTAAAAAGATCTGCCCTTCCATGTGCTCTGGGATTTCAATACCGGCGAGATTCAAGCAAGTTGGTGCGAAGTCAACTCCGCTGACCAAATCATCAACAACCGTTCCCGGCTCAATGTTTTGGGGCCATCGGACAATCAATGGAATTCGGATGCCACCGTCGTACAGAAATTGCTTGCCGCGAGGGTGTGCCCTGCCGTGGTCGCTAATGAAGAAGATAATCGTGTTGTCGGTTAATTCCTCGTCGTCGAGACGTTTGAGAATTTGACCGACCTTCCGATCCACGACCTGAACACTCTCAAGGTAGTGTGCCCAATCGATGCGCGTGATGCGATGTTCGGGATAGTAGGGCGGCAACTCGACCTTATTCGGGTCAATGGGGTTCTCCGGATCTCTTGTGAAGTCCCGATGCGTGTCGGGAATGTTGATTTGTGCGTAAAACGGCTGTCCCGGTTCGCGTTCGCTCCAATCCATCCCATTAAACGGTGGATGGACGGAAAAGTTGAAATCGGTCTTGCCGGGACGATTATAGGGTGGCCCCGGGCTATTGCAGGTAAAATAACCCGCATCACGAAAATAGTCCGTGATCAACCGGATATCTTCGCGCAACGGTTTATCGCGGTTGCTACGATGGTTATGCGCATCGAAGCTGGTCTGATACGTTCCGGTAATAATCGCTGAGCGGCTTGGGGAACATACGGGGCAGGTGACAAAGGCATTCGTGTAAAGTGCCCCTTCCGATGCAAGGCGATTGAGGTTTGGTGTTTGCACGGTAGGCGTCCCGTAGCAGGCAAGATCTGGAGAAAGATCCTCGCCGTAAATCCAGAGAAAGTTTGGTCGGTTCGTTATTCCATCTGACATGGTAATTCCTTCAACTTTGTTGGGCTGACTTATACCAACTTGCGTTAATCGAGGTCACATCTTTATGAAATTACTATCTTTATTGCAGATTGGTATTAGTACGACTTTGTCACATTAGATTCGTAGGTTGGGTTGAACGGCACCCAGGCCAACAGAACTGCCAAGACTGTCGGGTTTCGGTTGAGGCAGATCGAAAAATGGAGCGGTTGGCCAGTGAGACCCAACAGAACCAACTACACCGCGTTGTTTTCCTCAACCCGACCTACCGAATCTGACTTAATAGAGGCTCATAAGACCTTCTGCACCGGCAATGGGTTTTTGCTCGAAGGCTTCAGAAATCCAACGCGCACCAGAAGGCCTGCCCGGATTGCGGTAAGCATAAACCACACACCATCGCGTGTCACTATCAGGTTTTCTTGGACTAACTGCGTGGGCGGCGTGCGTCCACATCAAAGCTACAGTACCAACGGGAGCGGACAGAGGCAATATCTCTAACGGTGCGTGAGTGATTAGATGCGTTTTGCCCGCCAGCCAGCCCTTCCGCAAATCTTCATCCGTTGGCGCGTGGATTTTGCGGTCGCGATAAAGGTGGCTGCCCGGCACGGCCTTCAGTCCGCCATCATCGACATCAAAGCCGTTAACGTAAAAGAAGATGCGCACAAAACCTAAACTCGGATGGTCTTCCGAATAGCCATGGCTATGCCAGCGAATTCCCTGATTCCCGCCCGGACGATTGAGGCCGACACAATGGTCATAACGGATGTCTTCGCCAAGGATTTTGCGGGCAAGTTCAAGCATTTGCGGATGACCGATTAGGCTTTCTAAGTATTCGTCGTATTCTGCGGAAAACCGACTCGGTTCGTGACCTTTCACCGCCGCCGACGCGAGTGATTGGATGTGTGACAACGACTCAGTCAGCCTCTCGCAAGCCTGCGGTGTCAGAAGGTTAGGAAAGATAAAATGGCCATCCCGATCAAATATTGCCTTCTGTTGTTCGCCAAATTTGTATGGCTGAAAGATCGGTTCTTGTTTCATAATAAACTCCTTTCTGATTCACGGTTTATCATATGTTTTCGACAATCTCCACCAAGTGCTCAAATGAAAATCATATAAACCTGTTGCTGTGTCAAAACACCGAAAATCATCCATAACGAACCAATTACGAAGTCTCCTAAAATTAGCCCCAAAAAGAACGGTATGGCACGCTGGTATCCCTTGACTCTGCCGGATTTCAAGATGAGTGATTTCAAGACCCAACTAATAAAAAACGGAAACCAGAAATAATCAATCGCGAAACTCACTGCAAGTGCATATCCAGCGGGATGGAGGGGCCACCAGAAAAAACGAAGTCGCAAGACCAACAGGATCAGAGTCAATAACCCACCCACGCCCATGAAACTCGTCCGGATAAAATCTGGTGCGACGGGATGAAACAACCATCGTTCTAATCGTGTAAAGGTACCGTTGCCAACCCAAAGCCGGAATGCAGTCACTCTCGCAATTGCGCCATCGCGGTAGAGCATATCTAAATTTGTCCAGAAAGAACAGATTATCGCGAGGGCAGCAGCGGCCGTCATTGCAAATAGTAGCCGACGATTGTTTATATGCGCAATCTCAGCCAGTTTTAAGGCTTCAAACTGGTTCGGCATCGGGTGCGGACGATAACCTCGATTAAACCAGAAAAGGAAGGACATCGCAGTTAAGTTGCTCGGTCCCCACATTTTACTGCCGAAAGCTGTTACCATCATGTCCAGTGGATGATTAAATATACCATGAGGTGCGCCCAATTCGGCACGTAACCGTGTGACGGCAACGGCGATAGCAAAATAGCATCCAAAGAACAGCAGCACGGCAGAGATCGACATGCCTGCCTGATGCCCAAATCCAATCAGAAACAGAATCCCAAAAACTAATCCCAACAATGCCGTGCGATAGCGCATGGGTTCATGGGCATCTACAGATGATTTGGCTGCCAAGGCGGTACGTAGCACAAAAATAAGATGCTTTCTCGTCAGCCATAAGGAGATGAAAGCCAAGCAAATCCACGCGCCTGCCGATTGTTCGTGAAAGTAGGGAAACCCCGGAAGGCTACGCATCCCGAGATAACTTGAAAATACCCGCGAAAGTTGGCGGAGAACAAAGAAAAACCAGCAGGAGAACGACAGGTCTAACGGGAGAAAGAATCCTATTCCGATCATGAAGGGATAAAACGAAATTCGCGTTGTCCCCATCGCATTCCACGGTTTTTCAGTGAAATATTGGTGAATATTCGTCAGCTTGAGGTGGAGATAAGGAACCGTCGGAAAAAGAATGTGTAGCCCGTCAAGGATATCCAAACCCGCGACGATACTGAAACCAAGCCACAGCATGTGATTCCGAAAAAAACGCTTTGATTGCGCCATCGCGGCTGGCAGTTGAATGACCGGAAATGCCAAGCGTTCCTGTTGGACCCATTGCAGGCGAAACACCGTATTGATGCAGTGCATCATGAATAACAGGACAAAGAGGAATGAACTCCAAACAACGGCAGGCTTTATCCAAGCAAGGACCTGTTCTGTTTCATAGAGCGTTGAATCTCCTTCATAGTATCCGACCAATACGTCAGGTGTACTAACTGTGAACCAAGACGGGATATAGCGAAAGAAGAGATTCTTCCATTCGTTTTCTGAAGACGCGAAACGGTAAGGGTGAACAATGACCGCAAAGAGATCTTGGAGCATACCGTATGCCGCTATGGAGGTCGAAATAACAAGCATCACATAAACCGTGAGCAACTCCCCCGACGATAAACGAATTTCTTTCCGTAACCTCCCGACTCCGTTGTTGATAACAACAAGGCAGAAAAGAATAAAAACGGGATAGATAAACAGAGGAAGTGCCGTCGCCTGAGAATCGTACTTCATCTCGGCGATGGTCAGCCAGTAGACGTTGAAGGGAAGTAAAAACAGACCGATTAGAATTGCCCGCGATGTTGCTCCGTTATGCGCCTTTTGTCTATTTCCTTTCTGGTTCATTTTCTAGCATGAGGTGTTGGGTCACTCGTTTTCCCACCTAAAAAAATCGCCCGGACCATTTTTTCTTAGCCCAGGCGATTGACTCTTTTCCTTTGCTCAATTCTTCATAGCCGGACGTCAATTCCGTGAGGCGCGGGTTACACCAGTCTGAAACGGATTATATAATTGCATCGATAAGTATATCATCTGAACTTTCAAAGATGCCAGCCCTTCTAATCAGGTCGCGATCAAAAAAACAGTGATGGCAAAGGGAGGATACAAAGTCAGGTTTCGACATTTTCAGGCGTTTGTTATGTGAGTCTTTTTTGTTGCTCGGATTAAGTGTTCATGCGAGAATAAGGGAAGCATAATCAACTCCTCAAGAAAATCTGAAAAATTTCATCACCTTTAGACTTTTTCACTTAGCCGATCCTAAAACCTCTCCCCCGGCTCCTCTTCTGCGAGAATTCAGGGGCGGACAGTTCTGTTAACCTCCCCCGGCCCCTCCTTCGTAAGGAGGGGAGATCCGCAGACGACGTAGGTTCTCCCCTTTGGCAAGGGGGAGTTAGAGGGGGTTATGCATAGGTCTGATTACATTCGGATAATAACTGAAAAATTTCATCACCTTGTAAGGTTTTGGGGGTTTGCTCCGTCTTGCTAAATGAGAGCGGATAATAATCTGCTCTGAATCCAGACGAATCGGGGAAACTGGTGCACACAGAAGATGGCTATTTCATTCAAAAATGCCTTTTAGGAGAACCCGGGGCTTTTAGTTTTTTGATTGAGAAATACAAAACAGCGGTCTACTCACTTGCTTATTCCAAGCTCGGTAATTTTCACGACGCCCAAGACATCGCTCAAGAAGCGTTCGTCAAGGCATATCGAAAACTTTCGACGTTGAAACGGACAGACAAATTCCGACCTTGGATTTATGCGATTACTTCTAATCTGTGTATTGATTTTCTACGGAGTCAGTCCAGTCGTCCAGATAGTGAGTATGCTGAAGATATTGATGAAGATATTCTCGAACAACCCGCGATAAGTGCTTATCAAAAGGAATTAAATTATGATGCCCTCCGTGAAGCACTTGGTGAGCTCCCGGAGATATATCGTCAAGTGATAAGCCTCTACTATTTAGGAGACATGAAAAGTAAGGAAATCGCTCAGTTCCTCGGTACTTCTGTAACAAATATCAACGCACGTCTTTCTCGTGCGAGAGCATTACTCAAAGAGGAGATGATTACTATGATGAGTACGACGTTTGATGAAGTGAGATTGCAACCCGGATTTACCTTCCGTGTGGTTGAAGCCGTGAAGCGAACGAAAATCCAATCCGCGCCATACAAACCTGCGCTACCGTTCGGTATTTCCGCTACCGGGATTATGATCGCTTTGATGTTGAGTATGGCAATTCCGCAAAGCCCCCTGTATCCGATTGGCGAACTCATTGGCTCTGCGCTGTTGAGCCAAACGCAAGTCTCGGAAATCGGCGTGATTCCTGTGGATACGATAGAGATCACGAAGATTACGATTCTCACGAGCGAGAAGGGGGACGGGGACTTTGGACAGAAGCCGAAGCCGGAGCCGGTGAATTTCCTCGGTGGAGGTGGGAAGTGGAATAAAAAAGCGGATATGCCAACGCCAAGATTCTCTCTGTCAACCGTTGGTGTAGAACTAAACGGAAAAATCTATGCCATTGGTGGTTGGAATGGTCAAGTGCTTTCAACCGTAGAAGAATATGATCCAGTAAACAACACATGGCGCGAAAAAGCGGATATGCCAACCCCAAGATGTGCCTTAGCAACCGTTGTTGTTAATGGCAAAATCTATGCGATAGGGGGTTCCGCCGATACGCCGGGCAAGTTAAATATGCCACTCGCAACCATAGAGGAATATGACCCAGTGACAGACAAATGGACAAAGAAAGCCGATATGCCGACCTCAAGGAACTCTTTTTCAGCGAGTGTAGTAGACGGCAAGATATACGTTATCGGTGGCTACAATGGGGGAAGGCTCTCTAGCATGGAAGAATACGACCCAGTGACGGACAAATGGTCGCAGAAAGCTCCCATCAATGTTCCACGAAATTTTCTATCTACCAGTGTCGTCAATGGAAAGATATATGCCATGGGCGGTATCGCTGGTGGCTTGGTCGTCCTATCGACTGTAGAAGAATATGACCCAGTGACAGACACATGGACGAAGAGAACCGATATGCCAACCCCACGGTCGGCTTTCGGCATTAGTGCGGTGAAAGAGAAGATTTATGTCATCGGAGGCGCGATTAATGCCGCATTCCAAATGTCAAAGACTGTAGAAGAATATGATACGGTAACAGACAGTTGGACAAAACGCAACGATATTTCAACTGCGCGGGTAGCACTGTCTGCCAGTGCAATTAATGGAAAAATCTACGCCATTGGCGGCGGTCCAGTTATCGGTTGGACCTCGATTGTCGAAGAGTACGATACCGGAGAAAGAATTCCCCAAAGCGTCAACCCCGCCGGAAAACTCTCAACCACATGGGGTGAAATCAAAACGCAGAACTGACAACCCCGACAAATAGCTCTCCGAATTCTTGCCTCGTGTCACATTGTGACGCGGGGCTTTTTTCATGGTGATTTAACACGACTTTGTCAGATTAGAAATTGGGATCGACAATGGCGGGCATTCCAACCTTGAGAAGGTTTCAAACCTTCTCAAGGTTACGCTGCTATCAACAGACCTCGCGGAAATGTGACAAGTTTAGGCACCTTTTTGCAGTTGCACGAGCTGGGGCAGAATGATAATGTTCCATAAACGCCAGTGGTTTCTTTCCGCTGTCCGTCGCAAACGGAAACATTAACTCTTGTGCATAAAAACGATGTGTGTTATTCTATCTTGACGGTTGGTGTGAGTTTTCTTGAAGCATGAATTTTGTTGATGCAAGAATCTGAGGTGAACTAATGAAATCCAAATCGTCAACACAGAAAACCAATGTTGTTCTCATTATGGCGGACGACCTCGGCTACGAATGTCTTGGATGTTACGGCGGCACATCTTATCGAACACCAAACCTTGACAGCTTAGCCGCAACTGGTATGCGCTTTAACCACGCTTATGCGCTTCCGCTCTGTACCCCGACCCGGGTGCAGATGATGACGGGAAAATACAACTTTCGGAATTGGCAGGCGTTTGGTATCTTCGACCCCAATGAGAAAACCTTTGGACATCACCTGAAGGGGGCGGGATACAAAACCTGTATTTCAGGTAAGTGGCAGCTCTACAGCTATAATCCGCCGGACTATGAACCGGAGTGGAGAGGGAAAGGGATGCGTCCCGACGAATCCGGGTTTGATGAATACTGCTTGTGGCATACCGAGCATACAGAGATGAAAGGGTCCCGGTATGCGCATCCGGTCATTCAGCAAAACGGAAAGTACCTTGAGAACACCGAGGGAAAATACGGCCCCGATATCTTCACGGCTTACATCAACGACTTCATTGAACGCCATCAAGACGAACCGTTTTTTGTTTACTATCCGATGGCACTCACCCACGGGCCGTTTCAACCGACACCGCACAGCGGAGATTGGAAGGTAGATCGGCATCGAAGCAATCGGACGTATTTTGGAGATATGGTCGAGTATATGGACACGGTCATTGGTCGCATTGTCCAGAAGTTGGATGAACTCGGCTTGCGTGAAAATACGCTTCTGCTCTTTTTCGGGGACAATGGATCGCCGCGGGAAGTTACATCTCGGTTGGGCGATCAAGAAATTCAAGGCGGTAAGGGGTTGTCAACAGATGCTGGCACGCGTGTGCCGCTGATCGCGAATTGGAAAGGGACGACGCCGAGCGGCGTAGCTTGCGATGACCTTATCGATTGCAGCGATTTCCTGCCGACATTGATGGAACTCGCCGAGACGCAACTGCCAGAAGACGAAATCTTCGATGGCCGCTCATTTCTGCCACAGTTGTATGGTGAGCGGGGAAATCCGCGTGAATGGATCTTTGCCCACCATGACCCTCTGCCGGGTTGGGGGAAAGACGGGTATTACCTACAGCGATGGGCACAGGATAAATGCTGGAAGCTTTACGATGATGGGCGTCTGTTTCACATTCAAACTGACGTATTGGAAGAACATCCGATCTCGGCGGGTGAGGGCGGCGAAGACGCTTCTGACGCGCGGAAGAAGTTGCAGTTGGTACTGGCTCGAATGCATTAGCGCAGTGCTCGCCTGCCTGAAGGTGCAGTCTCTACGCAAGTAAGAGCCGGAGATGCACTGATCTTTGATCGCCGACTCTGGCACGCCGCAAGCCCCAACATCACAGATTGCTCGCGCAAAGTGCTGTTTTACGGCTACAGCTACCGGTGGTTGCGAAGCAAATCTGCCATGAAACTGGAACATCTTTACGACCAAGTCAATCCTATCCGGCGTCAACTTTTGGGTTACGCGACAAGTGCCAACGGTTACTTCTCTCCCCAAGATGAGGACGTTCCTTTGCGGAAATGGGTGCGAGAACACCTCGGAGAAGAGGCTGTCGTCCGGTGACTTTCGATGCGAAAGTAGATTACGCCACACGATTGCGCTTTCTGCTCTGCTTGTGCTCGTACATTAATGCATCTGCTTCAGCCAACAGTTCATCAATAGAACGCGGGTGATTGGGGTCATACTGTGCCATCCCTACACTTAGAGAAAGTTGGTAGCGTTGGCTCCCTTTCGTGTTATAAGCTTTGATGTTCTTCTGGAGACGTTCCGCAAGAATTGTGGGATTTACTTTGTTGGCTTCTACCGCAAGCACAGCATACTCATCCCCGCCTAGGCGGGCAATAATATCCGATTCACGAAAGGTGTCTCTAAGGAGGTCCGCGGTTTTTATCAGTACGTTATCCCCTTCCTTATGTCCAAGAGTGTCGTTAATCTGCTTCAAGCCATCAAGATCTGCAAAAACAACCATGAATCCCCGCTTTGTTCGTTGAGCTAACTTTAGCTGTTGCTCAACAAGTGCTAAGAAGCCTCGCCGGTTGTACAATCCCGTCAGATCGTCGATAAGTGACATACTCCGGTATGCCATGTGCAACCGGTGCCGCTCAATAGCATAGTGAAGCGCACGCATCAGCGGATTATCAATTTCCCCTTTGATTAAATAATCCTGGGCACCTTCTCGCACAGCTTTTATGGCAAGCGTTTCATCGTCAAACCCCGTCAATACCACGACCGGGATTTCGGGGGCGTGAGTAAGTACCCTGTTAAGCGTACTCAACCCCAAGCTATCTGGAAGATTGAGGTCTAACAGAACCACGTCAAAGCCTCCCAGCGCTAATTGCTCCAATCCTTTTGAGAGTTGGTCAACGCACTTTAGGTCCAGCGAAGAGTCCGTTACCTTAACCAACATCTCCTGAATCAGGAGTGTGTCATCTTCGTTGTCCTCAATGAGTAGGATATTCATCTATCACTTTACCTCCTTAATCACAAGTAAGGGTTGTACCCCTAACGGGAGTCCCTTTCAACTCGATTCAATTCACGGGAATCTTGATCTTGTTGGATGACATTGCATAAGCGCAGTTTGTGACGGCTCACAGTATAAGTGTTCAATTTTGGTCCTCAGATGTCCCGAAAGTGATGATAAACTCAGAGCCGCCGCCTTGGCGTGGACGAACCCAGGCATGGCCGCTGTGCCGTTCGGCAATCTCCCTGACGATAGCAAGTCCCGCACCTGTTCCATCGATTTCACGCCCAACCGCCCGCTGAAAGAGTTGGAAGATTCGTTCGGCATGTTCCAGAGGAACTCCCATACCGCGGTCACGGACAACCAACCCCGTGCCTCTGGAATTCCCTTTGTCTGGCCGATAAGGCGCAATCTCGACTTCGGGCACAGCACCGCCATTGGTGAACTTCAGCGCATTTGCAATCAGATTGTACAGTGCCTGGGTCGCCCATGTTTCATCTGCCCGAAGCCGCGGGAGATCTTTAGAAACTTGAATCTGGGCTCCGGTACGCTTAATCATCGCCTCGAGGTGGTTCAAAGCTTCGTTGACAACCTCTGCCCCGTCCACTTCCTCCACTGGTGGCTCCATCTCACGCGCACGGGACAGCATCAGGAAATCGTCAAGGAGGCGTCTCAATCGATCTACCCCTCGCACGATGCGTCTGAGAAAGTCTTGCCCTTTTTCGTCAAGGCGTTCGGCGTACCTTTTGCTAACCAAGCTTGAGAAACTCTCGATTGTCCGAAGCGGTTCTTTTAAGTCATGCGAGATGACATAGAGGAGGGTCTTGAGGTCACGGTTTTTTGCAGCGATCTCCTCCTCTGCCCGTTTGCGCTCAATGGCATGCCGGATGGATCGCTCCAACAAAGCGGCATCAAGCCCATCTTTGACGAGATAATCCGCCGCGCCAGACTTCATCGCCTCAATGTCTACTTCATGGTCTTCTCGGTCGGCAAGCATAATGATTGGTGCTTTGCATTCGTCCGCAACCACTTCGCGCAAGAGTTCCAACCCGTCGCGATCGCCGAGCCGGTAGTCAACGAGATAGACATCGTGTCGATTAGACCGAATTGCTTCCAGCGCAACATCATAAGTTGATGCCCATTCCAACTCAAACTTCACTCTCTCAATGTTAGCAAAGAGATCGCGACTGATGAGATAATAATTTTCGTCGTCATCGACGAGTAGGACGTTAAGTGTGCATTCGTCCATATTCACTCTCCAATTGGTTCAGGCGGCAATTCGACAATCTCAAACCAGTACTTACCCAACACTTTCACCACCTCGATC
>JADFGN010000354.1:4971-7950 GCA_022567695.1 Candidatus Poribacteria bacterium | reverse complement strand
ACTGCGGTGTATCAATTGGCGAAGATGGGCCCTCCCAAATGGGACTAGAAGATCTCGCAATGTTTCGGGCCATCCCAGAATCGGTTGTACTCTATCCGGCCGATCCGGTTGCCGCAGAACGATTAGTCGCTGAAGCCGCAGCACATGAAGGCATTGTTTACATTCGGACGTCACGTCCCAAAACGCCGGTGATTTATTCAAACGATGAGCGTTTCCCAATCGGCGGTTGCAAAGTCCTTCGAGAAAGTGCCAGCGATCAAATCACTATCATTGCCGCGGGGGTTACAGTCCACGAAGCGTTGAAAGCTTACGATCAACTCAAAGCAGAGGGCATTTCGGTTCGCGTGATTGATCTCTATTCCGTCAAACCCGTTGATGCAGAAACACTCCTCCGTGCCGCCGCTGAGACAAACAACACGCTGATCACCGTCGAAGACCACTACCCCCAAGGCGGGCTTGGTGAAGCCGTGCTAAGTGTGGTTGCTTCCGAGGGCGTCAAGGTTCACCAACTTGCTGTCAATGGTATTCCGCAATCTGGTAAGGCTGATGAACTGATGGACAAGTTCGGTATTAGTGCGAAGTGCATTGTTAGCAAGGTGAAGGAGATTGTCTAATTCGGAGGAAGATGATAGATGCGTCAACCTGTGGTTTGGATTACAGTCTTAATCGTCGTTGGGCTAATGGTTATCCTGACGATGGGTGTACTCCGAATGCCGAAAGCCGCTCTCAAAACTTTTCCTGCAGACAACGGAAGTAACTTCATCGACGTTTCTAACTATCCCTCGGAAATGCAGGAACGTTACAAGCTCTTTGCTAGGAAGTGTAGTCGATGTCACACGCTCGCCCGTCCAGTTAACTCAGTTTTTTTGGGAGAAGCGTGGAGAAAATATGTCTACAAAATGATGAAGAAACCGGGGGCAGGGCTAACGCCCAAAGTGGCGGATGAGATTATTGAGTTTCTGATCTATGATTCTCAGGCGAGAAAAAAGGGCAACAATCAATGATTGCCCATTCTGTTTCGTGTTCTTTGTTTTGCATCAAACTTTAACTGAAGGAGGACATCATGCGAATCCGAATTTTGACAGTTGGTTTCCTAATCTTGGTATTCGGCGGAAACCTGTTTGCTGCCGTTCCTGATAAGTTGGTTGCGCCGAGGTCTCCTGGCAACCTGAAGATTGATGGAGACCCGGCAGACTGGCAGATAAAATTCTTCGCCGATGAACAGAAGCTGTTTCTATCCAAAGACAATGGGTTCATCAACGTCGGTGACATCAGCAACGATAAGGATTTCAGTGCCACGACTTATGCAATGTATGATGATAAAATGCTGTATATTTTAGCGATTGTCAAAGACGACATCATCGATAAAGGTAATCCACCCAACACAAACTGGAAGAACGACTGCATTGAGTTGTGGTTTGACGGTGCGGATGATGTGGGCGCATTCCCCGGACAGCCGGACAACTTACAACTCAATGTTGATGTCAACGGCGAGCCGTGGATTTATCGAGATGTCAATTTAAACGCCAAGCTCGTGCCAAAGACTGAAGGGGCAGCCGAGAAGACGGCGGATGGCTACATCATTGAAGTGGCTGTTCCGCTTGCGGAAGTTCCGGACACTAAGATTGTCGATGGTGGGCAGATTGGATTCAGCATCAGTTTTGTTGATTCAGATAATGCGGTTTGGAATCACCTGCTTTGGCTTGGAAACAATGAGGTCAATATCAATGAGTGGGGAAAACTCATATTTTCAGGAGAAACGTTAGCTGTCGAACCACTGAACAAACTCGCAACTGTTTGGGGAAGTCTGAAGATACGGTGACAGGCGTGCAATAGATGCAGAACCGAGAGGGAAAATGCTATGGATATACCGACTATCCTGATCGATAATCAACCTATCGAGTTAAAGTCACCCCCGTTGCTAAAAGATGGTAAATGGCTTGTGCCGCTGGAATCCTTCAGCGAACTTATCGGCACCAAAGTTGAATATCCCAAAGGGACAGACACAGCAGTCATCTGTGGGATTGCAGATACCGCTTCCGGTGAAGAGTTGTGCGTTCAGTTGAAGTTTGACAACCGCCCGGCAGACGCCGTTTGGATCGATGGAATTGCGTATGCTTTGCCATCGGCAATTGTTGAACCGTTCGGCTTTCGGATTCACACGCCATCACCAAATCGAATTGAAATTGTAGGAGGGAATCGAATGATAGGAAAAGAAATTTCTGCTGGACACCTCGCACCAGATTTTACGCTCCCCGACCTCAATGGTAAACCCCGGCGGCTGAGTGATTTTCAAGGGAAGAAAACGCTGCTTTACCTCTGGGCATCGTGGTGAGGTTGCCGTGGACAATTGCCAGGCTGGCAAACATTTTATGCGAAACATCGCGATACGATGAACGTCGTTTCGATTGCTGTGGATGCCCAAGGCGCGGAAGTTGCGCGTCCGTGGCACGAGGTAGCTCAAGCTGAGTTTGTAACGCTCGTTGATCAGAGAAACGAGCTGGGTGAACGGTACAATCTTAAAGCAATTCCGTACGGCATCATGATTGATGAGTTCGGGAGATTGGTCAAAGGCCCATTCAGCATCAATGTTGCAGATGAAGATACAATTGCGTTACTCGAAAAGTGGCTGTCGGAACCATCCTACAACGAGGTACTTATCCGTGAAGCAGAACCGCCTCAAAAGCGTGAGGATGCCAAGGTTGCTGAAGCCAATGCGCGTTTCCAACTCGGTCTCGTATTACTGGAAACTGGCAAAAAAGCGGAAGCGATGGCAGAATGGCGGAAAGCATCGGCACTGAACCCGCACAACTGGATCGTTCACAAGCAGATCTGGGCGGTTGAACACCCCGAAAATTTTTATGAAGGGTCAGTCGATTATGGATGGCAGGAACAGCAACTTGAAGCGGAAGAGGCGCAGAGGTAGAAAAACTAAGGAATGGCTACGAAATAACTCCTACAGTAGGGGCGAGGCATGCC
>JADFGN010000354.1:0-4947 GCA_022567695.1 Candidatus Poribacteria bacterium | reverse complement strand
ATTAAATCGCCATTCCTAAGCGAGGTGCTTTGTTCAGCAAGTTTGGGTGTGCATAGGATACATCATCAAGCGGAGAAAATTCATTTATGGCTTTGGTTCGCGTTGCTATCTACGGGTGTGGCCAGTTTGCAAATCGAACTCACATTCCCAACCTCATGAAATTTGACGACGTCGAAATTGTTGCCATCTGTGATAGTAATGCAAAGCAACTTGAATTGACCGCCGACGCGTTCAATATTTCGCAAACCTATCAGGATGGGCATGAACTGCTGGATAACGAAGAGATTGACGTCCTCTACTCGATCGTCCCCGCTTATACGCGCACGAACATTGAAGCCACCGCCGCTGCAAAAGGCATCCATATCTTCAGTGAAAAGCCACAAGCACTCACAATGGCAGTCGCAAATAGAATTGATAGCGCGATTCGCCAATCCGGCGTTATCAGCACCGTCGGCTTTCGGGAACGTTATCGTCCCATTTTTCAGGAAGCTCGCAAGCACCTTGAGGGCAAAGAAATCGTTCACCTCCGATTTCAGAGCTTCGGCGGGTTACCCGGTCCCCCTTCCGATTCGTGGTGGAGTCAAATGGAAAAATCGGGCGGAAATGCGTTGGATTGGGGCATCCACGCGACAGACTACTCCCGCTTTATGACCCATCTCAACGTCGTACGGGCACAGGCGTTCTATTGCCAGCGGGCTCCGTATGGCACAGCACTCTCCGCCGTTTTCAACTATTGCCTCTCCAATGGAGCAACGATGACCATGAGTTTCATCTCATCAGGACCGAGCCATTTGGGTAGCGAGCCGTGGTTTACGATTTTTTATGAAGGCGGCAGTTTGTCAATCTTTAGCTACAATCGGATAGAAGTGAACGGTGAAGTGGTTTATCAAGGGGAAGAATTCGACCCGTGGTTTGAGCAAGACCGCACCTTTATTGAGGCTGTCCGGATGGGTGACGCAAGTGTCTTGATGAACGACTATCACGACGGGCTTTACTCACTTGCGCCCGTGCTTGCGGGTTGGGAATCTGCACGTCGAAATGGTGAGTGCATTGACGTACAGACGTTTATGGCAGACGAATAATTAGGCAACCACACGTTCGCCCGTTTCCTGGCTTCGCTGTCTAGAGACTTACAAACGCCTGCCTTTGCTGCGTGGGAATAAGCAGAAAGAAACAGGCGACAAAAATAATAACTAATAATTTCAACAATGTTCTTTTCTATTTGTCACGACAAGCCCTCTACCGACTCCGCTCCCTTGAGCAAATCCTCGATATCCCTGATTCCTACACCAGGGCCTTGAGGAACTGTGATGGTGCCATTCTTGACCTCCGGAGGTGAGTCGAACCAGCCGCCGTATTTCTCGACGCCCCTTTTGTATTCCTGATATAAGCCTACATCCGGTGTGTAAGAGGCAAAATGGAGCATATATATAAATCCGAAACCGCCGGAAATATGAACAGTCGTTGGCAACCCAGCCACAGCGGCCATACGTGCGACACGTGTGGAACGGATAAAGCCACCATAGTAATGCAGATCAGGCTGAACGATGTCCACACCTCTGTTCTGAATCATCCATTGGAATCGCCACTGACTATATTCCTGTTCACCTCCTGAGACGGGTATACTCAAGGCATCGGCCACCGTTTTGGTGTCTTGGAGATGGTCGAAAGGACAAGGTTCCTCGAAATAGACGGCATCAATATCTTCGAGCATCCTGCCGATCTCAATAGCTTTGGCGGGGCCGTAGGAGCTATTGGAATCCGCATGGATAGCAATTTGATCGCCTAATCTCTTACGTGTCAAGGGTATCAGTCTCTCGGTGCGTTTTGGCATGGCATCCATGTTTCTGCTCATACGTCCCCCGACTCTGAATTTGACCGCCTTAGCGTCCGTTTCATCGATTAGCTTGAGCAGATAGTCTACTTCTTGTTCCGGCGTTGAATCGCGTCTGCCACTGGCTACATAAAAAGGAACTTTGCGTCGTATCACCTGACCGAGCAATTGGCCAATAGATTTTCCCACCACTCGACCTATCATGTCCAGGAGAGCGAATTCCACCCAGGCCACAGGACACCAGAGTGCCAGGCCCTGGAGTTTATAATTACTCCTGTATCGATATAGCTCGAACAGATGTGCCTCCAAGCCGCGGGCATCCTTGCCAATAAAGTAGGGAATAACACGTCGGTTCAGTATTGGATATAGATACTCTACCTGGCTGTTAGTTACGGAAATACCCTCCGCACCATCTTCCGACCTGACATGGACAAAATACTCCCGTTCTTTACGCAGCAATCGGATAGACTCAATAATTAGCGGCGAGTCGATGCCCTCAAGCCTTAGAACGGGTGCGCTGGCAGCCTTTTGCAGTTCCTCTGGATTAAGCTTACGATGGTTACGCGGCATGAGAAAACTCCTGTTTGGGTCCATAGTGTGTTAGTTTGGTTTGAGCAACCAAGCATTTCTAAAAGACAACTCAATATCCCCTAGGAATGTAGTTCAGGGGCGGACAGTTTGTCAAAACCCCCTCTATTTATCTATCGTCTCCGGGCTCGACGATCCCCTACGAATGTAGATAGGAGTCGAGTTCATCCGGCGTGGGGGCTGGCGTTGATATGCCACCGACGGGCACTTGCACCTTAGCCGTCCACGCTATCGCATTGAGCATGAACTTGCGTAGTTGCTCATGAGCCCAGTTAGAGTGGAAATGTCCACCTGTGAATCCGAATCCGCGTCCACCATCTTCTCGTTCGACGCACCAGCCGAGGTGTTGCGGTTCTTTGTTAGCCACTGATTTACGTACGTGCGGGTTACCGCTGTGTGGACCGTCTGGTCTCTCAAGTGTTGACGCAGGTGCAATGGCACTCAGGACGGGCGTGACGCCTTGCATATTCTCGCAAAATCGCATGTGATAGTACCACTCATCATCTAATGAAAATGGTTCCAGCCCTTGCGTTATGGGATGTCCGGGGAAGGATGTGAATTCCGCTGTCCAGTGTGGGTTAACCGACAAGTGAGTCTCAAAATAACCGCCAATCCATTCAAGGAAGCGATTTCCAGGGTCCCCCTTGGGGACTTCGACAGCGTAGTGCAGCATGGCAAGTCCAACACCTTGCTTCATGAGTTGTGTGACCTCATCCAGATGGGGAATGATGAGGTGACCCGCACCACCGTCGGAGTAGACAACTACCGCGGCGGCATTTTTGAAAATGTTAGAGTCTTGGGGCCAACCTTGATGGACTATTACTTCGACGCCATCTACATGTGTGTTGAGCAAATCTGCGAGTAGCGCACAGCCGGCGGGATGCTCGTGGGCACCGCTACCATGACTGGCACGACCTGCAATGAAAACGATTCGTGATGGTGTTGACATATTTATCTCCTATTGAGGAATCAAGAAAATTGAAAGGTCTAATGAATTTATTGCTTCAATTTTGGCACAAGTCTGTCAGAATGTAAAGCATAATTTTGACATGGTTCATGCCGTCGTTGACATGAGCAAGCATGCAGAAGATCTCCTGCTAATTGCTTGGTCAATCGCCCGCCCTCAGATCTAAGCATACCATCTCCTGATGATTCCTCAAGTAAAGTTTGCCGCCTGACAACGTCGGCATTGTCCAGCACCGTCCACTGAGTACTTGCGCTTGCGTAATTTCACGGTATTCTTCTGGCGTTGCCTCGACTAACGCAAGCTTGCCTTGGTCGCCAAGGACTATCAAATGACCATCTGCATAAATGACTGTGCCTTGACCGAACCCCCGCGTCTTCCACTTTTCCTCGCCGGTGCTGGCATCAATACAGGTTAAAATGGTGTTAGAGAATCCGTACAAGTAACCGTCGTGTAGCACGGTAGTCGAAAAACCATTTATCATCGAATGACTACGCCAAACTTCTTCAATGTGCATATCGTCTGCCGTGCCTTTGATCTGGATGACGGTGCCGGCATCACCAGTGCGTGAGGAGATGAAGATTTTATCCGGCGAAATGAAGACAGGCGTCACACGATTATCGCTGTTACGCCCCCCATCCCACGGATAACGCCAATAAACGCTTCCATCGTTCAGTGAAATTGACATCAGTTCATCTCGTGCGAAAAAGATGGCTTGCCGAATGCCATTGACTGTGATGACAACTGGCGATGAATAGCCGGACGGGGCGGTATCCGTCCCCCAAACGCGCTCGCCAGTCGTTTTGTTAAAAGCGACAATCGAATTGCCATCCGTACCCCCAACCTCGATGAGCAAAAGGTTTCCCTCAATAATTGGCGACATTGAGAAGCCCCACTGAGGCATTTGACTTGAAAACGCTTTCGTAAAATCTTTATCCCAAAGTTGCTTCCCCGTACTTGCGTCGAGTGCAACCAGTCTACCATAGGCACTGAGAACATACACTTTATCGCCATCAATCGTCGGTGTTGAGCGTGGGCCATTTCCGCCCTGACGCTCCTCATAGAACCAATCATCAAGATTGCGCCAGATTTCCTTGCCGGTTTGTGCATCGAGACAGACGGCAATTTCGTCCTCACCTTTGGCGTACATCGTATACGCACGCCCGTTGGAGATGGAGATGCCAGAGAATCCATCGCCGAGTGGAATACGCCACAGTTCCTTCGGTCCCGTCTCTGGCCACTCTTTAAGGATACCGGTTTCTAAAGAAATCCCGTCCCGATTCAAACCCCGCCATTGATGCCAATCGGCTTGATGGGGTGTTTCGTGATGTTCTACCGAAATTGTACTGCGGGTCATTAACATGAAAACGATGGTGAGCAGGACGCCCACCAAAAGGCTGAATCTTTGCATAATAACTATCTCCTTGTTTGTGTTTGTTATACCAATTTGCATCGCCCTGACTATAATAAACATTGCCATACTTCAAGACAGAATCTGGAATCATCTTTTGATATTCGACGATGGCTATAAACCAAACTTGCCCTGATCTTCATACCCACT
>JADFGN010000353.1 GCA_022567695.1 Candidatus Poribacteria bacterium | reverse complement strand
TCACGTTTATTTTCGCGTTCGTAATCTTGCTGATATTATCGAACCTCATTATGTCGGAAGTAGCAGCACAGGATACTGCTATCTATCATGGCTTACAACCAGACGAGTCTATGACGACCTGGCTGGTTTTAGGCCCCCTTCCCATCTCGGAAGAGAAGCCTGATTCTAACGATACCGAAACACAGCGAAAGGCGTTTGACACCGACTTCCTTGCGGAACATGGCGGCGAAACAGGAGTTCAGCCTGCATCCGGATTGACTCCCAGAATTCGAAGCGAGACGTATGAATGGCAACTCGTTCAATCGGAGAGTGATATCGTCAACCTCATTGAGGTCTATGGTCAAAAGGATTTTGTCGTTGCCTATGCGTGGGCAGAAATTGATGTGTCAGACTCAACGACCACGTTGCTTGGGGTTGGTAGCGACGATGGAATAAAGATCTGGCTCAACGGAAAACTTGCCCACGAAAACTGGATTGGCAGACCTGTTCGCAAGGATGAAGATCTCGTTTCCCTCCACCTGAGTCCAGGGAAGAATCAACTCCTGATCAAAGTTCAGAATATGCAGCAGGGATGGGGATTTACGTGTCGTGCCCTCGGTTCTGAATCGTTAGCCGAGAAACTGCTCTCGGCGGCGGGACGAGGCAATTTGGACACCCTTGAACTGCTCTTGTCGCACGGCGTCGATATCAACGCAAAAAAGTATGGCTTGACCGCACTCCACTATGCGAAAATGAAAGGACGCGAGGATGTCGTAAAACGCCTTCTGGAAAAGGGAGCAGATCCGAAGATTGAAATGCCCTCGAAAGAAGCACTCGTGGATGCGCTTTTTAATGAGGTTATCAAGGAGGATTCACCGGGGGCATCGGTCCTCGTCGCTCAAAACGGCGAAACCCTTTATCAGAAAGGATTTGGGTTTGCGAACCTCGAACATCACGTCCCGATCGCGGCGGAGACAAAATTCCGCATCGGCTCCATCTCGAAGCAATTCACAGCGGCAGCAATTCTGAAATTGCAGGAAGAAGGAGTTCTCAGTGTGGAGGATACACTGTCAAAGTTCATCCCGGATTACCCACGCGGGGATGAGGTGACGATTCACCATCTCCTGACCCATACATCGGGGATTCATAGTTATACCAGCCATCCGGATTTCCTTGAGACGGTTGCGACAGAAATAAAGCCAGAGGACCTGATCGACTCCTTCAAAGATGACAACTATGATTTCGACCCCGGTGAGAAGTGGCTTTACAACAACTCCGGGTATTTTCTCCTCGGTTACATCGTTGAGAAGGTCTCCGGCGAATCTTTCGGGGATTACCTGAAGAACCATTTCTTCGATCCACTCGGCATGAAAGATACGGCAATCCATCACTGGAGCCTCATTCTTGAACACGAAGCGGCCGGGTATTCGTACATCGACGGAAAGTTTCAGAAAGCCCTCAATTGGGATATGTCCCGCGCTGGCGGGGCGGGGGCGCTCTACTCAACGGTGGGAGACCTCTATCGCTGGAATGAGGCTATTTTCAATGGGAAGGTTCTCAGCGAAGAAACGTTGAAATCGGCGTTTACGCCAGTCATGCTCAATGACGGAAGTCAGGCAAATGCCATGGGTGGAGAATATGGTTATGGTTGGATGTTCTCAGAAAAACGCGGGTTGAAGGAGATTGCACACGGCGGTGGACTTCACGGATTTGCCACCTATCTTGCACGTTATCCAGAAGAACACTTCACAGTCGTTGTCCTGACGAATTGCCAGCCACCACCTCCAGGGCTGAGTTCAAGTATGGCGAACGATGTTGCGGAGATTTATCTCTGGGAAAAGATGAACGCTGCCGAGTCCTTTGCGACAGACACAACCGTAGACGCTAACGTTTACGATGACTATGTGGGTCGATACGACTACGTACAGGCAATCATGACCGTAACGAGAGAAGGCGATCGACTTTTCGCGCAGTTGACCGGACAACCGAAATTTGAAATCTTTCCCCGTTCGGAGACAGAGTTCTTCTGGAAAGTGGTTGATGCGCAGGTGAGTTTCGTTAAAAATGAGAAAGGTGAAGTTATTCACGCCGTCCATCGTCAGGGCGGTGCAGAGTTTGAAGCGCCGAAACTCAAGGCCGAAATTGTAGTAGACCTTGATGCTACGATTTATGATGCCTACGTCGGTGAGTACGACTATGGGCATGGCGCAATTCTTACCGTAACAAGGGATGGTAATCAGCTGTATGCGCAAATGACCGGCCAGCCAAAGATTGAGATTTTTCCCAAGTCGGAAACCGAATTTTTCTGGAAAATTGTAAACGCTCAGATCACGTTTGTGAAGGGCGAAAATGGAAAAGTTGTCAAGGCAATCCACCGTCAGGCTGGCAACGAGATCGAAGCACCAAAAATTAAGTAGAGATTTTCTGCCAACTTTTCCCTAGCGATGAAAAAATGCTGCCTGCTGCAAGGAGGAAGCGGGTCTCGGTAGACAATAACCCACGCTAGACCTCAGCAATAATCGTACACGGTGAACCATCGATCTGTTCCACAAACAGCGGCATGACAAACACACGCTTTATCGAGCGGAGATCGAAATCCATATTCACGTCCTCAAAAATCAGCACGTACCGACTACTATAATCACGATGCCCGGTTAGGATGCGGTGGGTTTCGATTGTTTCATCCCCATATTGGGTAGAACCGATCGAGACGGAATCGATGGCAACGCCGCGGACATTGGGACAGTCTTCGACGATATACCGCGCAGCCGCTGGCGCGAGGCACGGTGCATCGTGGCTGAACTTGTGAGAATCTGATTCACGAATGCGGCAATATCCGGTGTTGAGCATCAACAGATCGCACTTAGAAATAGCGTCGGCGTAGGGTTCCAATTCTTCCCGCGTGATTAACGATGCCCTGGACTTTGGAACATCAATGACAAGTGGGCGATTAAAAATCAGTTCATCTATATCAAGGTCGGCAATCTTCTTGCCCTCAATGTTAAAATGGTAGGGCGCATCCATGTGCGTCCCATCGTGATTGAAAATGTGCATCATGAAGCCGTGACAGACATCGCCCTTGGCAATCGATGCACGCTGATCAAGTTCCAGATTTGACGCTCGACCAAATCCGGGGCCACCCGGCTTGAGGGTGTGTGAAAGTCGAATAAACATCAGTTATCCTCGGAATTGACTGAAAGAGTAGGTTTCATCAAAAATCAACGAAGATCTAATGATACAAGATATAGGATTCAAGTCACCTGCATCTTGTATGCTTTTGAATCGCATCCAGTGTAGCAGAAATTGCAATAGAGATCAATGCGAAAATGAGGAGATTCACTTATGATTCTGACAATGAACAAAATCGAGATGGAACTTGGCGGGAAGTATCTCGGCTTGTTACGTGAAGCCAATGATTTGCTCGACGATCAACAAGCCCTGCACGCGCGAATGGAAGAGGATGGTTATCTGCTAATTCGTGGCTTGCACGACGTAGAAAAGGTCAAGGCGACCCGGAAATTTCTCCTGGAGAAGCTCGACGAAAACGAGCAAATCAATCGCTCTCACCCGCTTGATGCGGCGATTCCAGCGGAAGGAAAACGGGGCATGTTTTGGGGTGGAAATCAAAAAGTCACGCATCAGCCGCCCTTCCTGAACCTCGTCGAATCGTCGGAAATCATGAACTTCTGCGAGGATTATTACAATGCCCCTGTCCTCACTTATGATTACAAGTGGCTCCGTGTTGTTGCGCCGGGAAGTTTCACCGGAGCGCACTATGATATCGTTTACATGGGGCGTGGTACGAGAAATCTTCTGACCTGTTGGACACCAATTAGCGATGTCTCGTTTGATATGGCATCGTTGATAGTGCTCGTCGGATCGCACCGTTTCAACGTCATCAAGGAGACTTACGGCAAGATGGACGTTGACCGCGACCACGTCACGGGGTCGTTTTCTTATGACCCCGTCGAGTTGGTCGATCGATACGGTGGACAGTGGCAGACGAGCGAGTTTAAGATGGGCGACGTGCTAATCTTCAGCATGTACACGATGCACGCCTCACTCGATAACACATCGGGTTGTTTCCGCCTCAGCACGGACACGCGCTATCAACGCGCCGATGAACCTGTTGACGAACGTTGGATTGGTGAAAATCCGAAAGCGCACTACGCCTGGACAAAGGGCGAAACCGTGCC
This sequence comes from Candidatus Poribacteria bacterium, assembly GCA_022567695.1. Taxonomy (GTDB): domain Bacteria; phylum Poribacteria; class WGA-4E; order WGA-4E; family PCPOR2b; genus JADFGN01. Next base: position 3,802 of record JADFGN010000353.1, on the reverse strand, counting down.
GATGGAGGAGATGCGACAGAAGTGGGGTGTTTAGCATCATCTCATCAGACAACTCAACGCATATTTTGTAGTCAGTAGTCCGAATCTCACAGCTCCTGTCATTCCTTCGCTTCTCTCAAGGACAGGCTTTGAGCGCAAGCGAAAGATCTCTCGGATGCAGGATTTCTCGAAAAGACGGAGATTCTTTACTCGTCTCAGGGCTCGACTCCCACTCAGAATGACACGTTGGGACTGCTGATAGTTGATTAAGAGGTTACATTTACGCCTCATAAAAAGGAGAAAAACAGATGGCTGAAGCTTTACCGCTGGCTCCGTATCCAGACCTCGAAAGCCGAGTCGAAGCTATGGAACGTGACGGATATGTCTATTTTCCGAGCATCCTCAATGCCGAAGAAGTGGCTGAACTGCGAGCCACCATGGACAAACTACCCTCAATAAAGGATAGCTTCGATCGCGACCAAACGCCTGAGAACGGTGGATTTATTAACCGACATATCAATAACGCTTTCAACCGCGATATCCTATTCCTTGAATGTATTGACAAACCTGGTGTGATTGAGTTAGTCGAAGCGATTCACGGAGATGATTGCCACGTTATTGGGAGTACCGCGTGGACAACGGGGCCAGGGCGTCCAGATCAAGGGTTGCATATCGATTGGTTGCCAATCAGCTTGCCCGAAGATATTCGCGCCGATCCGCGGGTGAAGGTGCCAATTTTTATCACCACCGCCCATTTCTATCTCAATGATATGTACGAAGAACTGGGACCGACCAATTTTGTTCCGGGGAGTCACTTATCCGGGCGAAGGCCGGGTGAAGATAAGGAGTGGAAGGGGCAGAAAGAACGGAGCATTTTCTGCAATGCGGGCGATATCGTGATTTTCCGAAGCGAGGTTTGGCATCGGGGTACAGCGAACACAAGCAACGAAAATCGCTATCTTTTGCAGGTGCACTATGCAAATCGAATGATTACACAGAAATTCCCGCCCTACCTCAACAAGTTTCAGTTCGATGAAAAAATTCTCGCTCAAGCAACTCCACGACAGCGACGCCTTCTCGGTGACCACCGACCGAGTAATTACGATTGATTAGGCGCATGGGAGGGTAAGGCTCCTGCCGAAAGTTCAGCGGAAGCCTCACCCTCCCTATCTTGTCAGAATTACTTCACAAGATAGCGGCAGGCGGTGGGTTGCTTTAATCATCTCTTGCAACAGGAGCGAAGTTGATTTTGCCGATGCCTGCTTGCAGGGCAATATCAATCACGCGCACAATTTGTCCGTGCGGCACTGCTCGGTCGGATTGAATGATAATTGAGTTTTTGAGTTCTGTGGGAGTATTGATGAAGCGACGAAACATCTCGTTGAAGCCGACAATTTCATTGTCGATAATCATCATTCCTTCTGTTTGAACCCCTTCAGGATTCACCATCCTCACAATGAGTCTGCGCGGTTGGCAGATTGGCGGTGCGCTCGGACCCGGTAACTTTGTTGATATGTAGCCGAATTTGCAAAAATTCAGTTCTGAATTCTTGCGAATTCAGTTACATCCCATAAAATATCGACTTTAATACTGAAAATTAGTTCGGTCTGAAGTCTAGCGACCTATACGCTACAGGTTGATATTACTACACTGTGAAATTAATCATGATAGATTCGTAGTGGTGACTTCAGTCGCTTTTGAGGCATCATCAACGACTATCTGTCGTCACTACAAGCCATCAAAACCTATTTCACAGTGTATTACTCTCATTATAAGCCCTTAACCTCACAACAAACTAATTAGTAAGGAGACATACATGAAGGAAAGACACGGTTTTTACCTGCTATTTATCGCAACAATTCTAGTTATTACTTTCTTCGCCGAGAATGTGATTGCAAAGGACATCGCTGAAGGATTGGTGTTGTATCTGCCGTTTGAAGATGGGAAGAATCCTGCCGATCGATCTGCTAAGCCAGCCAAACTTGCCATAAGAGGAAATTTGAAATCAGCGGTTGGAAAATTTGGACAAGCCCTAGAGTTCGATGGAAAAGGTGCGAACGTCGTCGAAGTGGCTCACGCCGACAAACTTGAAGGAATGGGGGCACTGACAATCGCTGCGTGGGCAAAACCCCGTAAACCGGCTGGTCAAGATGGGATGTCGATCGCGTCAAAGCGAGTCGGCTTTGAGCTCGGTGATGTCTACAATCTGTTTATCTGGACTGGACAGACAATGCGTGCGCGTGTCAACGGGAAGGGAGAGATTGCCTCCAACACTGTTTTTAAGGATGGGATATGGTATCATGTTGCATATGTGTTCGACGGTAAGGCAGGCGGCAATGAAAGAGTAAAACTATACGTCGATGGGGTGCTTGACGGCAGTGGAAGCCACCCAGAAACCGCCGTGGGCGAAGGAGATGCACCACTCTGGATTGGCGAACTCAACGATGGACGGAACTTCGCATGGAACGGTGCCATCGACGAAGTCGGAATCTGGGCGAGAGCACTCAGCGAACAAGAGATTGAGTCGGTTATGAACGATGGGCTTGAGAAACTACTCGCCGTCAAACCCCAGGGGAAACTGACGACGACCTGGAGTGAGATAAAGCGCTCCGTGAATTGATCTCACTCCAACAACTTGAATCCTGCATCCTGAAGGTTATGAGCTTTCTGAGTTTTCTCACAAAGTCTCTTTGCGCGTCAACACGCCCTAATTGTTTCTGTAGACCGACTCGCGTAATCCTTTAATATAGCCAATGGCAAAAAGACGCCCAATCGATGAGTATCCAGGTCGGTCATTGTCATCCCCTTCCATCGTTGGAACATGGTCGGGACGTAACACGCCGTCAAAACCGATGTCACGATATGCAACCATACATTCTGCCATATCGGTCTTTCCATCGTCGTGGAAAGTCTCATGGAATTTCTCCGGCGTGCCCTCCACGTCACGGAAATGCACGAAGAAGATTTTGCCCTGCTCACCGAATTGACGGATGACTGACGGGAGGTCGTCTGTCATCAGCGTAAAGTTGCCCTGGCAAAGCGTAATCCCATTGACCGGACTGGGTACGAGTTCGATCAGTCTCTGGAAATTCTCCACACTCCGCATAATCCGACCGATGCCGCGGATGGGTGACAAAGGCGGGTCGTCGGGGTGCATCGCCAGCTTGACATTGGCTTTCTCTGCCACTGGCACAACCCGCTCAAGGAAGTACTCCAAGTTCTCCCACAACTGTTCCTCAATCACAACGCCGTATTCGGTATGTGGCTCGTTACGCATCATTTCGTGGTCATAGCCAGTCACCAGTGCCCCGCCGCGAGACGGAATCGACTTAGACGTCCTCAGCCAGTTGAAAACCGGCATCCATTCATAACACCAGACAGGGATGTTCAATGTGCCCATGCTACGGATAAGCTCACAAGCGGTTTCTATTTCCTCATCGCGTCCGGGCAATCCGAGCTTGGCCTTATCTAACGGCGGGCGACTCTCAATCACAGCGAGTTCAAATCCACCATCTTCATAGGTTTTCTTCACCTCTGCCAGTGATTTGAGGCTCCACGGAAGTGCGTCGCTACTGCCTCGACGGAAGTTCATGGCGCCCACGACATGATTAATGCCACACTGCTTGACCATATTCCACAGCGGTGATGGCTGCGGTCCTAGCATTTCAGCGATTTGAATCATTGTTTGCTCCTTTCCAAAGATTGTTTATAGAAATAGTTTTTTCCCATAGCGAGATGATTTTAGACCTGACAGGTTTGACTCGTCTCCGGGCTCGCCGTTTATCTATCGTCTCCGGGCTCGCCGTTTATCTATCGTCTCCGG
>JADFGN010000352.1 GCA_022567695.1 Candidatus Poribacteria bacterium | reverse complement strand
CTTCAATCCTCACTGGAAAAACTAAACGGTGAAAAGAAAAAAATCGCACGGTTGGGTCGGACAGATCCAGACGCTGCACGCAGCCGAGGTCAAGAGTTACGCCAAAAATCACGCGAGTTGGAAGCGGAAATATCTCAGATTACTCAGGAATGGCAGGAGATTCTTGACTGGTTCCCGAATTTGATTCATCCCGAGATGCCGTCTGCACCCCGAAACAGTCAATGGACATTTATCAAGAGTTTAATGAAATCAACGAATGGTTGCTTCAGACTTTGGAGTTGCCATATCATATCGTAGACAAGTGTACCGGCGATGCGGGGTATTTGGCAACCTACCGCCAACGCGATCCGGAGGTGTGGTTATCCGGCGCCCAAGAGTTTATGGAGGTCATGACCAATACCAATACTTCAGACTATCAGGCGCGCCGACTGAATATTCGTTACAAACCCGCTAAGGGAAGACCCCAATTCTGTCATACGGTGAATGATACCTGCTGTGCCATGGGAAGAATGCTCATCTCGATCATGGACAATTACCAACAGAAGGATGGTTCTATAAAGGTCCCGAAGGCTCTACAGCCAGTTGTAAAGAAGGATTACATATCCCCCAAAGCGTGAGGAATATGAAGAAGGTAATCCTGATTTAACGAAAGCGAGATAACAATGGATGCAATACCATTTAACTTCAATCTTGCAACCGCTCTAGCAATTCTTGTATCTGTCATCGGGTCACTTATTGTGACCGTCTATAATTTTGGCAAACTCAAGCAAAAATTCGATTCAATGGAATCAAGGTTCAATTCAATGGAATCAAGGTTCAGTTCAATGGAATCAGGGTTCAATTCAATGGAATCAAAGTTCAATTTAATGGAATCAAGATTCGATTCAATGGAATCAAGATTCGATTCAATGGAATCAAGGTTTGATTCAATGGAATCAAGATTCAACAATCTGGAAAATAAGCATGAGAGGAGATTTGAAAGGATTTCAGAGGATCTAACTTCTCTAAAGGTTAGTGTCGGCATAATCATTGAGAATTTGGGACATGTCGGAGATCAGATAAAAGATCTCTTAGCACGAATGGATAAGCAAGAGCAGAAATCAGATCAACTCACCCAAAAATTTATCGATCATCTGTTAGAAGATGACAGAAGCTGAGAAGAGACTTGAAATAGACTCAATTGAACCATCCCAAAATCGAGGGAGAACACTTTTATGTTAGACCTCAAATTTATTCGTGAAAATCCTGATGTGGTGCGTACTTCGCTAGAACACCGGAAGATGGAGGCATCGTTGGATGAACTGCTGGAAGCGGATCGAAAATGGCGTGCGGTGCTTGGTGAGGTGGAGTCATTAAGAAGTCATCAGAATACTGTTTCCAAAGAGATCTCACAGCTGAAGAAAGCCAAAGTTGATGCGTCTGAGCAGATTACGGAGATGAGGAAAGTCTCGCAAAAGATTAAAACACTCAACGAGCAAGCGCAGCGTTATAAGAGCAAAGTCGATGAGATTGTGATGACTATCCCCAACCTGCCTCACGCCAGTACACCGATCGGGGAGAGTGCCGAAGATAATCCTGAGATTAAGCGGTGGGGAGAGATACCCACCTTCGATTTTGAACCCAAGCCGCACTGGGAGCTTGCGGAAGCACAAGACATCGTCGATTTTCAGCGAGGGGCGAAAATTGCCGGAAGTAATTTTGTGTTGTTTAAAGGATTAGGAGCACGACTGGAACGTGCACTGATCAACTTCATGCTCGATCTGCATACGTCTAAACACGGCTATACTGAAGTTTCGCCGCCCTTCGTCGCCAACCGCCAGGCTATGACAGGCACAGGGCAACTCCCCAAATTTGAGGCCGATATGTACCGGTGCGATCGGGACGAAGAGAACGAAACCAATGATCTCTTTCTCATTCCGACAGCTGAAGTCCCGGTCACCAACATCTTTGCCGGAGAGATCTTGAATGGTAACGATTTGCCCATCTACTATACAGCATACACGCCCTGTTTCCGCCGCGAAGCTGGCGCGTATGGGCGCGACACACGTGGATTGCAACGTATTCACCAGTTCGATAAAGTTGAAATGGTAAAGTTTACACTGCCCGAAACCTCTTACGACGAACACGAATCGTTGCTAAAGGATGCCGAAGATGTTTTGCAAGCCCTCAAACTCCCTTACCGGATTGTTCAACATTGTACGGGAGAACTTTCATTTGCGGCTGCGAAATGTTATGATATTGAGCTTTGGGCTGCCGTTGAGGAAAAGTTCAGTCTGGAGATCTCCTCGTGCAGCAACTATGAAGACTTTCAGTCACGCCGGGCGAATATCCGTTTCCGCCGTGAACGCGGCGCAAAGCCGGAATTTGTTCATACCCTTAACGCATCAGGCACCGCATTGCCGCGATTGGTTATCGTCATCCTTGAGAATTATCAGCAAGCGGATGGGAGTATTCGCGTTCCAGAGGTGCTAAAGCCTTACATGGGTGGAATTGAACAGATTGGATAGGACGTGATTCATAAAATGTCATAATCTCACGCATCACATAATACAACGGACTTTAAAAGATTGGAGGATTCCCTCATGCTGACATTACACATCACCGAGACAGAACACGCGGTTACGATTCCCAGAGATGAATTTCTCAAACTAATCGATCGTTTTCAGACTATTGAACCGATCAAAATTATTGAAGATGAAGACCCAGATTATTTGACGGCAGAGGAAATAAAGATTAGAGCGGAGGCCATGGAGGAATTAGAAGCAGGTGAGACCATATCTGCCGAGGCATACGCTACTAAACGAAGGTGCAAGAGGCTTGATGATGTATCAAGTTGAATATAGTAAGCAGCTTGAGAAATTTCTGGACAGGATGGACAATAGGCTTTTTGCAAGATTTGAAAGAGCGAGATTAAAACTCCAAGAAAATCCTTACCGGACAGATCTGGATATCAAAAAGATGAGAGGACATGCAAACGACTATCGCCTCCGAATCGGGAAATATCGATTTCTCTACACGATTATAGAAAACCGCTTGTTGATTTATATGTATAAAGCGGGCGCGAGAGGCGACGTTTATAAATCTTAGGACAGAGGTACGGAGCTAAGAAAATGCCAACAGCCGCATTTATCACCATGGGTTGCAAGGTGAATCAATACGACACGCAATCCATGCAAGAAACCATGATTCGTAACAGTTACACAATCGTCGACGAGAGAGAAGTCGCGGACGTCTACGTGATTAATACATGTACGGTGACAAATATCGCCGATCACAAAGCGCGTAAGGCAATCCGACGAGCCATTCGGCAAAACCCGACCGCCAAAGTTTTGGTCACAGGATGCTATGCCGAAAGCGATCGAGCCGCAATTGAGGAGATCCCCGGCGTCACATTTGTCTTTGGAAATCGGGAAAAAGCGGATTTTCAGGGATATCTGGATGAGCTTGACGGACCGGGGCTTTTACAGATTAAGCCCGTCGAACATGATGTGATTCGTGAGCATGCGCGATTCAGTGCTGGTGTAGGAAATGCGGGTAAGCATACCCGTGCGTTAATCAAGGTGCAAGATGGCTGTAGTGCATTTTGCACGTATTGTATCATTCCCTACGTTCGGGGGCGTATGACAAGCCGTCCTATTCCTGAAATCGTGGAGGAAGTTGAACGAATCGCCGAAAGCGGCTACAAGGAGATTGTCATCACGGGGGTACATTTGTCTGCCTATGGCAGAGACATCGATAGAACTTCAGATATCGGTGACATCTTAGAACACATCCATCCGATTGAAGGGGTTGAGCGCATCCGCTTTAGCTCAATCGAACCGATGTATTTCCCTGATGAACTCATAGATCGGATGGCGGCGTTACCGAAGTGTATGCCGCATTTTCACTTACCGGTACAAGCTGGCTGTGATAAGATTTTGCGTCTCATGCGTCGGCGTTACACCACAGAGGAATACACACATCTCGTCGAGAAACTCCGTAGTGCCTTTCCAGATGTGGGGGTAACAACCGATATTATGGTCGGTTTCCCGGGCGAGACTGATGCCGATTTTGAGGAGTCGCTGAGGTTCGTTGAGGCGATAAGATTCAGTCAACTCCACGTTTTCCGTTACTCCCCGCGACGAGGTACACCCGCTGCCGACTATCCCAATCAAGTGCCTCCGCATATTTCTGCCGAACGTAGCAAAACGATGATTGAGCTTGGCAAGCGGCTTGGTATGAAATTTCGGGAGCGCATGTTGGACAAGACAATGGATGTATTGGTTGAGGACAGCCGGGAGGGAACGAATCAGCAACTTGCCGGATTTACCGGGAATTATCTGCGTGTCCTGTTAAATGTGGCAGACTCTGCAATTAACCAAGTTTTGCCAATGAGATTGACCGCCTTAGATGGTCAATTCATTCAAGGTGAAGTCCTTCCTGACGCATTCCTTGCTTCCCAATCTTCGGCTATCCCAATCCATCTCCAGACTTAACCTTCGGAAAAGAGCGCGGCTATCCCCGCTCTTGAATGCATAAAAATACAGCCTGCACTGAACAAGACGTGTCGAATGTCAATTGGGCGTTGTGAAGGTTTTTCGCCACTAAACTCTGATACTATTTCACGGAATAAATGTCCGGTTCTGTCATTCTGAGTGAAGCGAAGAATCTAGATCTTTCGGCGGATTAAGCAAAGTGGAACGTGACTACGAAAGCCCTGTCACTGTGAGGAATCGATCGTAAGCCTCTTCCCAGCGATCTGAATCTTGCGGTTCATAGGTTTCGACCTCGAATGATTCACGAATGATTTCCCGTGCGTCGGAAATCGAGTCGATCAAACCAACGGCGATTGCCTGTACCATGACATTGCCAATCGCTGTCGCTTCTGTGGGACCAGTTACCACCGGTACTCCCGTCGCATCGGCGGTGAATTGGCAGAGTAGCCTGTTCCTCGACCCGCCACCGACAATGTGGATAACGTTGATCGGTTTATCCCAAACCGTTTGGAGCTTTTCCCAAACCCATCGATATTTCAGTGCGAGGCTTTCCAAGGCACAACGGACGATCTCCCCTTTATTCTCTGGAGGTACCTGTCCAGTTCGTTTGCAGTATTCGCCGATGCGTAATGGCATATTCCCTGCGCTTAAGAAAGCGTTATCGTCCGGATCGACCAGTGCTGAAAACGGTTTGGCCTCGGCGGCAATCTGGGCGATTTGATTATATGACAACTCATCACCCGCCCTCGCCCATGTTCGTCGGCATTCCTGCACTAACCACAAGCCCATGATATTTTTGAGGAAGCGGAACGTGTCGTTAATCCCGCCTTCGTTCGTGAAATTGAGTTCGAGTGCGGTATCTGTGATGATTGGTCTAGGCGTCTCAATCCCCATCAGTGACCATGTGCCGGAACTGATATACGCCCAATTTTCACCTTTCGCGGGGACTGCCGCAACAGCAGAAGCGGTATCGTGACAGCCCGGCGCAATGACGGAGACATCTGTAAGTCCCGTCTCCTGTGCAACAGATGGAAGAAGAGAACCAAGCTGTGTGCCCGGTTGCACAATCTCTGGCAAGATGTCAAATGGCAAATGCAACGCATCACAGATCTCTTTCGACCAGTTCTTTTGTCCTGGGTCATAGAATTGCGTTGTTGTCGCATCGGTAAATTCACAGACTTTGCGTCCGGTCAACCAGAAGTTGAATAGATCGGGTATCATCAGAAATGTCTCGGCAACTTCAAGAAGTGGTGATTTGTTCACAACCATTGAAAGCAATTGATAGAGTGTATTAATCTGAAGGAATTGCCCGCCGCTTCGTTCAAAGATCTTCTCTCGCGAGCAATGGTGAAAAGCTTGCTCCAACATGCCATCTGTACGCGAATCCCGGTAGTGATACGGAAGCCCAAGGAGTGTATCATCCTTGCCAATTAGGGCAAAATCAACGCCCCACGTGTCTATGCCGATTCCCTTCAGTTCAATCCCTTTCTGAGCACAGGTGGAAAGCGCATGCTTCATCTCACTCCACAGTCGCAGCACATCCCAATGCAGGCTGTCCAATATACGAATCCCGCCGTTAGGAAATCGGTGGAGTTCCTCCAATTTGATTCTCTCACCATCAAAATGCCCTAACACGGCTCGTCCACTCTCTGCCCCTAAATCGAATGCCAAAAATTTCTGCGTTTCTGCCATTAAATCCTCCTACCTAACGTGAGTTAATTTCCAGAGTTTCCCGATTTCCGCATCCCCTTCATTTACCAATCCGCTACGCTTCCATCCGACTCGTAGTAAAACTCGCCACCAAGCTCCTCTTCATAGATGCCGATGTTTTGTTCCGCCTCTTTCTCGTCGATCTCGAAGCCGAGCCCAGGTTTCGTGGGCAACTCAATATGACCATCCTTAACCACCCAATCCTCCTTAAACAGCCCCGCACCTAAGCCGCTATCGACCTGCTCCTGGACAAGGAAATTCGGAACAACTGCGTCAACCTGAAGGGATGCCGAAAACGCCACAGGACCGATCGCGCAGTGCGGCATGATGTGCATGTAGTAAACCTCTGCCATATTTGCAATCTTCTTGAGTTCCGTGATGCCTCCGGTGTGCGAGGTATCCGGCTGGAGATATGCAACGGCTTGCTTCTCAAAAATTTCGCGGAACCCCCAGCGAGTGAGCAGACGTTCTCCGGTCGCAATTGGGAATGAAACGTGATCTGAGACCAGCTTCAGCGCATCGACATTCTCCTGCGGCACCGGCTCTTCGACGAACATTGGCCGCATGCCTTTGAGCTCGTGGCAGACCTCGATCGCGAGTCCGGGAGTCATCTTGCCGTGGAAGTCAAAGCAAAGCTCGACATCCGGACCCACCCACTCTCGCATCAGATAGGCACGTTCGACAAATTCATCAATGACGGCCGGTGGCTCATGCGCCCGCCATTTGCCACCGGGACCAGATTTGAACACTTTGTAGCCTCCCTTTTTCTGGAGGCTATCGAGGCGTTCTTTCGCACGGGCTTTGCCTTCGTCCGTCAGGCTGCCGATGCCCCAGTGCGCGTAAACGCGAATGCGGTCCCGGACTGCGCCGCCGAGTAGTTTGTGCGTCGGCACACCGTAGTGCTTGCCTGCAATGTCCCAAAGCGCTTGATCGATTCCGGACAGCGCAGTCATGAGTATAACCCCGCCCCGAAAGAAAGCCGAACGGTAGATGTGCTGCCAGTGATGCTCAATCCGCAACGGGTCTTTGCCAATGAGGTACTCCGAAAGTTCCTCGACAGCGGCGACGGTACTCTTCGGCTTGCCTTCAAGTGTGGTCTCTCCCCAGCCAGTGATTCCGTTATCGGTGGTGATTTTGACGAGTCGCATTCGGCGACGTGGAAAGAATTGTTCGATTTTGGCGATTTTCATTTAGGTTTCCTTAAAGCAGATTATAATTGGAGCGTCCCTTTAAATTGGCCTGATGTTTCGTTACACCGGAGTTCTTTGAACCTGCCGACTACATCAACGTCTTTATACGCGAACATAGCGCTTAAATGATGAATCAGTGAATGACAGCCCTTCTCCTTCCATACCTGTGTCATTTTCTCATCAATCTGTTGGTAAAAGGTCTGAAGTTCTGAAAGAGATGTAGGCTTTTCTTCAAAAGAATCGGCAATTTCCCTGATTAAGGCCAGCCACATTTCCGAAAGACCGGTAATGAAATATGGCCATGATTTTCTTAATTCAGGAGGCCATCCTTGCTTATCGTTAGGTTTCTTTAAATCTTCGGGTTGAGCTATATCCTCAAAATTAGGCTTAAACTTATTGGGATTACACTCCAACTTAACAAGACCAACATTTTCCAACTCTCGCAAGGATGAATCAAACTTCAAATGCTCAAAGATGGTTCGTGCCGTTTCCTCAGAAGAACAGAACTCAAAAATAAACTCAGATATATTCTTTAGACGATTTGTCCCTCTATGGAACCGCCAAAAATCAAAACCAGAAGAACGAAGGAATTTTTTATCAAGATTGCCACATCTATTACATATTCCTAAA
>JADFGN010000351.1 GCA_022567695.1 Candidatus Poribacteria bacterium | reverse complement strand
CTTTGGACAAACTTATTCGGGACGGGCTGTTATACAACTGGTCGAACTCCGTTGCTGCGGCCACCTGTTCTTATGCGTCCAACGTCCTACTTTTTACCGGAGTAACCAAACTTCCGGATAAAAATTATATGACAAAAAAAAATGCATTTTTTATCACCTATTCCATTATTTTTAATAAAACTCAACATAGAAATTAATAATATAAATAACTTACTAAATCAAACCACCAACACATCCCAAACCTTGCTTACACTTTCCATTCCATCACTTACAGTGACCATGACTTTTTTATTTCCAGCAGTTGTAAATATCCTTTGGTGTTGATTGCCATCCTCAAATTTGCTAAAGAATTCTTTTAATTCATTGAAATTTTGAATGTAATTCATTTAGCTACCTCTGAGATTTTTTCTAAAATTATTAGCATGAATCTTTTTGTACTGTTAAAATTTTTGTAATCTTTTTCATTACCCTCATTTTAATCCTTACTCTGTCTTTTGTCCAGTGGAGCAGCTTTCTTGATGTCGTCTTCTGTATAAAAGTACGCAAGTTTAGAAAACTGGTCTAAAAAACCCCTAGTGTTTAAGCCACTGGGGGTTTTTATTTTGCGAAAGACTTTCGTTTTCTTTGACAAATTACGCACGTATGCTATGCTGAATCAAAGCATATCTTGCAACTGCTCAAGAGATATATCCGCATCTTTCATGATGCTTTTGAGAACTTTTGGGTGTAGTATTTTGCCCGCATGAAATGGTACAGTGACTCGCATACCAAGAACATTCTTATAAATCTTGTGGCTTCCACTTTGCCGAACGCACTCAAAACTCTGCTGCTCAAGGACAGAGATAATTTGGTTGGCTGTTATTCGAGGAAGCCGAGATGACATAGATTACATGGCAACTTCTATCGTTGCTAAACTAACTGAACGTGCGTTTTGAACTTGCTCATGTGCAGAAAGTCTATCATCGAGGTGAAGTTTAATCGCATCTCTGATGTTTTCTAACGCTTCCTCATACGTGTCGCCTTGAGTGTAACAGCCTTGTAATTCAGGGCAAGAGACGAAATATCCCTCTTGGTCTTGCTCAACGATGATTGTAAACCGATAATTTTTCATACTCATATCCTACACCTTGTAGGACGTGGTGTCAAAACACGTATGGCTTACCAACACAAACGTGAACCACTTTCACATGAAGAAACCGACCGGCTGGCAAATGCAGCCGAGAGCTTCCTAAATAATTTAGTGTTTGAGAGGAGTTACGTTTGACATCACTATGATTCAATCGTTCAAGTGCAGCAAAACAGCGGATTTGTTTCATCGAAACCGAATTGCACCACAATGGCGGCAAATAGTATCTGTGGCACTCAGAAAGCTGAATTATCTTCATGCCGCCAGTCAGTTGGCAGACTTGCGCGTGCCACCGGGCAATCGACTTGAGAAACTCTGTGGCGACCGGAAAGGGCAGTACAGTATTCGCATCAATCGCCAGTGGCGCATCTGTTTCGAGTTTTTAAGCATTTTTAAAGAAAAACAAACTACCGCTTCGTTCTGTCATCCTGAGCGAAGCGAAGGATCTCTATTGTCAACAGGCGTGAGATTCTTCGCAAGCCTGCCCTCGAACGCAGTGAAGGGCTCAGAATGACAACTTTAATATTGAAAATTAGTTAGAGGGGGTTTTTAACTAATTTTTCTCCAAAGTGTCCGCCCCTGAACACTCGGAGGGAAGGATTGAACGCAAAAATTCGATAAATCCGTCGATTCGTTGCCATATTTTCTCTTCATCACAACTTGGGTTAAATAACACTTTTTGCGTAAAACCGCTTGGTCGGGATTGCCAAATCCCGACCCCACTGGATTTGGCAATCCAGCGGGAGCGCTGGGACTTATTTATGGATAAGCTCTAAGGCGTCGATTGAAATGGGCGCAGGAACTAGCAAGGCAGGAGAAGAATAATGAGTAAGGAAAAAATTGAATATGAGAAAGGTAGCGGCAATATATTCAGAGATTTGGGATTTCCCAATCCAGAGGAAAAACTTGCCAAAGCCCGTTTAGCGTCAATGATATATGACATTATCGAAGAACGCCATTTAACGCAGGCCGGAGCGGGGAAAATCTTGGGCATCAATCAACCGAAAGTGTCAGCATTGAGAAATGGCAGGCTTTCTGGTTTTTCAATAGAAAGGCTGTTTTCGTTCTTGGGGAAGCTAGACCGTGACATCGAAATCGTTATCCGCAAACGCCCCAAAGACAGATCAGAAGCTCAGATAAGCATTTCAACGGTGATGTAACTAAAGTGACTGATTAGCTTAACTGGTGCATTTACGACCTCCCCTCCTTCGCAAGGCTTAGGGGCAGAGACTTGTAGCCAAATTCGCAAGAATTCGAAATCCAGTCCTGCTCCTGACCTTCGGGTGGTGGGAAAAACCCAACACACCTTACGCTTCGTTGCCCATCGAATCTAGGAAAACTCTCCCACAAATGTGACAAAGTCGTATTAATTCGACCAAATGTTGGGGACACCCGTTTAAATTAATATTGCTTCATTTTCGAATGCCGTGAGGAGTCGATCATGCGAAAAATCCAATCTTCAAATCCTCTGTTTTTTGTGCCCCTTTTCTTTTTTCTGCTGTTCATGAGCTTTGATTCCGAAGCTGCTGATTTCTCGACGCAAGGGCGCGGTATCCTATACACAATCGAATCCCTTGACACGCTCACAGATGAAGTCACACGCCAATCCGACGGCAGCTACCTCATTACCTCAAGCCTTATCATTGCCAACCAAAGTCGCCCGGATATTCTGAAACTTACGCCCGGCGCAATTCTTCGATTTGTCAAAGGAAGCACGCTTCAAATTGAGGGAACACTCATTGCTGTCGGGACGGAAGCTTCGCCGATTACTTTAACATCGGATACCACCGATGGATGGGGCGGGGTGGTCTTCAACCAAGCGACTGAAGCGAGTGTTATCAAAAATGCCCGAATCGAAAACGCGAACATCGGAATTACCTGCAAATCTACTTCGCCGCAAATTGAGGCCAACCGTATCACACATTGCAAAACCTACGCAATCGCCACGACCTCTGCCGACCCAATAATTCGCAAGAATCGCATTTCCAACCATCGCGGTACAATCGCCGTCTATGTCCAGTCCGCATCTCCCCGGATTACTGATAACGATTTGGAGTTGACCGACGCGCAAACAGGAATCATCCTGATTGATTCCGACGCTTATCTCGCACAAAACCGATTTCATGGGGGAAACGTTGCAATCGCCTGTCGTGCTGGGTCGCCACAGATTGAGAGTAATAAAATTAGCGGTGCAACTACAGGGATTAGCGGCTTGCGTTCTGATTTCATTATCTCCGGTAACCAGATCGATGAGACTTTGACTGGCATCTACGTTGATAACGGAAAACCGACGATTCAATCCAATCATATCCGTAACTCCTCACTTGCTGCGATTAGTATTTGGAATTCACCGAGCGGGGAAATTGCAGAGAATACCATTGACTTGAGCCAAGTTGGAATTTACAGCAAGGATGCAAAACTGACCATCGATCAGAATCACTTCCATGAGAACGGTTACGCAGTTTACATCAAATCCGGCGATGCAAAAATCCATCGAAATACGCTCAAGAAAAATACCGAAGCAGGCATCGCGTTTTGGGATGGCGCGACTGGTGAAATAATCGACAACGAATTCTCCGATAACCGTTACGGTATCTACATGCAGTCCGCAAGCCCGACAATTCAACGCAACCGGATAGATGGTGGGGAATACGGGATTCACATTCAGACAGCCTCCCCTGCAATTTCCGACAATCGAATTACCAATGCCTCAGAGGGCGGAATCGGTTGTTGGGAAGGAAGTCCCAAAATTTTCGCGAATACGATCACTCGGAGCCGTTACGGCATCTACGCGGATGGGGCCGCTCCTATAATCACGCAGAACACAATCATCGATAGCCGTGATGCTGGAATCGCAGTGTGGAATGATTCCAAGCCGGACATTCAAGATAACGTGATTTCAGGGGGACGTTATGAGGTATTCCGCGACGATCTCCCTTCTCAAGTCAGGAGTGAGCCTAAAGCAACGACAGGTCAAAAAGCTGAGAACAGGCGAGAATGGGAAGGTGAGCAGGTTAGAAAAGGAGAATCAACAGATCAGCCAATCGGGCAACCTTCATCGCTTTTTGGCGGAGAAGAACGGGAAACACTCCGCGCGGGACAACGTGCAAATCCACAAAAGATTGAAGCACAGTCTTCTGCACATGGGAATCAAACGTACGCTCTTTCCGTAAACTCCCAGCCGCAATCATCAAGTGCCGCAGCATCTTCTCACACCAATCCAATGAACGAGAATTCTCCCGCAGCAAATTCTCAATCGGAACAATCATCAATTGGTCAACCTTCATCACTTTTCAACGCGGAAGAACAGGAAAGATTACGTGCCGGACAACGCGCTGAACCCGGCACAGAACCGACTCGTCAAGCAACATATCAGTTGGTGCCAATGCGGCCAAGCGGCGGAGACACCGAAAATGCTTTCGACAATCAGCAATCCACACAACCCCCTTTACCTTCCACCCCCCTCAATCCCCCCTTCGTAAGGGGGGAAGGGGGAGAATTGTTGCCAGCTCCAACTCTGCCGCCGCAGCAAAAGGAAACGCGCAAGCTCACCGGAGAACAGACAAATCGGCTGATGTCGCTGGAGGAAATGCTCGAAGATGATTCGATCGACCTCAATGAGAAAATTGCGAAGCAGTTTGAAATCGGACAATTGCACTTCAAAGGGGGGAATTATAGTCAAGCATTGGAGGGGTACAATTGGATTGTCGCGCATGTCATAGAACAGATGGAAAAGCAACCCTCATCCGAGCAGAGCGTAGTAGAACTTGCAAATATTCATTATCACCGCGCATTGAGCTATTATGAACTTAAGGATTACGCCAATGCCATTGGTGCCGCGCGGGTCTGTCTGATCCTCGAGCCTGAATCCGAGGTCAAGCATCGCGTGCAATACCTCCTTGCGATGAGCACTTTGGAAAATCAGGAAAGCATGGGAACGAAGGCGGAGGAGGCATTTCTTGAATTCATCCGAGATGCAGGGAACAAAGATGGTATTTCGCCCTTGGTGGCAAACGCACATTTTCAGATTGGGCGACTGGCCTTAGAACGTGGAGCGTATGTTGAGGCAATCGAGGGATACCGTAATGCGATTTCTCACGGGATTAGCGGTGTACAACGGGCCGAAGCATTGTCAGAGCTAGGATACTCTGCGCTTCAGCTTGGAGACCGCGCAGAGGCACAACGTTGGTATCACAAGCTCATTGAAGACGGGCAGGCACACAGTGGACTTCTCGCACCTGCTTTTCTCGCTTTAGGTGACTTACACAGAGCAGAGAAAGCGTGGGCACAAGCGGAGTCATTTTACAGTTCTGCTTTGAAACACGCCGAAGCGGTTGACTTAGATAAGCCTGTGCGTGGTGAAATTGCATTCAGACTCGGCGAAAGCCTGTACAGCCAATCTCGATTTTTCGACGCGCTCTCTGCCTTTGAGAACGCTATATCGCTCGATCGAGATTCAGCGTGGTTTGCCGATGCCGTCTATGGTCTTGCACGAAGCCAAAATGAAATGGAAGATTTTCAAGCTGCGCTTAAATCGTATCGACGCGCAGCAAGTGTATACGCACAGCAAGTCCGAACAACGCTGGATGCCGACAAATTGGAACGTTCTCAGGAACGATTGGCGCGTTCCAAATTCCAGATCGCCGACATTACAGCAAAGAACGCTTCATCGGAACAGAACCATGAAAGTCTGATTGACCTTTACCGCGAAGCTTACCAAGCGAGCAAAGCGGTTCAGGACGAAACCTTGAGAAATGCGCTTCTGAAAGATGCGCTCATGGGCCAAGCGAAAGCGGCGTCTCAGTTGGGTCAAAAGGAGACAGTGAGCCAAACCGCTGAAAGCCTTGCCGAAGTATCTCGCGGCGATTCGATCGGCCTCACCCAAGCGGCAGACCTGTTTTTTGATATGAAAAAATATCGCTCAGCTTCCGACCTTTACAGGCAAGCAATGTCGCTAGAAAATGCTGACGATAAGCTACTCGCACACGGCTGGATGCGTTTGGGATTCTCTCATTTTCAACTTGCGCAGCAGGACACTGGACAAGTTGAAAATCTACAACAAGCAGTTGAGGCTTACGACGAGGCAATTATCCATCTTAAATCTGTTATAAACAACCAGCAATCGTTAATCGATGCGCCGGAAAATTTACGCCAGCCGCAATCTGCCATTGAGACGAGCTTCAAACTTCAAACTTCAATCTTAAATCTCAACAACGCTCGCTATCATGCGGCAGTTGCGCACAAGCTCTTGGGTGAGGATGAAAAGGCAGTTGAGCGTTTTGAACAAGTAATCGAGGAGGACAAAACCGGAGAGTTTAGGGCACAAAGCTTTCTTATGCTTGCTGAACTATATGAAAAGTCACTGCGATATGATGACGCTATCCGCACGTATGAGCAGGCGTCTTTGGAGCTTAAAGTGCCAAGTGACCTCGCGTTAGCACTAGAGCGCATGGGCGAGATTTCACGTCAGCAAGGAAAATACAGCGTTGCCATTGATTATTATCAAGAATTATTGAGCCGCTATCCGGAAAGCGAATACGCCAGTGCCGCACAATACTTCGTCGGCCTATGCTATTCTAGCGAAGCCGAGAGTAACGGTGACGCAGGAATAAGTGAGAATGTAGAACTCGCACTAGCAGCTTACGAGAAGACCCTCCGAAACTATCCGGACTCTGAGTTGGCGATTGATGCCTGTTGGAACGCCGCATCGTTGAATGATCAGGTCGGGCGAAAAATAGAGGCACTTCGTTATGCCAAACAGATTGTGGATAGCTATGGGCAATCGAGTGAAACACATGCGCAGGGAATCGTCTATTCAGCGAGGAATTTGATCAGCAATCTGTTGCTCACCGATCCAACCCTCGAACCCAATGGTACTTCTCTACTGACTCAACAACTTGAAGCGATTACCCAATTATCGAATGCAACCCCACAAGCGCAAGCCAACGCCTACTTTGAACTTGGTAATCTACATGCCAATGCGAAAGATGCTAACACGGCATTGCTCAACTATCAGAATGCAAAGCAGATAAGCGATTCAGATGAACTCCAAACGAAGATCGGCTATCGAGAGACATCAATTTACTTTGCACAGGGAGAGTATACCAAAGTTGTGGAGGCAGGGATGGAGACGCTGGAGCGAATGGAGAAATTAGGAAGTGAGGAAATGGAGTCCTTCGCTGGGCATCTTCAGTATCTTGTCGGGCAAAGCCAAATGCAATTAGATCGACTCAACGAAGCCGAAGGGGCGTTTCAACAGGCGATTGCGCTGAAGAAAGACGATGCTGAGATTAACGCACATTCGCATTTTTACCTTGGGCAAATTTACGAACGCCGTGAGCAAACAGACGAAGCGATTGCAGCATACCAGAACGCACTTTCGGTTGCAAATCATCCGGAACTGAAAGAGATTCAGGCAGAAGCCGCTCGGCAACTCGCGCACATATATGAGAACAGTACAGGGCAGTCTCTACAGAATCAAGCCATCGATCTGTATGCTCAAATCAGCATGGCGGACGTGAGTCCCAAATTGACGGCGGAAGCCCTCTATCGACGTGGACTCATCTATCAAGGCCAGAACGAACCCGCCAAAGCCGCGGAAGAACTCTCCCATCTTGTCGAGCGTTTTTCTAAAGAGACTGAGCCTGAAATCAAGGAAATGGTCGAGGATGCTATTCTGCGTTTACCAAATCTGTCGAGCCAAACCGGAGATATGAGTACCGCTATCAAAACAGCAAAGCAGGCGTTGCAGATTGCGCGGAAGAAAGGAGATGTATTGGTTCTTGCTCAGGCGCAATTTCAACTCGCGACGCTGTATTATCAAAACGGTACGCATCGGAAGGAAGCCGTGAAGCTCTTTAACGCAGCTTATGACAACGCCCTCAAAGCCGAAAATATGG
>JADFGN010000350.1 GCA_022567695.1 Candidatus Poribacteria bacterium | reverse complement strand
GACCTCAATGTTTTCATGCCCATAAGCACCAGGCGTGACGGTAATGGTTTTTTCCTCTTCTATGACAACCACCGTACCGTCACCAGATTTTCTTTGTCTGCGCTGCACGACAACGGCCTCAGTGTGAGTTTTGATACATTTGAATAGGGCCATTTAATACCTCATAAAGCGCGGGCGGCATAACCGCCCTTGCTTGGTTATGGAACGATGTAATCCACCACGACTGTCATGTTGCCAGCGGCAAAAGTCGCTGCGACCACGTTAGCCACCACTTGGATAATTGTTTCTTTGGTGAACGCCTGAGACCCTGCAGTCAATAACACACCCGCCAACGGCAGCAACGTGCCAACCTCTGGTTTGTATCCTATAACCGCATCACCCGTCAGCACGCCAAAGTTACCCAGTCCATCTGGATCCGCAGCTTCAGCACCATTGGCAGCCCAACCGACATCCATGTCCAATGTCTCAACCCCGGTGTCAAGGTCATCGGCGTAGAAAAACCCGCCCAGGACAACAGCACCTTTGGGAAGTCTGCACATTTGGTAGATATCAGCGGCAGCGGGCGCCGCCGACACAGCGATGACACCAAAGGCGCGGCACAAAATACCGGCGCCACTGGCCTCAAAAACCGGGAAGTCAGCAGCGGCCCTTGTTGCAGTAAAAGTACCCATTTTACAATCCTCCTATGCGCTACGCGCTATTACGCGTCGCCTACAGCAGCAAAGAAGCCTGTGTGGATACCGTGATCTTTCGAGTCACCCGTATCGGTAGAGGCGTCTGTGCCAAAGCGCAGTTTCTCATACTTGAACCACTGACGAATCGCAACACCCTGCTTGTCACCATAGTCGAACTCTTCTTCCATGGACTGTGGACGCTTAGCAACGGCGTAACCGACCGCCTGCGCTCCGCACAAATAGCAAGGCGCAACGTCAATACCCGCAGCTCCCACACCGCTTAGGACGGCAATGTCTTCTACTTCGTAGATGGCAATGTTGTCCCAGATGTAATCGGCACCCGCAAATAACGGGTTTAGCTTGCCGCGATTTCTCGCTTCTCGGTTGGCTTGTAGAAACGCCGTTTCAAGGGCCAGGTCGCGCACCAGCAATGATGGGGCAAACAGCACATAGGAATCAGATGTTACAAATCCCTTGCGGGGCTTGAGCGGTCTGATTTTTGGGCTGGATGTTTTGGCGCGTCGCTTCATCAGCGACAGTGCCGCAGTCGTCAGCTTGTCCGCCGTATTATCAATAGTCGCCAGAGCTACTGAGTGATCGTTTGAGACCGCATTGGCCACCAAAGCACCAAACAGTACGCGGTCGGCATTATCTACCAACCAGATGTCTTTATTGGCTTCTGATGCACTGGCGTAGACCACGCCCAGAATAGAGCCGAGCGCGTTGATAATATCGTCGCGGTTCAGTTCCATATTCCAATCAAGCAGCACGTCTTTGGCCGCATTACGCAACGGAATAGCGCTGAATTGATCTTCCAGAACGGGCACTCTTACCGCGTTCCGCTTCTGATCAATCGTGACCTTTTGGGAACGAGAAATCATTGCTTCTTCGTTGCCTTCCAGGGTCGAATTGCCGGTGACGCCCGAACCAGAGAGCTTGTTCACCAGGGAGAATGTAATGCTGTCGCCCGGCTTCTTGGTCAAATCTTCATTGACCTGAATCACCGAGTTTTTTGCGGTGCCCATGAAGGGCTTGAAAATGTTTGCGTTCAGGGATTCCATGAAGAAATCCGCATCCCAGTTCTGGACCACTAGTCCAGTAGCAGCACTTGTGTCCGCCATAATAAAACTCCTTTAAGAAAGCCTAGTTGTAGACTTCCTCTGCCGTTTTGGGGGTATGAACTGCAGCGGAGTCTCTTTTACCCACTGAAGCGTCGCCCGCTAATGAATCGGAAATAGAGTCACGCAATTTATCGCTATCATCAGAGCCGGCTTTCATCTCAGCTAGTACCTCAGCTTTCGCCTCAGCCTTGAGTTGTGCCTTGTACGCAGGTAAATCCTGCATCTTGGCCAGTTCGCTGTGCTGATCAACTATCGTCACCATTTCGTGATAAGGGCTGATTGCATTCGCCATTTGTTGCGTTAAGGCTGGATTAGCGGCTGCCAGGGTTTTGAATGTCTCAACCTTAGTGGCCAGTACGTCCTTGCCTATGTCTTGCTCAACAAAAAACTGACTTTGATTGTACCTCTGATTGTTCAGTTGGGAGTCGAAATCGTTTTGAAGCTCTGATCGAAACTTTGCTTCATCGTCAAATACTGATGTTAGTTCACCAGGCTTTTCAGACTTGTTCAGTTTCGCTAGAAGATCATCTCGCTCTCGCTCTACCGCCTGACGCTTATCGCGTTGCTCCTGTAATGCTGCTAATGGAACCTGAGTTTCATCTTTCGATGCCGGTGGCGCATCGTCTTTCTTTCCAGCTTCTGTATCGTCAGATCCGGTTTTATCGTCTACAACTTTAGTTGTGTCCGTTTCGCCTTCGCCTGGTTTAACTTCGTCTGAACTGTCCTCACCCTTTGGTTTGTCATCGGCAGGTTTATCGTCTGCTGGCGGCGCACCATCAAAAATGGTTTCTGGTGTATCCATTTACAACCTCTACTTCTCGCCCGTACAACGGCGGCTTGATCGCCCGATAACCCGGCGGCGGATTGAACGCAGTCTACAAAATCTGATCGCGATTCACAAACTTTAATAATTCTTGCAGGCCTTGCCTTTGTGCGGCGTTCTCAAGTTGCTGGCCTTCAGCGTCTGCCTGGTCTTTTCCTGCTTTGGCTTTTGTTGCTTCAATATCAGCCACAGCGCCGGCCTTAACAATTTGATCGGCTTCGGCTTCCGAGGCCTGGCGCGCTTCAAGTGCCTGACGTTCTTCCGGCTCCAAATCCTTGTTTAAAATCTTATCTTTGTTGCGCAATGAAGAGACCGCGATAACATCTTCCCAATCAATGCCCGCGGGATTGGCCTGATACATCTTGACCAGCAGGTCAAATTGCTCAGATTGCAAGTTCACAACGTCCGGTACTTCCTCAAGAATAATATCGACGTCTATCTCGGCAACTTCGTTTTCGACTTCCGCGGTTTCTTGCATTTCCGGTTGGATCCGGTGTATCTCGGCAATTTCGTCGGCGAACTCCTCGCGCACGTCTTTAACGGACAGGCCAGTGCCCTCGGCTATGCGCTGCTCTGCAAGCGTTATGGGTTGGTACGTTCGCTTCGACGGAACATTGCTTCCCACGAACAGAAAATTGTCAATGAACCAACGAGCCGTGCCGTTCGACATTGGCAAAAAGAAATCATAGTTTGGCAAGAGCAACTTAATCTCGTCATTCGCGAAGCCCAAAGACGAGAAATTTATGATGACAAGGAGTAATTACAATGGGAACTGTATCTAAAACAGCCTATGAGATAGAAGATCTGAAGAAGGTACGTGCCAGAGCCAAAGAAATTAGCGGGCAATTTAACGATAAAATCGCGGAGATCTGTAGAGCCAATCAGGAGGAAGTCAGCCCTCTCACCGCGCTGCTTTGGGATGCTTTTGAGTCTTTCAACACTATCTATTATCAACTCATCCCGGCACTTGAATTAACGCCATTAAAGAATACTGAAGCACTAGGCGATCTGTTAATGGATATGAAATTAGAATTCCAGCATATAGCGCAACACATCGCTGATGCTGACGAATCTTGGCTACAACTTGCTAATTCATGTTATCAAACAACAGATACTAAGGAGGAACTGAATGAACGTACATGAATATCAAGCAAAAGAAATTTTAAAAGCACACGGCGTCAACGTCCCACGCGGGGAAGTGGCGTTAACGCCCGATGAAGCGGAGGCAATCGCCAGCAAGCTCGATTGTCCGATGTATGTTGTAAAAGCGCAGATTCACGCCGGTGGTCGTGGGAAAGGTGGCGGCGTCAAGCTTGCGAAAAATTCTGAAGAGGTCAGGAAACACGCTGAAGCAATCCTCGGCATGCAACTTGTCACTCATCAGACCGGCCCCAACGGAAAACGGGTTCACAAGGTGCTGATTGCTGAAGCCAGCGAAATCGAAAAAGAACTCTATCTCAGCATCGTCGTCGATCGCGAGAGTTCACGCATTGTGATGATGGGAAGCGAGGAAGGCGGCGTTGATATTGAAGAGGTTGCTGCGAGTCAGCCGGAAAAAATCCTCAAGGAGACAATCGATCCGGCAATCGGTTTGCAACCCTTTCAAGCCCGAAAGATGGCTTACGGCTTAAATATCCCCGGCGATCTTGTGAATAGTGCAGCGAAGTTGATGCTCGGTTTGTATGACGCTTTCGTCAATTCTGACTGTTCCCTCGCCGAGATTAATCCGCTTGCCATCACAAGAACCGATGAGAAACAGGAAGTCGTTGCGCTTGATGCAAAGCTCAATTTTGATGACAACGCACTTGGACGACATAAAGACATCGAAGCGATGCGCGATCGACACGAAGAAGAGGAACGTGAGTTGGAGGCTAAGAAGTTCGGCCTAAGTTACATTAGCCTTGATGGAAACATCGGTTGCATGGTCAACGGGGCAGGGCTCGCAATGGCGACGATGGATCTGATAAAACTACACGGCGGTGAGCCTGCGAATTTTCTCGATGTCGGTGGGAGTGCCACGACGGAAACGGTCTCACACGCTTTCCGATTGATTCTCGCGGACGAGCAGGTGAAGGCGGTCTTGGTCAATATCTTCGGTGGTATCATGAAATGCGACGTGATCGCCGAAGGAATTATCGAGGCGGTCAAGCAGATAGATCTTAAAGTGCCACTTGTTGTGCGGTTGGAGGGCACAAACGTCGAATTAGGAAAACAGATTCTCGCGGATTCTGGTTTAAACCTGATTGCCGCTGATGGACTTGCAGAAGCTGCACAGAAGGTGGTAGAAGCAGCGCGAGAAGTGAGTGAATGAATTGAACGGTTGTTTCGCGGAATGTGCAATACAAGTGGAGGATAAATCATGAAAATTCGCGTAGTCTTTGATGGAAAAGTGCTTGTCCCAGAGGAAAAGCTGGATTTGGAGCCATGTGAGCGTTATGAAATTACGATTGGTGAAAAGATCGCTCGAACGCCACAAGAGCCTAAAACACCTCAACCTAGTGGCAATCTTTGGAATTTGCTGGAAGAATTAGGGGGCACGATTGAAGGACCTGAAGATTGGTCTGTTGAACACGATCACTATTTATATGGAACTCCGAAACGAAGTGAGAAGGAAACATCATGAATGGCGACCGATTCTTCATGGAGACGGAATCATGACAAAAAAACTTGGACTTGATGATTTGAACTTACAAGGCAAGCGCGTATTGGTGCGCGTTGACTTCAATGTGCCGATGGATGGGGGAAAAATTACCGACGATACGCGCATCCAGGCTGCTCTGCCGACCATTATGCAACTCATCCATAGTGGGGCAAAGATCATCTTGGTAACGCATTTAGGACGCCCCAAGGGGTTCGATCCGATATTTTCCACAGAACCACTTGCGGTCAATCTCAGCAAATTACTCGGACAGCGCGTTAAGCATGTTGTGGATTGCATCGGTACAGAGGTTGAAGCGGTTGCTTCAGAACTTCAAGAGGGGGATATCCTTCTGCTCGAAAACGTCCGCTTCTACAAAGAAGAGACGGCAAACGATTCAGAATTCGCAAGTAAGCTAGCGTCACTCGCAGATGTTTATGTCAACGATGCCTTTGGGACAGCACACCGCGCACATGCGTCAACTGAAGGGGTAACGCACTATTTAGATCAGTGTGCAGCAGGGCTGTTGATGGAAAAGGAGGTTAAATCTCTCAGCAAAGTTCTTCAAAATCCGGAGCGCCCATTTGTTGCGATTCTCGGAGGTGCGAAGATCTCTGACAAAATCGGAGTGGTTGAAAACCTAATCAGCCAAGTTGATGAACTGATTATCGGCGGAGGCATGGCGTATACCTTCCTCAAGGCGATGGGGATGCAGATCGGTAACTCGATTTTGGAGGAAGACAAACTGGATCTGGCGAATGAATTATTGAAGAAGGCAGACAATCGAAATCTGGCACTCCATCTGCATCATGACCACGTTATCGGAAGAGAGTTTAGCGCAGATACAAAACCTGAAGTTGTGAAATGTGGGGAAATTCCTGATGGTTGGGAGGGATTAGACATTGGCCCCAAAACAGTCGCGCACTTTGGTGAGGTCATTGATAGAGCGAAAACGGTGGTGTGGAATGGGCCTTTGGGCGTCTACGAATTCGAGCAGTTTGCTCAAGGCACAATCGAAATCGCCAAGCATGTCGCAGCGTCTGATGCGTTTAGCGTTATCGGTGGTGGCGATTGCGTTGCGGCGGTACATCAAGCTGGAGTCGCAAATCGGATTTCTCATATCTCGACAGGCGGCGGCGCGTTGCTGGAGTTTCTGGAAGGAAAGGAATTGCCGGGAATCGCTGCGCTGACAGACAAGTAAGCTTGTACTCAACACCGAATCAAATTGCACTTTTACAATGAACCAGACTATCAATCGATATAGATGGCCGATACAAGATGCAAGTCGAGCGAAGCGAAGATCCCGATCTATCGGGGATGCAATGAATCTTGTATCCTGAATCGAATCCCCCGCATCGAAAAAAGCGCAGTTTTGCGGCGCCCCGACCATTGTAGCATTGCTAAGTATATCATACATTTACAGGAGACAATTTCGATATGTTTGCAAAAATCACCCCGCGTAGGGAGGACTACTCAAAGTGGTACACTGAGGTCATCAAGCAGGCACAACTCGCGGATTATGCTCCCGTGCGTGGCTGCATGGTCATCCGCCCTTACGGTTACGCGCTGTGGGAAAATGTGAAAGCAAGCCTTGATCGCCGTTTTAAGGAAACAGGGCACGAAAACGCCTCGTTCCCGCTTCTTATTCCAAAGAGCTTTATTGAGAAGGAAGCGGAGCATGTGGAAGGCTTTGCGCCAGAACTCGCTATTGTCACGCATGGAGGTGGCAAAAAACTGGAGGAGCCGCTCGTGGTGCGTCCGACTTCAGAAACAATCATCGGATACATGTATAGCCAGTGGATTCAGTCATACCGTGACCTCCCGATACTTATCAACCAGTGGGGAAACGTCGTACGGTGGGAATTGCGTACACGCCTATTTTTGCGAACGATGGAATTTCTCTGGCAAGAAGGACACACCGCCCATGCCACTTCCGAAGAGGCCCAAGAGGAGACAATGCTGATTCTCGATCTATACACCGATTTTGCTCGCAATGAAGCCGCCATCCCTGTCATCCCGGGGCGTAAAAGTGAAAGCGAGAAATTTCCCGGCGCTGAAGCCTCCTACTCAATTGAAGCGATGATGGGGGATCGACGGGCATTGCAAGCGGCGACCTCCCACTATTTTGGGCAGAAATTCGCTAAAGCATTTGATATTCAATATCTCGATTCGAACCACAAGCAACAATACTGTTGGACGACCAGTTGGGGCATGAGTACCCGAATAATTGGCGGTATTATCATGGTTCACGGCGATGATCAAGGGCTCATTTTGCCGCCACGCCTCGCACCGAGTCAAGTGGTAATTGTGCCAATTTATAAGAAGGACGCCGAGAAAAGCGCAGTTCTTGAATGTGTTAAAAAGATAGAAGCGGCGTTGGCGGACGACGTTCGCGTGAAAGTCGATGACCGCGATGAATACTCTCCCGGCTGGAAATTCAACGAATGGGAACTGAAAGGTGTACCGTTGCGAATCGAGATCGGTCCCCGCGACGTGAAAAAGGAACAGGTTGTTCTTGCTCGCCGCGACCAACCGGGACGCGACGGAAAGGCGTTCATACCATTGGCAGGATTGTCTGAAGCAGTCAACGATACACTGACGTCTATTCAAAACAGCCTATTACAACGTGCCACCGAATTCCGTGATTCTAATATTCACGAGCCAACCGACTACGACTCCTTCAAAGCGGCAGTGGCTGAAGGATTTGCTCGCGTTTGGTGGTGTGGTGACGCTGAAGAAGAAGCCAGAGTCAAAGAGGAAACTGGCGCGACGATT